>JAHFOW010000258.1 GCA_023261465.1 Planctomycetota bacterium
ATGTGCTGGGCAAGACGGATGGGTGCGCAAATGCAGTCGCTCCGGATAAGAATGACTGGATTATAAACTGCGCATCACAGGGACTCGTATATCCGAAGGTACGTGATGCTATATCTGCGGTGAGTGTTCTTCTGTGAGATAGGCGATTGAGATTAATAGGGGTATTTTTTATGAGGGAGGCGATTCAGCCTCCCTCTTTTTTTAGCCAAGTGAAGTATTTTCCACTCTCATATCCATTTTTCCCCACATGTTGAATTCCACCATTTCCCATTATTTTGACCAGTTTTTATGGGGGGCGTTTTAATAAATATTTGTTTATAACTATTTACGAATTAATGTCTTAGATGTTATTAGTAAAAATGGCATTATACTTGCGCTTTTTCAGCAAATGTTACAGGGTGTTACACCTATTCGTGTAAATATCTTTGACTTTTTTTAAAATAATTCTATAATTAAGCTTTATGATTAATTATTTACCTATACTAATTTTGTTTATTATAGCTGTAGGCTTTGCGGTTACGAACATAGGGCTTTCGGCAATTCTGGGGCCGCGCAGGCCTACAAGGGAAAAACTTACACCTTATGAATGCGGTATTGAACCCGTGGGAACAGCGCGAGAGCGTTTTTCGGTAAAGTTTTACCTTATCGCAATGCTTTTTGTTGTTTTTGATATTGAAGTTATCTTTCTCTACCCATGGGCAGTGGTGTTTAAGTCACTCAAGCTCTTTGGGTTTATTGAAATGCTGACCTTTATTGGTATCATGCTTGTCTGCTATTTTTATATTTGGAAGAGGGGAGGGTTGGAGTGGGATTAGAAAGCCATCTGGGTGATAATATCCTCACAACTACCGTGAATACGATGGTCAATTGGGCGCGAAAATCTGCCCTCTGGCCTATGCCTTTCGGGTTGGCATGTTGCGCCATAGAAATGATGGCGGCTGTTGCCCCCCGTTTTGACCTTGCACGTTTCGGGGCAGAGGTATTCAGGTTTTCTCCCCGTCAGTCTGATTTAATGATTGTCGCCGGCACGCTCACCTACAAGATGGCGTCGGTGGCAAGAAAGATTTACGACCAGATGCCGGAACCCAAGTGGGTTATTGCAATGGGTGCCTGCGCGATATCTGGCGGTGTGTTTAATACCTACAGTGTTGTTCAGGGGTTGGACCAGGTTATTCCTGTTGATGTATATCTGCCGGGATGTCCGCCCAGGCCTGAAGCATTGATTCACGCTATAATGGAAATACAGAAGAAGATTGAAAAAGAATCAGTACGCCATGGATAATGAGTCTCTAGCTACGTTGATAAAAAACAGATTTCCTGATGCATTTGTAGATTTCAGTATATTTCTCAATGAATTGACTCTCGTTGTAAAAAGGGAGAGTATTTCCGAGATTGCTGGATTTCTGAAGGAAAACGAGGATCTGGAGTTTAACTTTTTGTCGGACCTGTGCGGTGTTGACCGTGTTGAATCGAATGGCGTCTTCGAGGTGGTTTACCACCTTTATTCCCTCTCCAAAAACCATCGTGTTCGTCTCAAGGTATACATCCCATCAAATGAACCAAGGGTATCAACGGTAACACATGTTTGGAAAACGGCAAACTGGCATGAGCGTGAGGCCTATGATATGTTTGGAATACAGTTTGATGGCCACCCAGATTTGAGAAAGATACTTATGCCCGATGAATTCAAAGGGCATCCATTACGAAAGGACTATCCTATTGACGGGAGACAACCCGCCACCCTCCGTGAGATTTACCGAAAGGATGAGGCGTGACGGCGGCTATCCAAACGACTACTCACATAATGACTATCAACATGGGTCCGCAGCATCCCAGTACACACGGCGTGCTGAGGCTGTTGCTGGAGCTGGACGGAGAGACGATAACAAAGGCCATACCCCATGTCGGATTTCTCCACAGAGGAGTAGAGAAACTTGCGGAATACAAAACCTACCATCAGTGCATTCCACTTACCGATCGCCTGGATTACGTCGCCCCCTTTTCAAATAACCTTGCCTATGTTCTGGCCGTAGAAAAATTGATGGGAATTGAGTTACCTGAAAGGGCGCAGCATATCCGCGTGCTGATATGTGAACTGACAAGGATATCATCCCATCTGTTGTGGCTGGCAACCCATGCCCTGGATATTGGCGCGATGACGGTGTTCTTTTATTGTTTCAGGGAGCGTGAAACCATCTATGATATTTTTGAAATGGTTTCCGGGGCGCGG
Organism: Planctomycetota bacterium; assembly: GCA_023261465.1. Taxonomy (GTDB): domain Bacteria; phylum Planctomycetota; class Brocadiia; order Brocadiales; family Brocadiaceae; genus JAHFOW01. The sequence continues at coordinate 2,231 of JAHFOW010000258.1, forward strand.
ATGAATCTTTCGTATATCCGTGTGGGTGGCGTGTCGAGGGATTTGCCGGGAGGATTTATGGAAAAGACCAGAAGATTTGTTATGGAATTTCCCTCACGGCTCGATGAATATGAGACGCTCTTAACGGAGAATCCTATATGGAAGAAGCGTACCGTTGGCGTTGGTATTATTTCTGCTGAGGATGCTATTGATTATGGGTTGAGCGGTCCGAGTTTAAGGGGTTCCGGAGTTAACTGGGACATCAGAAAGGCTGAACCCTATTCCGGGTATGATAAATACCATTTTAGCGTTCCCCTGGGTAAAAATGGGGACGTATATGATCGGTACTCTGTGAGGATGGAAGAGATGCGGCAGAGCAACAGTATTGTACACCAGGCGCTCAATATACTTCCGAAAGGGGATATCATTGCACGGATACCGAATATCACCCTTCCTCCCAAAGAGGATGTGGAGACGAATATGGAGTCTATGATCCAGCATTTTAAAATAATTATTGAAGGCATCAAACCTCCAAAGGGGGAAGTGTATTTCAGTATTGAAGCCCCCAAAGGAGAGTTGGGGTTTTATATCGTAAGCGACGGGTCGAGCCGGCCGTATCGATTAAAAATCAGGCCGCCTTCCTTTGTCAATCTTGAGGCGTTGCCGAAGATGGTTGAAGGTCGATTGCTGCCCGATGTGGTTGCTACCATTGGGAGCCTGGATATTGTTTTAGGAGAAATAGATCGTTAAAATCATGGCTACGAAAACCTGCGAACAGCCAAAAGATAAGGGCATTGATTTATCAAAGGTAGAAAAAATCCTGAGTGATTATAAAAATGCCAGGGGGG
>JAHFOW010000001.1 GCA_023261465.1 Planctomycetota bacterium
GCTTTCATGACACAAGAGCTACCCAGCACAAAACCTGCGAACACTCGCAATTGCTTTTCGTTACTAAAATCAAGTGGAAATGGGGCAGCATCAACCGCCATGGAAGGATAGGTATTGTGTTTGCCATTTGGCCATTGAAGTTTGGTATGGCCGGACGCTAATGCTTTGTTTTGGTCTTCTTCGTTTCGAAAGCCTTCAAGAACAATACAGTCGTAAAACCGTATAACGTGGTTAAAAATTGTTTGAAGGTCTGGGTGACAGGTACTTAATGCGGCTTTTGATTTGGAGCTGAAAACTGGCATCCGATTATACCGGGGCGTTCTTTAGTGCATTATAACAAACCCACGCCTTTTTCCCACTGTCTTGATAAAAAATAAAGCAAAGTATTTCTATGGTTAGGAAAACTCTGAGAACCGGATTCATACATTTGATAACACCTTGTAGTACAACCAATATGAGCAGCCATTTCCCTTTGAGTTTTTCCGAATTTTTTACGAATTTCTTTAAGATTCAAACGCGGAATAATATCTTCCATTGCTTTCTCCTTTAGAATTAACACGATCATTATACATGAAATAATTTCATAAATAAATACCATAAATTGTTGACACACACGAAATCATTTCGTATGATAGCATCATTGAAAGCAATTAACCGGAGAAAATAATGGCAGATTTACAGGAAATAATTTTGAATGAACTTCAGGAACAAAGAGTAGATTTATTGAATTCTCTGAATAAACTTAATTTTTCAGAAAGAGAAGAATGCAGGAATTGGATTGAAGGGATGATTTTTGGAGAAAGCGATTTGTTAGATGAAAGCTTAAGGTCATTAAATTTAACATCTGAAGATATTGAAATAAATATTTTTAGAGATTTTCAGCATGAAACAGTCGAAAAATTTATAGAAGCCTATCATGATAAGAACAAGGTTTAAATATAAAATCCGATCTAAGGGTTGCGGTCTTAGATCGGACCCTGTGTGGACTTGATCTCTGCTTCAGGAAGCATTAAAAATGATAGGAAAATCAAGAGTGGAGATAACGCTCGATGATGTCCTTACCATCCTCCCAACCATAACAGAAATTAGCCGAATAGCCAACACTTTTTACATATTTGTGAAACATTTCCTGGGCAATCCAGGTGTCACTTTTTCTTGCGGATGGTGGGTACTTCATCGCCCTTTTCACCTCCAACCACAACCCATGATAAATACCGGTAGGATAGTAAATAAACAAGTCGCTTACACCAGAACGTAATCCCATTAACTTTGCATTCCATCCCTGTACCTGCGTTCGTTTTCCCTCATTATCAATCTTGCAAAAGTAGTTTTTCAACATGGGGTGAAAAGTCAGCCATTTCACAAGTGCCTTCTGTTCCTGGTTCTCGCTCGGAATCACAGCCTTTGCAGTCATCTTTAACCTCATCCTTCCCGTACAAAGCTTTCATAAGTGCCGCCACCTCGGCCCGGCTGCGCAACTTACTGTTTTTCTTTTTCATCACCCTTCTCCTCCTGCCTTTTACGAAGAAAAATACTCTGCGCTTCCTCGAGACTCATGTTTTTAGGCAAAAATGCGCTGACCATCGTAAGCCAAACCATGAACTTCTGGGCGTCCTTCCCCTGTATTTTGTCCATTTTACTTCCTCTTATTGTAACAAAACCGTGCAACCATCTGCTCGTAACACGCTATAGGCTCTTCTATTTTTTCATCCGAATAACTGTCCAAAACCTCTTTAATGTGAGCGTCCAGGAACCATTTATCATCGCCACCATGAGATTCAGAAACTTTTTTTACCAGAGTTTCAAGGTAATTTTTTCGCACTATCCATAGCCCTTTGTTCATGGTCAGTAATCCGCCCAGTTCTTGTAATCCTTTTTAGGCCCACCAGAGGCTCTGGTTGAATCAAAATTATTACCCTGTGGGGTAGGGATATATCCTGCCTTTCGAAGCATCTCTGGCTGTTCTTTTGCGCTTATAAAGCGACTCCGGTCGTATGCATACACCGCTGGTAATATCAGAACGTCTTCTTCAGGGATGGAAAGCAGGTAAGCGCGGTACTGCGCGTAAACTTCCGGTTTAAAATATCGGTTATTTGGGTTGATTTCTTTTTCATCAAATTCACGATACGGCTTACCGACACAATTCAGCTTTAAATTCTCAAGGCGCTCCTGGTGTTCGGACATACGTTCACGAAATCCTTTTCGCTCGGAGGCGGACGGAATTTTGGAAGGAGGGGGAAGCTCTTTGGGTTTTGCGTTAAAGGACTCCAGTTGGGCCCAGGCTTTTTTAGGTTCCGCATGAAAGTCTGAAAGACAATCCGTGTAATATTCTTTTGTTTTGCGCTGAATATCTTCTTCTTTTCCATTGGTTAAGGCCCATGAACCAATTTTGTCGTAAATCATTTTCGTTAACGGATGACTAAAATCCCTAGCCACCATCATGCGAACCACATCGTTAGGCTCAGGGGTTCCGGCTTCTTTCAAACACAAATCAACAAGCTGACCAAGCGTTGGAGGATAATCCTTATACGTTGTCAGGGTTTTGTTGACAGCAGCACGCACCTCACTCAGCGTAAACCTGGACAATTCTTCAAGCCAGTCCTCCATGATGTACTGCCAATCGTCATCGCAGGTGGCTCTGGAGATCCACAACGCCCCGTAGCGACCTCTAAAACGCGCAAAAAGCCTTGCTATTAATGCGATGTCAACGCAATGGGTTATATGTATTACCGTGCTGTTCATACGTCTCCCCATGGGTTTTTAAATGCTTGTTAATGACACGCGATAAAGCATCACCGCCCGTGTTCTTACCACCGGATGCCTTTGGTTGGTTGATGGTTATCGCATCAGTCCAGCGGTCATTCTGTAGGTAGGTAGAAGGGTGAGGTATGAATTGCTCATCAGCCCAAGAGGAATCATTAACTTGTCTATGGCTTACATCATTGCAGATAAGAACGGCTATTTTATTTAACTTCTTCTTGTCCCATATTCTTTTGGCGCGACTCTTATTTTTCTTGATTGGGTAAATATTCCAAAATTCATTAAAAGCACATGGTTCGCTTTCGTGTGTGACGTCAGTCGCACATATACTTTCAGTATTATGTTCTTTTATGTCTTTAGTAATATCAGTATTACGTAGTCCCTCGTTTCCGTTCGTGTGCACCACCGCTGGTGCGGGTTTCTGTACCACCGGTGCATCATCAAGCCACGCCTGGGTTTTATCAAATTTCTTGCCGGTTAATATACGAATTTGCACACTTTGGTATTGTCCTTTCGCACCTTTGTTTTGCACATACTCAATTAGGTTTGCACGGCGCAAATAGCAGAATATTTTTTTTATCTTAGCGTCACCAAAACCATAAACATTCCTTATATTTTGTTTAATTGTTTTCCAGTTAGGTGTTTTTGAGTAAAGATAGCACCACACCAAGAAAGCATCGCCACATTTGATGTTGTTTATTACATTGTTGTTTATTTGGGTGAACCCAGTGCATTCTCTGGTTGTTGGGGAATCATCAGAAAGATTATCTAAACCTAAACTGTTGTTATTCGAGTAGCTCATGCTATAATTGCCTCGTGTATGGACGCACTAAGCCGTTAATTGCCAAAACTTTGGCGTCCGGTGTTATAAAGCACGATTGAAATCTTGGCGGAGTGCAATCATGCATTTGTATTGGCAGCAAGTAACATGAAGTAACTTGTCTGCTGGCTTTCTTACTTACTTCTTAACTTCAAATAAATCATAATCTACACCGCCTTTGATAACATGAGATAAATACCCAATATTACCTATACTGTTTCCTATGTACCTATCAAACAAATCTTTGACTTTAGCGTGACCTTTATTTTCTTTCATAAACAGAACAAATGTTATTGCGTACGGGCATGGGTTGGTTAAAAGCAACGTTGTCGTAATAATTTTACCCAATTCGGTAAGCATAATCTCTTTTTCTAATATATCAGACATTCAATATACTTCTCTTCTATTAATTTGCACAATGCTAAACGAAAATCGCACACATTAAAAGTATTATTTCTGACACACAAATATTTATTTTTCGGTTACCTATTGCAATGTATTCAGGTACCGTGATATATTAGTATCCATAGCGAATTGATACAAAAATACAGAGGTATTTATGGGAAGGTTAAGAACAAGAGCAGAAGATGATAAAGCATTTCACTTTAGAATGCCGCGTGAAACCTGGCTTTTATTAAAAAAAGCGTCCTTAATAAAGGATATGACGATGGGGGATGTGTGTGTAGAGTTTATAGAAAAACAACGTAACAATTTAAGTAAAAGAATGGGTGCAATTGGCTCAGCAGCAGAGGCGGAATAGAGGTAAAAAATAAGTCTGAGGCTATAGGTTACGACCCTACAACCTCGGTGTTCAAACAAACCTGATAGGTGAATTATATGAACGTACGTAGTTTATCGCATAACTATGAAGAAAATCAAGACAGTTTGTCATGGATTGACGACCCCTTTAATCTTAAAGGTGCTTTTACAGGAGTAAAACAAGTGAGCCATCAGCGAAATCTAACCGATTACGCGGAGAATCTGGTATCCCATTACGGAAAATATCAGGATGACCAGTATGCGCTTTACCTTGAAATGCTTCCGGATGATGAGCAAAACGAGCTTGCACGCCTTTATATAGAATCCATAGACCGTGAAATAGAGTACGCCTGTTATGGGCGGGATGAGTCCATAAACAGCGACTTTCTGTGCTCTATGCTTGCCATGCTTAAAGATAACAACCAGGAAAAGCAGATTTCTTTTGCTGAGACAACGCGCAAAAACATTATTTCTTATTACAAAAAATCCCTCAATGCCATCCTTCAAAATGCCTGCGATATTTTTCATCGTTTGCAGATGCATCACGATGGTTATGCCTATGAGGACTCCGAGGACGGCGATGTTATATGGGGAGGATTTTAATGATTCATAAATTCAGCGCCTATGAGTATGAGCTTATTCAGGATGAGAATGGATGGTATTACGTTATTTATGACACCGATTACACGCCCTGTGAGTCCACTGTGTCTTTTAAGGCAGAAGACCGCTTTGAATCTGAAAGTCAGGCGCGGTTTGCCGCCATTGGACATATTGATTTTATTGAAAATGCAACCGAACTGGATGCGTTAGCTTTGTTAAAAATGGAGAAGATTGAATGATTATGAAAGATAAGATTACGGCAAAAGAGCGATTAGATTTTAAGAAGCCACGCAAATGGCTTTGGTTTAAATAATTAATAAGATGTGAGGCAGTAAAAATGGCATTAAAAGCAAAGAAACCCGCGATGATTGAGTCCCGTTTAAAGGCGTTGTTCTATGGAAATGCGGGTGTCGGTAAAACGATGGCAGCTATTCAGTTTCCTAAGCCCTATATCATTGATACGGAGGGCTCCACGAACAAGCCTCAGTATGTAAAAGCTATTGATAAAGTGGATGGCGCGGTACTTATGACCGTAGACTTTGATGAAATGGTGAATGAGGTTCGCGAGCTTTTAACGACTAAGCACGAATACAAAACTCTTGTGATTGATTCGTTGACGTTGCTTTACAACGACCTTCTTGAGAAGGCTGAGCGAAAGGTTGGGACGGATTTTGGCCGTCATTACGGAGAAGCAAACAAACGCATGAAACAACTCCTGAACCTCTTATTCAGACTTGACATGAACGTTATTATTACTTCCCACAGTAAAAATGAATACGGCCAAAACCTGGCAATTCTAGGACAAACCTTTGATTGTTACAAGAAGCTTGATTATCTATTTGACCTTGTGTTTGAGATTCAAAAGCGAGGGGTTCATCGAGTGGGTTTGGTCAAGAAATCAAGGATTGAATCTTTCCCTGATGGAGAGAGTTTTCCCTTTTCTTACGAAGAGATTGCAAAACTCTACGGCCGTCACATCCTAGAGCGTGAAGCGGTCGCACAGGAATTAGCAACCGTTGAGCAGGTCAAAGAAATTACGCGCTTGATTGACTTACTGAAAGTTCCAGAAGAAACCTTTCAAAAGTGGCTGGACAAGGCCACCTCTGAAAGCTGGCAGGACATGCAAAAGGACTCAATACAAAAATGTATTGATCATCTCACCTCAAAGATTAAAGGAGAATAAAAATGTTCCAATATGAAGTTTTATCAGAGCAAGAAGCAATGGCTGAGCGTTTCCAGTTGCTTAAAGACGGTGAATACGAGGGTGTTATTACGTCCTCAAAGGACGCTATGTCCTCCAAAGGAAGTCCAATGATGGATATGATTGTGAGTGTTTATGATGAAAATGGAAAGTGCCATGAGGTTCGGGATTTTCTGGTTTTCACAAAACCCATGATGTGGAAGGTTGTGCACTTTGCCGACTCTGCAAACGTTTCAAAAGAATACGAAGCGGGGAAACTTTGCTCTGAAGTGGTTCTTAATAAACGCGTTATGGTTAAAGTGGGCATAGAAAATGGTGGAGAAATTCCCGCAGATAAGTTAAAAGGTAAACCCGCTGGCACAAGGTACTTTGATAAGAACAGGATTGAAGATTATTTAAAGAAAGGAGAGCAAGAAAGTGTGCCTGCTTTTGAAGACGATGACGTGCCATTTTTATGACGGAAAGGGATATATACCATGAATTTTAATGAGGCGGTATTAAGGCTGAAGGCTGGAGAAAAAATAACAAGAGAGCCGTGGGCCAATGAGCTTTACTTCCAGATGAAAGAAGGACGAGTCGTATGCTATCAGCCGATGTTAGATCATTACCCATACACCGACGACATAATGGTCTCAGAGGGATGGATTGTAGAGGATAAAATGGATTTTCCAATGCCATTTTCAGAAATCATACCCATGCTTTTGGAGGGGAAAAAGGCGCGCATGTTTGATTGGGAATTTTCTTACATTTATTTGGATAAAGAAACCAGGGGGCTTTTGTTGCATAGAATGACTGAGCTGCCTTTTGCCCCAAGTTTTAATGACTTTACAGCAGAAGATTGGCAGGAAATAGCCTGATTTATGGAAATCGCCATTAAGGAATAATGAATGAGTGAACTCAAAATTGATGAAGATTACCTGCTGGAATTCGCAGAAGGTATTTCTTTGTTTATTAAAAGAGTGCTGGTAGATAAGAATGTAATATGTGATAAGAACGCTGATATATTTCTTCGATACATGGCCTTTGTAAGGGTGTACGGTTATTTAGAGGCGCACACAACTATTACCCAGGCATTACAAGATGCATTTTGTTTTGGTCGCTCCTCATGCCATGAAGTATTTAAAACTAAGATGTATGGAGATCTGGGTTGGGACAATGATAAATCCATTCATGACAACCCATTCTTTATACAAGAAGAAGTATGCCCTGAGGCACTAAAGGAAGCTGATAAGCTTTCAGAAGAATTAAAAAACTTCCTTAAAATCGTCCAAGACAAGAAATCAACCAATGAAACCACGCACTAAAAAGGGAGGCAAAAAATGATTGAATGCAAGGAATGCAGGGATTATGCCGATATTATTTTTGAACGCGGAGAAATAACAGCGGATGAGATTCCTAAGCTTGTATACGACCGTCATGCTTTAAAAGCCTGTGACAAAAAAGATTCGCCATTTTTATACTGGCTGGAATTTGCTATTCTGAATCAGCGCGAAATAGACAAGGAGCACAACCCGTTTCCTTTGCCTCATTGGAATAAAGGGTACCTTGAAGCATTACTGGATTGCCGGGAAAGATATATTGCGCCTCATGATTCCGAAACATCAGTAAGTGGTTTCAATAAGACCGCTGGAAGATAAAAGGAAGATTATATATGAAGAATGTAGATTTTCTGGACTACGTATTTACACTTGAAACACTGGTTGATGACAATAACTGCATGTCTTTATTTTTAAAATGCAGACACAAGGATTATACGCGATCGGTAAGATGTCAGCTAATGAACGAAGAATTACACTCATTTGGAAATGCCGCAATTTATGGATTCATGAATATACTAAAAGACAAGCTAAACAGCATCTTAATTAAAGAAGGGCTGTTAACAGTAAATGTTAGTAAGCCTAAAGTCATACCGATACATAGTAAAACATTGTATAAAGTTGAGGAAAAATGATTGAACTTACCAGGGAAGAATTGGTTTGGCTTGAAGAACATCTGCGATTTACTCTTCAGCATTATATCCAGCCTCAAATTGTAGTCAAAGTTCACAAGAAAATCCAACTGATGCTGGAAAGCCATTGTGATCATGAATTTAAAAAAACTCTTGATAAATCAGAAAATTATTTCATTTCAGAGTGTCGTAAATGCAAGAAGGTGGAATCATGAATATATACACAAAGGCATGGGAATGCCCAAGGTGTCGCAGATGGCATAGCCCTTCAAGCGAAAAATGCGATTGCAAGCCCATTAAACACGATTATTGTCCTGAGTGTTTAGCAGATGCTTTTGCAATATTGAGCCCCCCTTATCCAAGTCTTGATGTGATTGAAGCTTATGCGGCGACCCTACATAAAGATATAAGACACAGAGAAAATGATGAATGATTTTACTAAGGAAGAGCTGGAGGGAATGTTAACGGTGGCCGATTCCTTTTTGGCTAGAGGCATTGCAATTTATAGTGAGAAAATTACTAATAAAATCCAATCCATGATCGATACTCACTGTACTCATGCATGGATGTATAATCCGTATCAAGATGACGGAAAGAGGCTTTGCGTAAAATGTAGGGCTTGTAAAATTAGTAATTCGCAATTGGATGTATTGAAATGAAAATCAGTAGAAAACGATGCCCTTGTCAGAATCTTGCGCTGCCAAGGTGGGATATTTATATTTGTGATGAATGCGGGAAGCAACTTGCGTCTCTTCCAAATCCTATTTATCCATCTATGGCGCAAAAAATTATTACAAAGATAAAGAGAATTATAAAATGATATATGATGCAAAATACACTGAAATTAAAGAAATGGAAAAGCAAATTAAAAGCTATAATCTTTTTATTACCGGTGATTGGATGACTTGGAATGGGCCAGATTTACCAGAAACCCCTATGTTTACAAAAGAAGAAATAGAAGAAATGGAAAAAGAATTGTCGTTATTAGAGAAAAGATTGAACTTAATGAAACAAGGTTTTTCATTGCATTAATTAAAGGAAATTGAATGACTATAAAGCCTCCAGACAACCTTCAACTTATAATAAGGTGCCCAACTTACTCTGAATATCCAGAACCACCGGAAAATCAATCCCCCTGTGAATTATTTGATTGCCCTAAATGTAAATCAAAGATGTGGCTTTCTCAGCGAAACAAAGGGCAGCTTCTCTTTCACTCGTGCCTTAATACCCAAATAATTCTAGGGTGCTATAAGTGCCTTACGAAGGAAATCAATGAACCCAAAGCCTCCAGATAAATCCCTACCAGCCCCAAAGGAAGAACCATCCTATTTCGCCTCTTTCGATTACCTGTTCTTTGGAAGGCTGGATGAGCTTACAAATCCTCAGAAACCTAAGCCTAAAGAAAGACGTATTAAATGCAGCCCCCGATAATCATCTTGGCTTAAACATCTGATTGAAATATTCCGGAGTCCAATCTTTGCGTTCATCCTGCTGCATCAGCGTCAGAATTTCCTGCATTGCGAATATGTAGCCCATGGCAAAAGCCCTTGTAGTTGGAGGGGTATCAAGGGTCATATCATCCACTTCTTTAATAATAACGTCTCTTTTGTTGCGAATAGTTTCTTGTATTTTTTGCTGCATACTATAATCACCAGGATAAATACCGGTATTTTTACATTTAATAATCAATGTGACAATAAAAAAGATTGTAATTTAACGATATATAATCAAGGAGAACATCTATGCATTGGTTAAAAGTAATATCTATTTCTTTAAGATTTTTTTCTATAAGCGCGATATTTGCGGTGATATCTAATCACATCAATTTCTCCCACTGGGAAATGTGTGTCTTATCATTTGGAATTGGTTTTTTATTCATGCCAAACAGGAAAAATTAAATCATGAAGTGGTATTCGGTTAAGGATTATAAAGTACCAGCAAACATGGGAATGCTATTCGTTGCCTTGTCCATTGAGAATCTTTGCATTTATAAGATATGCGAATATAAGCATAACCTAAAAACAGATGAATTTAGCTGGTTTGATGAACAAGGATACACTAGCAGTCAGGTAACCCACTTCTGTATTCCAGACCCAATAGAGATTGAAGAATGAAATTATTTGCTGTTGGAGATAGATGCTGGACATTTTTTACCTACTTAAGTGGAAAGTGCACATTAGACGCTTTTAGCCTAAAAACTTTTTGGATTGAACCATGGGAAATTTTAAATATTAAAGAAGGTGACCGTCATAATCGTGCATTAAAAATATTCACATTAAAAAATATACGGGAATGGGTAAATCCGCGCGATGTTTTATCTGACTGTTGTTATCAATCTAAAGAAGCAGCGATAGGGGCTATGCGTAGAAAACTAAAGGAATTTGAAGAATGAAATGGATAAGCGTTAAAGAAAGATTGCCAGAACACCAACAAATAGTATTGGTTTTTGCAAAGACTCAAAGAGGGACTGATGGTTATGGCGTGGCAACTTTTGTCAACTCTCATAAAATGAATGAAGAATTAAAAAATGGACCTTATGCCAACGAGTGTGTTGATCTGAAAAAAAATCCTTATTTTTTTTGTTCCCAAGAGGTGAAACGGCATACATTCAATAATGTTTCCCATTGGATGGTTTTACAAAAACCCCTATGCAAATAAGGTACACCCTTTGGGTCTCTCAAGAACCAGTCAATAAACCCCCTGAATATAATTATTTTTATAACCTTTATGGACAAGTATTCAAAAGGTGATATGATTGTGCTATGACAATCGCGGCGTGGACAGTGACACGCGCCAGAGACTATAGAATCTGGATTAACAAGGCAGGTCTATAGCGGTATGAATGATGCCGATGTATAGAGAACGAAACATTCTAGTCCTCTTTGGTAGCGACAGTTAATGAGCAGGTGCAATTCCTGCCGATTGTCATAAACTACTAAATTGGTAGACATCGTTAGGTAATTGTTATGAGCGATTTTACAAAAGAAGAACTCACAAAAATAAAAGATGGATTAAACAGTAGTAACGCGCGAACTAGTCCAGATTTAGACAAAATTCTATATAAAATAAATAATCTCATAGGAAATTATTGTGATCACCATTATTTGCGTATGAGTAAAATGCAATGGCATATATGTACGGACTGCTTAAATCCATTTAATCTTTCAAAAAAAGAGCAATTGAATAATGATTAATTTAAAGAAATGAGCCATCAGGTTATTGGCTACGTACGTGTATCATCACAGGGACAAAATACGGCCAGACAATTATCAGGGATAGAATTAGATATGGAATTTGTAGACAAGATTACAGGAAGCACAGCTGACCGAGAGAAATTACAGCAATGTATCGCGTATGCTCGAAAGGGCGATACGGTTATTGTAGATAGTATCGATAGATTGGCGCGAAATTTGCGTGACCTTCAGGATATTCTTACCAAGCTTACTACTAAAGGCGTGATAGTTAAATTTGTAAAAGAAAATCTTGTTTTCACGGGTAATGATGATGCTATGTCTACACTTATGTTACAGATGATGGGCGCTTTTGCGGAATTTGAGCGAACTATGATTAAAAGTCGGCAGCGAGAAGGTATCGATGCTGCTAAGAAAGCGGGAAAGCATATGGGTCGTCCAAAAAAAGTAACGCCTGAATTATCCTTAGATGTTGTAAGGCTTAGTTCGGAAGGAAAAAGCATTCGTGCAATAGCAAAAGAGGTAGATCTTGGGCGCTCTACGGTTCAAAGAATACTAGGGACAAAGGTCTCTGCTCAAAAAACAAGAGAGGTAATATGGTAATGGCTAATCAAAGAGACATGATTTCAAGCGAAGAGGCTCGAATTATGTTGTTAGAGCAAAAGAATGATGATTTTCATCAGACTTTAATTCGTCTTGAATCCATCTTGGATTCAATGGATAAAAAGTTTGAAACCAAATTTGATGGGATAGATAAAAAATTCGATTCTCAGAACGCTAAAATCGACTCCCATTTCAAATGGACCATAACATTGTTTCTGGGCCTCTATGGAACCGTAGTTGGCACGCTTATCACGGCATTGGGCAAAGCGTATCATTGGTTTTAATGCTAACCATTCCATGTAAGCCATAGGTAGAAAAATAAAACATTGCGCCTGAGATCCTCATTTTGTAAGATGGCGTTCTTTTAATCATGAGAACTCACAATTGCGATTTTACGTTGAAGGTCTTGAGCTGGATATTCAAGATCCAACATTCTTTATGGACGAAGAGGAGTACAAAAATTTAAATCAAACTTTAGATGGGATTTTAAATGACTACTATGACCTACCATTGGATAAATAAGCCCAAGGCGCGATTTTATAGAATTACAATGAAAGGTAATGGATCTAATATCTTACTTAATTACCAATGGGGTTCGATTATGTCTAATCGCGGTGGGAAGAAAAGCTTATTGTTGTGCTCAGAACAGGAAGCAAAGAGCACCATTGAACAGATGATAAAACGCAGGAAAAGCAGGGGTTATGAATTATTATTCCCCACTATACACTGACGGCTCTTCTGTAGGTTCTGAAATCCTTTGGATAGCCTGTTCAGTAGCAAAAATAGCACCAATTAACTGTTGCAAATTTGCTTGAGCCTGATCTCGACGAACCATGAAATTCTGCAAATCGGATTTCAATTGTTCTAAAGGGCTCAATTCCTTTTTTTCTTCAGACATTTAATAACTCCATGTTATAATAATTCAGATGGGTATATCACATTTAATGTTACGCATCAATTACTTAACAGTTTATATGTAAAACATTTATTGCAGTTGATTTATTTTGGACTGAATATAAATTGCTTTCGGTATCCTTATCAAACAGAAGGGGGCAATTGATCGGCCCTTAGAATTTGATTCCACACTAATGCGTTTTGATCGCTGTTATCATTGCATATATATAAATCACCATTGGTATTATCTAAATACAATTGGCCAAGCTCGATTGTTACTAATATGGATAAATAACTTGCAGCAGGCGCGCCTGAATCCTGAAACATCGCAGGTATTGTGTTTGTCACTGAAAAAGTCATTATAATCTCCTTTTTTAATTATCGCCTTCTTCGAGCACTTAATGTTCCATAACCCAATCCCGTTCCGCTGAATGCAGAAAACACTGACATGTAAACTGTCACTGTTCCTGCTGTACTGACTCGAAGAGGAGGGCATGTCAGACCATACATATTTCCGGTCTGACCTACAACAAAAGACCTTAATGCTCTGTCTGGCAAAGTTACAGAGCTTAGAGAAGTCCAGCATTGAAAAGTTGAAAGGCTTACTGTAGCTTCTCCTGAGGCATTCGCTATAATGTCCCAGTCCCCGGCGGTTAATGAAATACTGGTGATATCCACGGAGGCCGAACTTGATAGCGAGACACCGGAGGCTGCAAGTATTGTGCTTGTAACATACTCCCCAACACTTCCTGCGGCTGCATTATTATTCGTGGTCGTTCCGATAACCCCTGATGTTGAATTAAAGGTCACGCTGGGCAAAGTTATTCCGGCACCTATCGTGTTTCCGATACTTGGAACCCCCCCGGACGATGTAACCAATATCCCATTATTGGCCGTAGCAAGAGCTCCCATTACATTCGCGGAAGACGCATAAAGCAAAGTGTTCACTGCATTGGTTGCGGGATATGTTGAAGTAGACCAGCTTGGAGCGGCAGCGGCATTCGATCGTAAAAGATTTCCTGTTGTCCCTGGGCCCGCAAGAATTGACGGAACACCTGTATTGCTTGTTACGGGCAATCCATTATTGGCGGTTGCCAATCCGGAGACCGTATTCCCAGTCGCCGAATACCAGGCCAATTGATTGACTGTGCCGTTAGACACAATACCGCTTCCGCCATCATAAATATAAGTCGCATTCCAAACCGCTGCGGTTGTTCCAGTATTAAGGATAGAAGATAACCACAATGTAGTATTGGCCGCCATGGTTGCAATCAGGTTACCGCCGGAAGAATTGACCGTAACGGCCAGCGTTGAATTATTGATAATCATGAAGGATTGACTGTAACCCGCTTTAAAAGTCGAAACAACTGGCAGGGTAATGGTTTGGGTCAAGGATCCTGTGACCTGCTGAATTTGTGAACTAGCTGCCGTTAAAACCGTATTTCCACCGGCCGATACAATATTGGTTATTGAAGGCGAAAACGATTGCGCATACATCTGTCGTGTAGCAATGACCTGCTGACTGCTGTTAATGGTTAAAACAGGTGCAGAAAGCCCTGTACCTGCTTCATTATTGGTATAAAATTGCATACTTGCTGGAATTGCGCCATTGGATACCACCCCTTCGACTTCAACTAATATTTGTGCGCCAGGGGTCCCGTAGTCGCTTCCATCATCGGCATTCCAAGTTATATAACCTAGATCGTCGGTATCGGTAACGGCTGCAAATGCACCGATTGTTGGGCTTCTGGATTTTACGAATATTAAGTTTGGAGGCGCAGCATTGTTAATAAAAGAACATAAATATTGAGAAACGGGATTATTTTGTTTTGCTATTACTACACTGCTGACGGAATTATCTATCGACGTAGTATTTACCCCAGTTAAGAGATTTATACATCCAATGCCATCAGGAACAATATTGAGAGTTCCATTAGCATTGATTGAAGAAAGTGTATTGCCATCCAGCCTGAGATTGTCAACTTGAAGACTTCCAGTGATGACTTCATTTCCTGCGCCATCGGATATGAACCCTGAATCTCCACCAAAAACGCCACCATTATTATATTGTACCGAGCCGTTCGGGGCTCCTGGGGCTATCGATGCTTGGAACAAGGCCAAAACTTGCGTTAATGATATTTTTCTAGTGACAGGGCCTGGTAACTGGTCAGCCGGAAAGACGTCACTTAACTGTGCAGATGCGGCAGCGGGTAACGCTGAAATTTTTATTCCTGGCATTATTACTCCTGAACAAGTATTCGGCGTGATGTATCGGTAAGAATGTCTATATCATCTTGCGTGATGAGCCATATTTCCGGTTCTGTTACGTTTCCGGGAATCCCATACAAAAGAATGACAATAAGCCCACCATATACACCCGGCATATTTAAATCCCTTTAAAAAGGGGGTATTATCCCCCTCATAAATTACGCGGCTGCGCGAATTAATTGATAATTAATTATCGTGTCAGCACCTGGGTTACCACTGAAAGTCACTGTCAGTGTATTTGCTGTAACAACGGCCTGTAATACGCTCACGTTAGCCGTTCCATTATCGACCACTTGAACAAAAGCGCGGTCAGTAGCTGCTACAGCCCCGGTTACTGTAAAGGCTTCTGCGGCAGCCCCACCTACAGTCGTTACCTGGTTTGCAAACTTTATGACATGACTTGGAGTGATTCCCGCTGCGAGCTTTGCCAGTGTTACGTTGGCGTCCAATATTTTTGCAGTTGTCACGGCATTTGCAGCCAGTTTTGCTGCTGTTACTGCCAGGTTGGCTATAGTCAGAGCACCTGTGTTTGCCATTGTCGCGTCCCCGGACATGGCCACATCGGTTGCAACGTTTGAACCGTTACCTACGAATAAGTGGGCTGATGTCAGGGTGTTGGTCAGGCCACCGGTATTTACGGAAGAGGCCACAAATACGAAAGAATCAACGCCGATGGTTTGTGGAAGGGGTTCGACTAATGCGTATATGGAACCTTGTTGTACAGTTCCTGCGCCAACGATAGTGAACTGACCGGCTTTTAATTGCTCAAGACTTTGTTGGTCTTCAGCACGTTGCAGAACCACAGTAGTTGAAATGGTCTTCACTATATAGATACCATTTTGGTATGCTGAAGTTTGATTTTGTAAAAGCACTCTATCGCCTTCGACTACTACAACGCTGTCAATGGTTAAGGAGGAAGCCGCTACTGTCAGCGTTGCTCCGACGCCATTATTTGATGGACCGTTGTAATAAGTACCGGCTACGTTGGTGGTTGACAGTAAACGCACGGGGGTCAGTACGTTGTATAAAACGAATTGGCTCATAGTCATTTTAAAATCCTTTTTAAATGGTTAGTAATATTATATTGAAGTTAACTGCCCCATGCCACATTGGTTGCTGCTGTTCCTGTTGTATTTACTCGTATTGAGAAAATAGGATGCCACACACCTGCTGCCAATCCGACAAGAGTCTGATCGGTGCCGTCCCATTTTGTGTATGAGACATCACCTGCGCCGCCGACATAAAGCCAGCGTGCGAATTCTACTGAGTTATTAGGGCCATAATATTCATCTAAAGTGGCATCCCCAGTACGGGCCACTCCAGACATGACCCGTGTTGGACCTGTATACGCATTGGGGTCTAATGGTGTTATTTGACATAATTGTACGGCCATATTTTTAATCTCCTAAAGTTTTATAAACACATTCATGAAACTGGTCGGTTGAATAATCGATGTGGGAGTTGCAACCCCAAAAGACCAATCGACAGGCGTATTATTGGCGGGAGCTTTTGCTGCTCCAACTGGGTTAAAGTTGAATGAGCCAGTGCCAACATCGGGGTTATAAGGCGTTCCTACCGGCAAATTGCTTCCTGTGAGGACGACCGTTTCACCGCCAACAAATTGGCCTAATACTCGACCTGTTAATCCTGATCCCGAGCCCGATTCTGCCAAAGCGCGCCCTAAAGTTCGTGGCAACGTCATGGTCTTACCGGCTATAAAATCGGCTATGGCATTAGCCATTGTGTTTCCTGGCGCTGTTCGACCACCACTGACTGGAGCATAGGTATCCGATACCGTAGTATAAAGAGTCGAATAGAGCTGGAAGGTGTCCTGATTGGCACGGTTTAAAGCACCCGATCCCACATTACCTATTGTGCTGTCGTTCATGGCAAGCCATCCTTGCGGAGGATTTGACCAATAGCTTGTTTTAACATCGCCTGTTCGTGGAGTCTGATCTATGGAATCAATCTGATCGTATGAATCAAATTCAATATTAGGGCTTACTGTTCCTAAATATAAAGAGGGCTTTGTAAACAAAATATCGCAGGCGCTTCCAAGAGGCATTTCTATTTGAATATAAAGCGCATCATCATCGGTCTGTTGTCCTGGTGTTCCTAAGGAGCCCGCAGCCACACTGGGCACAACAAAAGTTACCGAATAGGCCGTCCATGTCGTTGTGAGAACCATAGGCTGAGCAGTGGACCGCACATCACCTGTAGATGCCGTGCCTGATCCATAATACTGGCGCGTATAAATATTAATAGTAGCAGGCGTTGTCGTTACCGCCGCCCAAACCCTAAAAGTGACCTGCTGATTTGAAAGGTTTTTTACCTTTTGCGTTATTGGGAATTGAAAGCATTTATACATCTCACCTGTTGGGGTGTTATTACATACGTATCGTATATAGCTAACCGGAGTAACATCCCCTGTTAAAGGCGCGTTTGCCAGGGCAAATGTAGGAAAGCTCACGGAATCAACAGCATTCGTATTGTTTTTTACAAATCGAATATCCGGACCAAGTGTACCAAAGCCCCCTACAGGAGACAAAGGGTTTGCCTGTGCTGGAGTAAACCCTTTATGATTGGATGGCGCTATCAAAAGGTTAGTCGGTAATGGTCCTGCATCATCATCAGCATGATTTATAAACTGATTATTACTTATATAGTTTCGAAGGGATATGTAAGTGGTTCCACCACCGCCACCACCGGAACCTGAAGAACCAGGATAATCATCTACCTGCCAGATTAAATCCACGCCGTTGGCGTCAAACACCTGTATAAAGTACAAGTCATCTGGATGAGTTGAATCCACCTTCCAAAAAAATGGACCATTAGTGCCATTGGCATTAAAAATAACAGGGTTAGTGTAGGGAATGGTTCCTGCTTCATCCTGATACACAGCCTTTGGTTCCGAGTTATTCAGGCTGCTGTACGTATACATTTTAGCACCGCCAGCAAGACGTCCATTAAGCCCTATGATGGACCAGATGGGCTCTGGGGCCTGAAAATACGATATTGGCATATTCACATTCCTTGTGATAATTAAATCATTATTTATACAAATAATGCTTGTTATTTGTCCACGAAATGCATTAATATGCATTTTTTAAAATCAATTGGTCCTCTTATGATCGAGTCTTTACTAACCTTATTTTTCATATACAACATTATTCAAATCTTTATCCAAAAAGACGTGGAATTTTAATCCGGTTTCATCATTACTAATTTTTTAAAAAGGTCTATTAATGCATTTTTTGGCAAAGCATATGCACCGCCTGCAATCGCTAATGCATTACGATAGGGCTTAAATTTCATGTAACGTCTGTAGTCATCCTGTCCTCTGGTTAGTAGGTCTGCTATATCTTCATGACCTTCTTTTCTTAAAGACTGTTTCATTTCATCAAGAATATTTCCTCTAACCTGAAGTCCTGCTCTTCCATGTGCTCTATTGGCTTTAGAGAACCAATCCTTAGATAATCCACCGGCATGTTTTCCCAGGTCCGATTGTAAGTCAAATAAACGATTATAATCCCCGTAACCTGCGTCATTTATTAAATTGCGATAAGGTGTTGTATTAGGGAAAAATTGTCGCGTATCTTCTATTAAATCTGGATTGACTTCTAAGGGGGCAATGTTTTTCTCTCTACCAATTTCGCGTGCCTTTTGTAAATTCCTGCTTGCTCCGCGTCTGGCAAGGTAGGGCAGCAACTTCATACCTCGTAATGCATTTAGACCCATCAAAACATCCGGACCATATTCGAAGCTTTTTTGAACAACATAATCCGTGGGAGTATTTTCACCGGGATTTCTAAACACATTTTGATAATCAGCTGTATCTTTCGGAATATAATTAGAAATATTTTGTCTTTTTCTTGGCATTCCTGGCAACACATCAAAAGCACTCCCAATGCCTTGGATTGATTTTTCAAGGCTACTGACAATATCATGGGGTAAGTTATGTAAATTACGACCTGCATGCGTTAGGCCTACCCCAATATTTGGCAACAATTTTCCAAGAAATGACTCTGGTTCGCTCGACGTATTTTCAAATAAATCTCGTGGCGCCCTTGGTGTTGATGTATCGTTTGAAGCAAAGAGGTCTTTAGCCATTGTATCTTCCTTCTTGCCTGAGACGATCTATTACCTGTTCACGTGTAAGACCATGAGTGCGAGCAGTATAATCAATATCGTCTTCTGAGACAGGGTTTAATGCGACATTGATTTCTTTTCTAATAGCATTACCGTCCACTAATTTATCGGCTTGCTCTAACGCATCACCCTTATCCAGATGAAACTCTTTCATGAGTCTTGAGGCTATTCGGGATCGCTGAAGTGTGAATTCGTTAAATTCCTCAAGCAAGGGCATTTTTCCAAGCATTACACCAATGGGATCTTTATCGCTTACTTTCATGCTTTCAGATAAAGGAATTTCACTGGCCAGAATTCGTCCACCAAATCCACGGACCGTAGCAGCCACTACATTTCGGGCAGCCGCCTGGAATTTACCAATCAACTCCTGTTCCTGACGATTCCCAAAATTAGCTTTGGCATTCATTTGTAATTGCTGGAAACCTGGTATGTTTCTTAAGTTTTGAAACACAGGGTTCGTAATAATTTCGTTTAATTTTTGAAACGGGGACCTTAATTGGAGGGCCTGCTGGTATTCCTGGTCCAGGTCTTTTCTTGCGGCGGCACGAATTTTTCCGGCCTCTTTTCCTTCTTCAACGATACCTTCATAAGCCCCTGTATTTTCCGCATAGGTCTTTGGCCTTTGTCCCTCGGTGACCGTCATTTGCATAGGAGGTGCGCCAGACTCTTGAATATCTTCCTGATAAACCGGTTGTCCTTCCTTGTTATACCATTGCTGACCTTCAATACTGACGGATCCTGGTGGGCGCCTTAAAGGTTGTTGCATTGGATTTTGTGCAGGTGGTTGCATCGAAGGCGCGCCCATTCCCTGAGGCTCATTTCCTCCAAAAGCCCCTTTTAACTTATCTGCAAAAAAATGCGTGAGATTCGTTAATGGATTAGACGAAGGCTGGCCCTGCTGTTGTTGTGGCATTTGGTTTAAAAAATTAGAACCCGTGCCTTGACCCATGCCCGCAGAGACGGCTTTTTGCAATGCAGCCTTGGCAGCCGGATCGCCCATATTAGCTATGGCTGAATCATTTCCAAGCAATTTTGCCAGAAACTGAGGCCCCATGAGATTGGCATAAGCCAGTTTACTGGCCGCTTCAGCCTGAGACGTTATAGGCTGGTATTGGGCTTTTATCTGGTTAATCTTACGTAAGATCATGTCATTGGCAAGGGAATTTACACCACCCATCGCAGTAACCAATGGGCCTCCAGGCCCTACATCTGCAACAACTCTTGGTAATGGAAGTGCCATAATGAATCCTTAAATAAATGCCCCAAGAAGACCAATACCCCCGGCTATGGAATTCCAGAAGTCCCCTTGTCCTGCAGCATCTCTTCCGTAAGCGGCCTCACCCATGCTTTTACCCATATTTCCATACATATTGGTTAATGCATTTGCAGAATTTTGACCATAACCCATCAAATTGTTTTGTCCCTGACCGTATTCTGAGTTAATGCCCAATACATTTTTAAGCCAGCTGTCCATGCCCTGTTGTGAAATGTTGGCCGCATTTTGTTGCATCTGTTGACCTAACGCAGAGCTTCCGGTGAGTCCACTGGCAGAACCTGAGTTTATCCCCGCATTATGGGCTTGCTGCTGAAGGTAGGATGTATAAGGGCTTTGCTGATAATTTTGCATAAGTCCATTGATGAATTGACTGGGGTCTTCCATCCCGCTTAGCCAACCCTGATACTTACCAATCGCATTTTTACCGGCATCTAAATAAGGTTGCTGAACGCCCTGAGCTTTATTTGCCCATCGCTCATACTCTTCCATGGCGCTGTCATAGGGTTTTCCGGAATTTCCAAACATTCCTCCTAAAAGCCCACCTAATCCACCCATAGCACCTTGCGGATCGAATCCGTAATCCGGATTTCTCCAACCACCACCCATCGTATTTGGCATAATCACATCCCTTTTCTATACAAGATTCACCCAGGCTAAAGGAGACCCTTCGTATCCTTGAAACTTTTCTAAAGTTGTGTTGTAAATCAACCAACCACCAACCACATTTTGCAAAGCATCACGCTCGATGGTGGTAAGCCTTGGAACCTGAATGCCGTTTTGTCCTAAATAACCCTGTAATGTTTCTACAAAGGTGGCCATAAAATCCGACCAGACATCGCTTAAATAAACTTTACTTTTGGAATAAGGCTCATACCCTACAGGGTCGTATGTTGGAAAATTATCAAAATCTCTTGCCATAATCTTATTCCGGTAATATTTCAAAATCCCATGCCGCTCCTAATATCTGAAACGGAATCTCATGGAAGAATTCTATTCTGGGTACAAACCCCTGGCCTCTGGGTGTGGTTCCTAATTTTCGCCACACGGTTCTATGGGTTCGCTCTCCAATCTTTCCCATGGTGGCGTGAAGCTTATTGCCATACGTTTGGCCGCCATCTTTGGAAATAGATAAAAATACGGTAGGCTGCGCATTAGGTGGATAAGGTGTGATAACGTTAGTATTAGGTGTAAACCCTAAGGCTCCGGTAACAAGCGCGCCTTGAAGAAGGTCTAACTGAAATCGGTCTACTCGCAATCGGTTATACCCTTCCGGGCTCATTTGTCGTCCAATGCGCATACGGCGAATGGCTTCTCCATTGTTGCTCGCCAACGTGTCATCTACGCTGTAGACAATGGCTTCACTGTAAGATCCATAATAATTAACGCCATCAAAATAGGCGTGCGTCTGCGCTGGGTGCCTATCACCATTCAATACTTCTTCTTCATGCCATTTTGGGGCATCCGGAGCACTCATGCTCACGCCAAGAACAAAGGTATGGTTGGCGCTTGTGAAATTTAGTCTATAAAAGATAAGGCCGTTTTCTTTAATAAGGACGCCTCGGGCATCTTCAACCCCAAGATCTGGATCTTCAGCATACTGGGCCAACTGAAAATCAAGCGCACGGTTACTGAACAAAACCGACTGCGTACCTGCTACACCCATAACCCCTGCCAGACCGTCTTTATCCTGAGCCAGAAAGAACATGCGATCAAAACCCACCACTATGCTTCCCAGGGCAGGCGTTCCAACCTCCATAAGCAAAGAGTTATTGCGACGAAACGGTAGATTCGTTCCAATCCCCGCATTCTCCCAGACTTCCGTGAAGTTCTCGCAGAAAAAAAACAGTCGCCTGTGAAGGGTTCGACATCCAATGATAGTTCCAGGATGGGATGTTACTTCACCCTGCTGCACCTGGCCTGCCACACGAACGGCATTAGGTGGCGTACCATTCGTTGTTAAATCGATAGCAATCCCTGCTATGGCGTCCGCGTACGATAAAGCAACTTTAATTTGACCTGGATTAATGGAAGGGTCCGTTACCCTTATAACATAATAGGTTTGAGGAGGACCTGCTACCAAAGGAGCAGGCAGTAAGCCTGCATCAAATGTTATTGGTACTCCAGTCGCAAAACTGGCTGTGGTCGTTGAAAGGGTCAGGATATCCGTAGCCGAATCGGCCGTGAAGTTCGTGCCAACGCCACTCCAGACCATTCCCTGATTAAAGGAGCTGAGCTGGAATTGGTTGGTGCCTCCGTGCGGGACGACAAAAAATCCATCCAGATAACACACATCAACAGGTGCAGGTGGGAAGGCCACATCGGTTATTTGAGTGACCGTGCCTCCTATGTTGATGTCGTATATGTACCCCAACACCCCGTCGACAAATATCACTTGAAATTGATTGGCATCCACTCCGACATACCCTTGAGTGGTAGTAAGGCCACCGGGCGGGCTAATATCGGTTGTAACCAGTGCATTCGTTGTTCCGGTTGTTCGAAAAATGCTTGCTCCAAACACCCAATATATGGCCCCATCAAATACAAAGGCAGCGCGGGCGCCCCCGGTTTCCGTGCTAAAATCAAGTTCCGCATCTCGAAGGCCTGAAGTTGATAATAAAGCTTTCGGGCGCTTTGCCTGGGGGTCTAAGTACTCAAAAAGATTTACAGTGCGCTCGGCATTCAACGGTAGGACGCGCTGATTATCGTAACTTCCTACAATGTCGTAATCCTTTCGTTCGCTCATATCAGTAAGCCAGAATGTTTTGCCAGTAGAACGGCTCTGGTCGGCTAAGAATGGCGGAAGGACGAATGGTTAAATCGGTTTCATTGGCGTTTTTAATAATGCTGTAATAATCCTGATACTCAGTTTCGGCCGCATCGTTCCAGTTACCCGATGGGTAATAGGATAAAAACTTTCTGGCAAGACAATATTTTAAGAATCCATAATAAAAAGGCGGGATGGTTGTTAAGTCCTCATCCGCCGTTAAACTCGTTATCATGACCTTACAGCCTAAAAGACAGGGGTAAGGCTGGTCGGGTGCTGGATAAAGAGTCACAAACGATTGCTGTGGCTGTTTGTCAAGAAATATAAATCCAGGGCGCGTATCCAGAGGCAAAAGCCTTGTCACACCGTAATATTGGGCTTTGTTTATTATCTGAAGCGGGTAAATAATACCTTGACCTGCGCTTGGAACCGTATAGTTTGCAAAACTTAAATCCACTATGCGATTATTGGTAACATCCGAAGCTATCATATCGGATATGGAATAGGTCTGTTGACCAGAAACCAGGTTAAACGAAATTTCGGTCAGATAAGGGATATAAATGCTGTCGGAATCAAACTTTGCCAGAAGCTCGTTTAATATTTCAAGGCCTGATGACAGCATAAAAGCGTCAGGAGTTTCACCAACACCTAATTCTCCCAAAAGATAAAGAGCATTAATGATAAGTTCATTGGTTGTCTTTACTATCTGGGCCATGGGTCACTCCTTATGATGAAATAATCAAGGAAAATCGACACATCCAAATGACATGTCGATGATATCGATTTATTTCAAAGGAAACGCATCATCCAATCCCTGGCATACTTTACGACCAGCTGCCTGAGCTTTTTCGCCGTCGTTACTCATAAACGCATTAAACTGCAGCATTTCTTTAGGAGCGCCGGGACGATTACCCATACGGGTTTTCATTTTAGCCTGTTCTCTTCTAACAAATTCGTTGTTAGATTGAACCATTTTATTGTCTTTCATTTGGATTTCTCCTCCAGTTTGTCCTTAGGCTTTTCAAGCTTCTTCTTTTGCGATTCCGCTTTTTCTGCCTTTTCTTTTTTCATATCCTGCTCAAGTTTCTTTCGGTATTCTTTAGCCTTTGTGGGGCAATCGAACCAAAACCCCGATGCCATCAATACTTCCGCTTCATCTTCCTCGACCACTCTCATGGAATCGATTGGGTGAAAAACACATGTCAGCATCGGGTTACTCCTTAAGACAGTACTTTAACGGCGTATTGTGGATGCCATTTAAAGCCGCACAGTAAGTCGATACGCATATAGTTCTGGTAGCCTAAGATGTCACCAGTTTGCGTAACCGCAAGTGATAAACCGGTCTCAGGGTCAACCGCAACGGATGCATAAGGAACCTGCAGTTTGTAAAGTGGTGGACAAACGATATCAAGACCACGGCTTGGGTAGGCAACGTTACAGTTGTAAGAGCCAACCATAGTAACCGGAGCATTGTTTGGTATTGGGTTGCTCACGTTTCGGTTAGGATTCAAAGTATCCGAAATGATGATTGGAGCAACTTGAACAGACAGGTTACCAGCGCCATCAGAGCTTGCATTCGCTGTCACAACAAACTGCATATCCTGACCGGTAGAAGCACGACCAACTGGGTTCACAGACTGCACGCCTTCGATAGAAATCACATCCCCTACTACGAAGTAGTCGGCAGTGCTTATGGTTGCGCCATCCATGAGGATAGTGTTACCAGAGGCAACGGCACCGTTTACGAGCAGCGGGTCAGAAGAGAACAATCGTGGGCCAGCACCGGCTATGTGATGCTTGATATTTTGAGATTGGAATATGTCAAAATAAGACAAGTGACCAATTGCTGAAGAGCGAACGATATCTTCGTTAAACACAGGCGTGAAGTTATTAAGCAGCGCACCTTTTAAGCTTGAACCATCACGAACCGTCATTGCCATGTAAGCATCAGAAGCAATATTTACGCCCTGCTCAAGCAATTTAGCACCAGCTGTATCCACAGTTGTGAAGGAGTTGATAGCAACACCAGCCGTACCTGTGAAGAAGTTAAGCTCCTGTTCGGCGGCTTGGGCTATATCTTTTTCCATTTGTGTAATTACTTCCTGGATTGCAGGAGCAATAAACAATCTGGAGAAATCTTCAATTCTTAAGGATAAATCTTGAATTGTGTAAGCAATCAGTGCGTGGTATTGATGCGCGATAACGATTGTTTCTACGGTTTCAATGATTGATTGGGGTGTTGCAACGCTACCATCACCTACGATGAAATGGTTTTGTCTGCGTACTTGTAATGTGTCGCCGATTTTATAGCCGGAAGATACGAAGTCATCCTGATAAATACGGGAAGCTGTCATTACAAACGGTGCGTTGTTGGCAAACATTGCCAAAGCGGTATTACTGACAAGGTCAGTTGTAATAAATTGGTTAGCCATCTAAGGTCTCCATTTGATCCATCAAATGGCACCTTTATTTTTATTTAAAGGTGCCAGCCTTCATCCGGGCTCTGATAACAGCGGCCGGAGTCTTATCCGTAATGGCTTGGGAGGAAGCTGGGTTTGCTCTAACAGAACCTAATGGCGCAGACCTTGCGGCCTGTGATTGCTTACCATCTTGTCCTGTGCGCAGAGCAAACGACAGCTTGTTTACTTCCCGTGCCTGATCCAGGGGATGGAGTTTAGAGATACGTTCCAGTTCAGAACGGTTTTTGCCTAAGCGATAAGCGACATCGGCGGGGTTTTCGACGAACAGCAGGGCATCCCGCACTGCGTGAGAAAAAGGAGCATCATGCCCTCTTACCACATCGTCAAAGTCCTCAAATCTGTCAGAAGCCCTGTCAAACTCATCGTTCAGTCGCTCGTATTGCTTTTGAACGTGGGCATGACGCTGTGCTTCATGTGCCTGTCTTTCTTCATGTTCCTTCATTCCGAGAGCCATGCGTACAGCGCGCTGTATGCGTTCCTCTTCATTCGCACCGGGCGGCATTGGCTGTCCGGGAGAAGGATAAGGTTCTGGTTGATAGGTAGTTGCATGAGGAGTGGCGGAATCACCAACCATAAGGGCCTGCATATGCGTTAACCGCTCGTGCAATGCTCTCATTTCCCTTTGGTGTTTTTTAGCCTGAGAATGGAGTCTTTTTTGGACTGAATTCCCATTGACCTGTTCTTCCAGGCCTTGATCCGCGTCTGACATTCCCTGCTCTTCGACGTCTCCTGGGCCTACTCCACCGTTCTCCACATCTTCACTATCACCGCTTAAACTTTCAGCTAAAACGTTTTGATCTTCATCCATGTCTCTACAACTCCGTTTGGCATCGTCCTGACACCAGTCATCAATTGGCTGACAACAAACCCTAGGCAATACGGTCGGCCTGAAACCCTGGGGAAATCCTTTACCCGTTGGATAATAGTATAAAGTGACAAATGTAGTGATTACACCCCATATGTACGACCCTTCCATATAGAAGGGCCTTACCAGAGGTTATCGATGGTTATCTTTCAGAAGAATTGCTTTGATGAACGCTTGAGAGAACCTGAGCAAGTTTGGCGGAAAAATCCTTGTCTGCTTTTTCAAAGTCCAGTGCAAGACGTTTGCTTTCAAGGCCCATTTTCTGCCGTTCAATATCCCGTTCATCCGACATTTCCTGAGACTTCATAATCATCTCAGCCTGCTCTAAAAGATGCTTTTCTTTTCGAATGCGAAGCTCTTCAGCACGTTCCATTAACTGTTGCTCTTCGATTTTCATCTTCTGAGCATTCATGGCCATTTCCTGTTGTTGCTTTTGCATTTGGAACTGCATCATTTGTTGCTGGGGATTGGGCTGTTGGGGTGGCGCAGGCTTGCCTTCTTCTTCAGCAATAATTTGAGGAGGCACCAGAGTCTTAAATCGACTAGCAATCTGCGGCATGTATTGAACATCCAGATTTTTAGCCCATAAATCCGCAATGAGAGGGAAAGTTTGAGGGTTGGCTTGTATGGTTTGCTGAAAGAATTCGAGCGCGATGTCTTTTTGCACCGCAAAACTTGGCCCTGTGTCAATCTCCACATCATAATCTCCCTCATCGAGTACATTTTCCCGAACCGGATCACCGTTTTCCGATTGCCCTGTTATTTTATTTAACGTGATTGGTTCTGTCCTTCCATCAGCCTTGGACACAATCATGTGGCGCTCATCCTCACCTACAATAAAAGGAAGAAGGTCTAAAACAACACGTCCACCCTGTTCTAAAGCCTGATTCAAGTTGTCAAACCAGACATAGGCAGACATCGAGCCTTCCATTTTTCGCTCACGTCTTGCTTTACCCGACATATCGCGACCCTGAAGTGCTTCATTTTCAGAAAACCCCATGATTTCGCGCATGTCCTGAGAGCCGCGCTGGAATTGTTGTAAAAGCGTTTGGGATAATTCCCACTGCGGCATTTTTTGTGGCATTTGCCCTGTTTTTGGATCAGGCTTTGCTATTAAAATACCCGATTGCAGCTCGGGATTTCTCCATGACTGCTCATTCCCTTGTATGTTATCGGGTGTACCAAGCCATTGTTCACGCCTTCTATTCTTAATTTCTGCAGCAATCTCAGAACCTACATAGTTTACAAACTTCTGAGCGTCTTTGGCTTCATGAATAAAAGAACGGGTGTACTGCTTTCCATTAATGTAGTTGGAATCCCCGTCCACAAATATAATGGGAAGGTGTTTGGATGGCCAGTCTGTGAAATCTATAATTTGATTCTGTGTTAAAATGTATTGCCTGATTCGGTAATCTTTGCTGTTACGCTCACCTACCACCGTAGGAATATCCCTTAAGATAATATCCCCAACCACTTGAGAAGAACTGGCAAGCTCCTGCTTTATTTTTATTTCCCTTTGCATGTCATCCCATTCTTCCTGGGTAACCGACTGACCGTTTGAAAGTAACAAAAGCTTTATAGGGAACCATTCTTTGCGTGTGTACTTGCAAACCACAATGGTATCTCGGGTTTCCCATTGGAAATCGAGCAGTGATCGTGGGTCGGAATAGGAAACCGGGTTCATCACATGTGGATATGTGGCGTAAAACTCCTGCTTTGTATACAGGTATTGTCTTGAGCAGAAGTTACCATCACCTTTATGCGGCATCATAGCCGTAGGGTCAAAGGATGTGCGAGACGCATCGGGAATGAGCTCATATCGAATCGTTTGATTGAAAGACATGGGGCTTTCGTAATCCAAACAGATTTCAAACGCACCATAACCCATCATGAGAGAGGAACGAAACGCTGTTTGATAAACCAAATCGTTCTGACTTTTGTAGGATATCGTTCGCACAAGGTCGGCACGTAAATCAATCTGCTGCTGATGGGCCTTCCCGGTTAATGAACGCACCATCAAATCGGGTTTATTCTTACGCTGCTCTCCAGCTATCTTCTTCGTGACATCGTAAAGCTTGTTGAAGGTCATTGCAGGTTTAAACAAGCGGGAGAACTCAGAGCGCTCGACAGCCGACCATTGGTCACGCAAAAGAAAGTTCATATCATCACGACCACGAACCACGTTTTCGTCAAAGTAGCCATCCCACAAGACTAAGTCTTCTCGGGCATTCTTTAGGACTTCTGCCTCATCAATCCCGGCATCTTCCAGGCGCTCGTATAATCGCTCACTAATACTTTCAATGTCATCCAGTGACATCTCTTCAGCAATGATTTCCATGCTTTCCCCATCCTTTGGGTTAATAAATTCTGTATTTAAAGAACGAGTTTAACAATTTTGTGTCAAACTCGCCTTTTAACACCCATAAACTTAGGGTATTTATGCTGCTTCAAGCGAAGTATCGTTAACCGGAAATGGATTTACAGCATCCACCAACACCCAATCATCGGACTCAAAATCCTCTACGGAAAATATGAAGTTCCCAGCATTAGGATTGGGTGCTAAGACAATCTTCCACACATGCTTCATGCCTGGCAGAAGCTTTAAATACCCTTCAACCTCAGCCCAGGCCGAACGCCTTAAACCATGACCGTCGTGCAATTGTTGTAATGCTTCGTAAAACAACATCCTTGTATCTCCTTTGATTAAAAATTATGGTAATACCGTTAACTGACAAGAACCGTTTGTAAACACAGCCTTGTACCACTGCAAACCATCAGATGCAGCTGTTCCAATTAAATCGGTGGGCAGCAAACTAATGCTTTGAGTGTTTAAGTAATTATCCAGAAATCCAGCTGCTGTCACTTCAGCAAGCGTGCTGGTTGGGCAATAAAGTCTGCAAAGCCTAGGAACAACATTGTTTGCTTCCCCTGCAAAGGTTGTGATTAAAGTAATTTGTGACTGTATACTCATGACTGTCTCCGTGCCTTGTTGTTATTTAAACGGGATTGTTCAAAACAAATATCTTCTATCATTAATCTGAGCTTATCGTTTTCTATAATTAAAAGGTTGGTCTTGCTTTCCAGGATTTCGTATTTTTCCTTTACCTCTTCCAGGTCTAATGCCATTGTTTTTAAGTCGTGCATGAGACTGTGCTTAATCGTCTTAGTATTAAGTATTTCTTCAAACATGATTGGCTTCTCCAATTCTTGTTCAACTAACACGCTTTTTACCACATTAACTTTCATATCATTCATTTGATTAGCACAATCCGAGCATTCCCGGCTTTTCATGTTATATAGGAATCGACCACAATATATACAGCGCAAGGTCATAGATATTCATGCCCCAGATATTCTTGCCCAAGCTCAATTCCAAAGCGCACGCCTTCTTGAAATGCCTTTTTATACAAAGCAATCTGGTCTTTTTGGAACTCAATTTTTGTGTAATTAATTTCCGACTTAATCATTTTGTCTACCTGCGCCATCATGACTTCCATTAAACCTTGCATGGGATCGCGTTCAGGCTCGTTTACATTGTTAACCTTACGATGAGCCCCACAGGTTCCTAGACATTCATCAAGGTAATTGCCATTTTCATCCACGCATTTACATGCCATTTGATAAATCTCCCTGTGCCTCATTAGGTTCAGCATGGCAATCCATTCTGAAACGAATTAAATGACTTCCCGTTAATTTTGCAATATTTAAATCTTCCGCAAAAATTCTCATAAGCTGATGAAAAATTGGGAGCAATATTATTTCTTTGGTTGAATTAAAATCCTGTTCTTTTTCAACACTTATAAGAACCTCATGCTCTCCAATTAACTTTGCAAGTCGCCTTTCTTTTACCATCAAAATATCCTCATCACGGGGTTAAACATATCTACCGTTTTTTGTCCTTCCATTTTATCGCTTGTGATTCTATCGCTGGCTATCTCAAGGCACGCATAGCCCAGCGCATCCATTGGATGGCTTGACATATTTTTGTTCGGCTTTTCTTTGTAACGCTCTTCACCTGAGACGGCCACTCGCGCATAGACGTATTCTTTGACAAATCCTTTAAACAAAGCAGGGCAAGCGCGACGGTCCAACACAAGGCCAGGCTTTCCGTCCACCATCTTATTGAGAAAATATCGAACTGATGCCAGTCGTGGGTCGATATCATTGGTGCGTGCTCCTCTGGTAGGTATTCCGAGTGAGTTAAGCTCGCCAATGCAGGACATTTCTTCTACAATCTCGTTCCGCGCATTACCGGCAGGATCGCCAATGGACAGCTCACCAACCTTGCAATAGGGGAAATCTTTCAGTAATGAAGGGATAACAATGGAGTCTGCAAAAGTCCTGATACCCATGCCATCGCCAACGTATTCTTTTAATATTAAAAGCTGACCTCTGGGGCTTAACTGCAATACCACGCAAGCCGGGGTTAAACCAAAGTCCCATCCCAAAATAAGTTGCTGGCCCTGCATGGCGACCAATGATTCTACGGCATGAAAATCAGGATTAAACTCAGAATACACACGCTTACCAAACCCGACAGAGCCATACTCACCCAGACAAAACACCTTGACGAATTCCTGACTTTGCCCGTGCGCAAGCTTTTCATAATAGTCTGCCGGTAAGTGGGAAAAGTTATCGCACTGTGGGTTTCTCACCCATTTATCGTCCTCATCCTTGATAAGCCCAGGAGGTTGTTTGAAAAGGATATGGCCTTCATACCGGTTTTCTTCAAAGTCTTTATAAATCCAATGATCATCTTCCGGAGGGTTAGTGTCTGCAATAATGCCCGACCAATAGGGCTCATGACAAAAGGCCTTGGACGGATATCGGTTAACCCGTCCCTTCATGTGTGCTAGAGCGGCCTTAGGGACCTCTGAGAGCTCGTTGATGTAACACCCCGTTAGCTCCAGTGATTTAATCTTTCGAACATCCTCTGGCCTGTCTAATGCGATAAACAGAAGCTCAAGCTCTACAATACCAAAGCCATCGTTAAACGAGTGCTCATAAGTGAGGATAGGCTTTTGCCGTTTGCGCACATCCCCTAAATCTTCAAACCATGAAAGCCAGGTTGCAAGGGTAGTTGTGCTTAGTTCACCACTGGTGTTTCGTACAATTCCCCATCGACTTCGCCTTCGGTTAGCATACCAACGGGGCATTTCAGCAGCTCTTCTAACAATCTCTGTTGCTGCCCACGTTGACTTACCGCTTCCGTAAGGCCCCATAATGACACGCACAAAGCTATCGTCATCATGAGCCACATGGCCAGTGTTAGTTGGGACGTATATCTTGTCCTGGTCTCTTGCATGTATCGTCATCCTTGTATCATCGATAGTAATCTGGCGCTCGGTTCCACGTCGCCTGGACTCTTCTATATGTGATATGCGCTTTGCAATACCTGATGCTCCCAGTGTCATTTTTCAAGTATCCTTCTGGGAGCGGGCGTTGTGTAATTGGGGCCATACCCTGTGCTTCGAAGATTTTCTTGTGTTGTAAAGCGCACACCGCATTTAACGCATTCTCGTCGTCTGTATATTTGATTGCATCGGTCATCCTTTGTTGTCTCAACAACGCGGGAGTCCGGGTACTTACAATTTCGACATTGCATTTATTTACGCACTCCGCGTAATGTCCGATTCATTGTTGCCTTAAGTGATGGCGTGTGACGTTTCTCAGGCTTTTTAGTCTGTGTTGCAAAGTCATTCTTATAAGCATAAGACTCATAAGCAGGGGCTGTCTCAGGCGCCTTTTTCTTCTTGACCTTCTCTATCCATGTGTTACGAATAACGGTCATACAATCCCTTATTTCTTTTTGTCTTTACCCAATATCTTATTAGCTTTGGCATCTATTTTGGCTTTCGCAGAAGACGATAACTTACCCTTGTTTTCCATCTGTGTTGCCCGGGCTTTCGCGTTCGCTGCATGAGCACGGTCAGGCATCGGATAGGCTTCACGACCGGGTAATCCAAAGTCCGATTTAGGGAGCTTGTTGCGTTTGGCGGCTGTCAGTTTAGCCATCAGCATTTCTCCTTAAGGGATTTTTCAAGCTTCATCTTCATCATCCTTATCAAAGCTCTTTAATTCCAAATGCGCTTTAGATTCTATCCACTGCAAAAGCTCACCGGCTTCTTTCTTAAGCTTTTTAATCAGAAAGGAGGCAATGATGGGCTCAACTTCCATTAATTCTTTTTCAAGCTCGGGTATAATCAAAGAGGTTAATAAGCTCATGTTATGTCCTTATAACTTTTTATTTAGACTAATAGGGTTTCTTATTGCCGTAATTCTCTTTACTTTGAGCTGGCAGGTTACGCAAAGCACCCTGTTCTGCGAAAGTGCGTATCTGTTGCTTTTGCTCACGGTCCAGATACACATTGTTGCGAGTAGATAAGTATCCATCTGGTTTGTCTGATACGTATTTAGCACCCATTATTTTTCTCCTTTTAGCCTAGGTATTTTCATTTTCTTTTTTACCGGCTCATGCAAATGTTTCTCATGCTTGCCGTAAATATCTTTCTCAGCTGTTTTGCTAGGGCTCTTGTGAGTCACTCTTTGACCCCTCCGTTTCAAGCATTTCCAGGCGTTTGTTAAGCTCATTAAGTTGTGCATTGGGACCAAAATGTTTATGCCATCGACGCTCTAAAATCCACGCATCGGCCTGCCAGCGCTCGGGTTTTGCAGCTATCATATCGCTGTGTTCACGTATGCGTTGCATCTCTGCTCTTTTTATATCCTGTAGAAAAAATGAATAGTCCGAATCAATTCCGGCTTCCTGATGCTCTCTTCCAAGCTCAAGCCAAAGGTATAAAGTTTTCTCGGCAATGCCGTTTGCAAGGGCTGCATACTCGTAGGGAATGCGATGGGAAATGGCGTCGACTATCGCAGAGCGTCTTTCAGGGGTGAATTTTGAAGGCCTGCCACTTCCTTCTGTGACGTATTCAGGCTTTGGCTTTGGTTTTCCAGTCATCTCACTAATCCTTTAGTGGTTTATTTAATACAAAATAAATTTGTTGGTTTGACAGGGTTATATTTTAATTCTTTTTTTTACGTAGTACGAGCATTATTATAAATAATACAACGGTTTCAAAACCATCCGCGGTAATGAGGAGTTGTTGCATCTCAAATTTATCCAGAAAACCATCTTTTGCGAAGTAAACAAGATTGACTATAAAGCTAATAAAGCAAAGCCATGCTGGAAATCCAACGGCAGCGTGAGGGTTCTCTCTTGCATAACGTTTTAACTTTCTCATCACCATCTCCTCTAAGGAACCAGTTCAAAGTGGACTAAATCATTCAGCATGCCAGGTTTATTGAGCCTTCCAAGACCATCCCATGCCCCACCCCATCGAACGTCGTGTTGAATGAATCCATGGGCTTTCATGACACAAGAGCTACCCAGCACAAAACCTGCGAACACTCGCAATTGCTTTTCGTTACTAAAATCAAGTGGAAATGGGGCAGCATCAACCGCCATGGAAGGATAGGTATTGTGT
>JAHFOW010000119.1:0-6309 GCA_023261465.1 Planctomycetota bacterium
TGTATGACCTTTTGTAAATCATGTGTTGGCTCTTTACATGCATAATTTTCACACATATAAACAGTCGCTTTTCCATTAATGGGTTTCTGTTCTTTTGTGAATTTCGCAATTTCCTCAATGGACGATGCATCTTTTAAAGGGTGTAATAATAGTATCTTTCCGGGCAGAAACCGCTTTCCTATTTCCTGGAGTATTTTTTGGGTATCAGCCTTGCCGGGCTCACCTGCAATAACAATCTCCTTTGTGGGTCCAAGCGCAAAATCCAGGGCGCACAGGAATTGAGTATATCCCAGAGGATACTGGTTTATTGTTTCGCTAAAGGTTTTGATAAGGTGTTCTGCCATTTTTTCCAAATCTGTGTTGCCTGTCATGCGGCCGAGTCGTAAAATATTTAATAAGGCAACCGAGTTTCCCGAAGGTGTGGCGCCATCGTAGATTTCTTTTGTCGGCGCAATGAGTTGCTCATTCTTCTTCCCGCTGAGGAAGAAACCGCCGCCTTTTTCATCCCGAAAATTATTTATCATATCGCTACTAAGTTCCTGTGCTAATTTGAGGTATTTCACTTCAAACGTAGCCTCGTAGAGATCGATCAAGCCCCAGATAAAGTAGGCGTAATCATCCAGGTATCCGGGTATAGAGGCATCTCCAAGTCGATAACGGCGCAAGAGCGTACCATCTTTTAATCGCAGTGTCTTAAGAATGAACTCTGCAGCACGCATGGCTGCCTGGGCGTATTTGGGTTCGTTCAGGGCCTGCGAACCCTTTGCCAGTGCGGCAATCATCAAACCATTCCACGAAGTAAGTATCTTATCGTCCTTGTGGGGATGGATGCGTTTTTCCCGTTCGGCAAAGAGTTTTTCCCGCGCAGCGCCGAGGAGTTTCTGGAGTTCTTCGGTCTTTAATCCTTCCAGTTTGGCAAATGCATCGGGGGGTTTATCGATATGAAGGATATTCTTCTCCTCAAAATTGCCTTCTTTTGAGACATCATAATAATCACAGAATATTTTACCTTCTTCTTCTCCCACAATACGCATAACTTCATCAAGCGTCCACACGTAAAATTTACCCTCAATACCCTCGCTATCGGCATCCTCAGCAGAATAGAAACCGCCTTCGGGTGATGTCATGTCACGCAAGACATACGTAAAAATACCCCGCGCCATATCGGCAAAAAACGGTTTACCCGTTGCCTGAAATGCCTCCGTGTAAGCTATAGCAAGCAATGCCTGGTCATAAAGCATTTTTTCAAAGTGCGGGACCAGCCAGTATTCATCCGTTGAATACCGGTGAAATCCGCCGCCAATCTGGTCGTATATCCCACCGTGCCCTATGCGATCGAGTGACTTTTCTACAATCTCTAACGCCAAAGGGTCTTTGCTTTGTTTCCACCACCGGAGAAGAAAGGTGTAATTATGAGGAGTGGGAAATTTTGGCGATGAGCCGAATCCGCCGTAAAGATAATCGTAATTATCCCGTAAGTGTTCGTATGCGCGTTGTAACGTTTCCCGTGTTAAAATTTCGCCTGGTGTTGTACTTGACATGGATTGCAGGGTATGCGTTACCTGGTCACTTGAAGCAATAACGCTCTCCTTGTTTGTTTTCCAGAGGTTTGATATTTGCTGAAGAATGGCAATAAGTCCCGGATTTCCATACCGCTCTGTTTTTGGAAAGTAAGTGCCTGCATAAAAAGGCTTTTTGTCAGACGTCAGGAATAAATTGAGCGGCCATCCGCCGCTATTCGTCATTGCCTGGCATACGGCCATGTAAATAGTATCTATATCCGGACGTTCTTCTCTATCGACCTTAATAGACACAAAATTTTCATTTAATAGTTTCGCCACTTCGTCATCCTCAAACGATTCATGTTCCATAACGTGACACCAGTGGCAGGTTGAGTAACCAATAGAAAGGAAGATAGGCTTGTTTTCCCTCACAGCCTTCTGAAATGCCTCTTTTCCCCAAGGATACCAATCTACGGGGTTATAGGCATGTTGTTGGAGATAAGGGCTTTTTTCATTGATAAGGTGGTTAGGTTTCCTCTTGTGGGATATTTTTGAATCTGACCGGGATGTTGGTGGTGTATTATGTTCATTTGCCTTTGCATTGTCCATGAGAATGCAGCCTTTCATAAAAGAGGACAGGATAAGAGCCCGTACAAAGAGGGAGATTGTACTATCTGTAAAAAATAATGATTTGCTCATAATATTACTCATAATAGCAAAACTTTTAAAACAAATTCAAGTCTTTTCAATACGAGAGATTGCTTAGTCACTCCGTTCTTCGCAATGACATTTGTTAAGAATTATTTTTTATCTTTTCTATCGTTCCTGTTTTCCTTAGATTATTATTTGCCAAAATGTTAAAATCCTTTTTGGAAGAAACCAACCTTTTTAAGAAATTTTCACAAGAACCAAAAAGATTGTAACCACAAAGAACATGAAGGGCACGAAGAAATAATTTTGAAGGTAAAACAAATTACAAAGTATAGAAGTTTTTACAGAGTAAACCCACATGAGCCAATGGCTCACAAAAGGGCATGCAAATATATCACCCTCCCTTAATCCTTCCCATTGAGGGAGGGAAAGTTTACTCGCCCCTTGTGGGAATAAGCGCTAACTTATCTTTGCTATTTAGTTGTCAGGTTGGGAAAGAGCTATTACTTTTTATGAGAATTCCAATATCGAATTTCGAAGAATAATAGAATATTTGATCTTGAAGAATGCTTAATAGATTTTTCAGTCTGAATTATTCGTACAGCTGAATCCTTGCCAAAAACCAGGGCGGGAAATCACATTGCCGGACAACTCATTCGCTTTTTGTAACAAGCGTAAAAACAGCGAAACAAAAGGAGGATAAGAAAACCTCATAATTCGAAATTCCTTGTTCAATATTTGTTATTCAATACACGGTTAAATTGATACGTCATTTTGAATTAACGCCTATGCCCCTTATGGGAGAGGATTAAGGTGAGTAGTATTTTTGTATCAAGATTATGTCGACAGAAAATCAAATTTTTACAGGCTATTATTGACAAAATATTGGGAAATGGAGGTTTGAATGGCGCAATTGGTACATTTGCCCATTCACAAAAAGGCTTACGATCTCACGCTGTATTTTGAAAACATCGTGCGCAGCTTCAGCCGTTACCATAAATATACGGTTGGCTCAGAGCTGCGTCAGTTATCACGGAAATCGTTACAGCTTATCCGGCGCGCAAATAACAGTTCAAGCAAAGCGCCGATTCTGGAACAACTCCGTGAACGGCTGGAAGATCTGAAGCTAACCATTCGGCTCTGCACGGATTTGAAGTCGTTTCCCAATTTCAATTACTATCAATACAGCATTAACGAGGTGGTGAATCTGTGTAAACAGAATGAGGGCTGGTTAAAATCGGTCAGGACAGGTGGACAGCCAGAATCCTCCTTTCGGTCTCTGAAGGTAGAGGAGCGTGCTGATTAGATGATTGTGCACCCCGGACACCTCTATAGTTGGAGGATATGGGTATATCATATCCGGCAATCTTATCCCGATGCATGGGCTTAGATTGTTTGCGGGCTTTTTGTTGCGGGCCATAAGTTCCGGGGCAAAGGCGCTTCTCGCCCCTGGGTTGTCAATTTCAACAACGGTAATTGCAACAACAACGACATCAGCAACAACAATAACTATGTACGTGCCGTTCGCTGAGGAAAATCATCATCCTTTTTTACCGTACTATTTTATCTTGTCCTCTCATAAAATAATACGTTGGGACAGGCAGCTTTGTAAAACAAGCTCCTTAAGGCAGCAAATACGGTGGTTGCATCGTACATATTCATGGTATGTGTGTCTTATCCAGATAGGATGCTATTACGAATGTTATTATAAAGATGCCTCTGTTTTACGGGTCATTATCTAGCATTATACAGGTCAACAACTTCCTGATTGGTCAATGCCCTGTTATAAAAACGCACCTCATCTATAGTGCCGTTAAAATACCCGTTGTTAACCCTTGAATGTCCTATTCTCATATCAGGATAACTCTTCAAAGGCACTATGGTATTTCCTGCGGGATGTAGCTGGGTGTTTGCTAATTGTCCATTGATATAGAGTTTTTGTTCACCGGTACTCTTATTATATATACCTGCGGCATGGAACCAACTACCTACCGAATTCACAAACTTGTATCTTGCCGTCTTCATTGCCCTTGTTCCAGCCGCACTTTTCGTTATAAGGGCAAATTCCAAGGTATCAGGAGCAGCAGGAGAAAATCGCACATCAAAACCTTCTTGAGACTGGACATTTGAACTCCAGAACCACCCCCCTATCATTGCATCACTGTTTATTGCATCCTTCGCATTTTTATAAAACCATGCAGAAAAGGATACCTCATCTGAATTTACAGGAGGTATAGATACATAACTGCTTGTTCCATTAAATTTTAATCCACCTTTAATTTTACCCGTTGTCCATGTTGCACCACTTATAATTCCATTATTCGCATACCCTGAAGTATCAAATGCAGTTTTACCACTTCCCTCGTCAAAGTTATAAAAAGCCTTTAATCCATTGGTCAAGCCGGCTACAGAAACACTTACCGTAAGAGTATCTGTTCCTGTATTGCCTGCACCATCTGTTGCCGTTACGGTAATAACCGTATTTCCACTTCCCAGACTTACCCCTGCAACTGTCCAATTCGTGGTGCCACTTGCCAGACCACTACTACCCTTGTCAGTACTCCATATAACACGACTTATCCCGCTTCTACCATCCGAAGCGCTGCCGCCAAGATTTATCAAAACTGATGTAGTTGAATACGTGTCACCTGAAACAGGACTCGCAATGGCCACCACAGGCGCTGTTGTATCCAGATTAATAGAATCGCTGACGGCACCAGATATATTCCCGGCGGCGTCCTTATACCAGACATACAGCGTTTTTATTCCATCCCCACTGCCTAACGTGTATAAAGCACTTGCGCTATAAGAAGGTGAAGGCGTAACGTTTGTCCATCCTTCTGCTGTCGCTGATGGTGTTACATTATTCACGGAAAAATAATACCCCGTAATACCTTCATTATCAGTTGCCAATAAACTTACTTTCACTGCTGTAGAGTTAGTGTAGGCATCTCCACCGTTGATAACGATCGAACCCTGGGGGGGGGTAATATCTAATGTTTTCAATGTCATTTCACTTCCATAAACAGTTCCCGCAATGTTTTGGGCTACTATCCGGTAATAGTACCCCTTACTTTGCAATAATCCTGTTATATCAGCATTTACTGCTACATCATTTAGTCCACTAATAACCTGTGTTGGAGTAGTAGTATTATATGTTCCCGTCGCGGTTCCATACTCAAACCATGTCGTCGTTGACAATCCACCAGCGTTCGCCACACCATTTAAAGTAGCTGAATTTGATGTCACATTTGTGGCCGAGGCCGTTGCCACCACTGGCGCTGTGCCGTATTTAACAATAATCATTGATGATCCGGTATTGCCCGCAGCATCCTTCGCCGTCACTGTTACCACCGTATCGCCAAGTGTTAAACTTATCCCGGAAATCGTCCAACTCGTCGTGCCCCCTGCAACACCACTTGCCCCTTTATCACTACTCCACACCACACTACTTATACCACTTCCGCTATCGGTCGCATTACCACCCAGGTTTATCGTACCCGCCGTTGTTATATAGGTGGCCTCTGATGTTGGATTCATAATGGTTACGACCGGCGCCTTTGTATCCAATACAATTGAGTCACTTGCGGTATCTGATATATTCCCTGATTCATCCTTATACCATACGTTTACCGTCTTCTTTTCATCACCACTGCTGAGGGTAAACACAACGCTTTCATTATAGCCTGACGTGGCAGTAACTGTCGTCCAGCCTTCCGCTGTCGCTGCCGGCTTCACATCACTCATTGAAATGTAATATCCCGTCACTCCCACGTTATCTGTCGCAGTGAGACCTAAGGTCACACCCGTCGCATTGGTATACTCATCACCACCCTTTATAACTACAGAACCCACGGGGATTGTTGTGTCCAACGTCTTCACCGTCATTTCACTCCCCTCTTTCGTCCCCGCACTATTCTTTGCCACCAACTTGTAATAATACATCTTGCCTTGCGTTAATCCTGTTATGCCTTCACTTACCGCTTTTTCTGTTATACCGCTCACGCTTTGCTCTGGCGTGGTCTTGTCATATACCCCGCTCTCCGTTCCATACTCGAACCATGCCGTTGTGACTAATCCACCCGCATTGACCGTCCCATTCAATCGCGCTGACTCAGCCTTCACATCCGACGCTGATACTGTTACGGCTGTGGGA
>JAHFOW010000119.1:6591-9125 GCA_023261465.1 Planctomycetota bacterium
GTATCCAATACAATTGAGTCACTTGCGGTATCTGATATATTCCCTGATTCATCCTTATACCATACGTTTACTGTCTTCTTTTCATCACCACTGCTGAGGGTAAACACAACGCTTTCATTATAGCCTGACGTGGCAGTAACTGTCGTCCAGCCTTCCGCTGTCGCTGCCGGCTTCACATCACTCATTGAAATGTAATATCCCGTCACTCCCACGTTATCTGTCGCAGTGAGACCTAAGGTCACACCCGTCGCATTGGTATACTCATCACCACCCTTTATAACTACAGAACCCACGGGGATTGTTGTGTCCAACGTCTTCACCGTCATTTCACTCCCCTCTTTCGTCCCCGCACTATTCTTTGCCACCAACTTGTAATAATACATCTTGCCTTGCGTTAATCCTGTTATGCCTTCACTTACCGCTTTTTCTGTTATACCGCTCACGCTTTGCTCTGGCGTGGTCTTGTCATATACCCCGCTCTCCGTTCCATACTCGAACCATGCCGTTGTGACTAATCCACCCGCATTGACCGTCCCATTCAATCGCGCTGACTCAGCCGTCACATCCGATGCTGATATTGTTACGGCTGTGGGAGCTCCATTATAGGTAACGGCAATCGTTGCAGTGCCGGTATTGCCCGCAGCATCTTTCGCCGTCACTGTTATCACCATGTCGCCAACGGTCAGACTTATGTCGGAAATCGTCCAATCTGTAGTGCCAATGGCCACACCACCTCCCCCTTTATTACTGCTCCATATTACGTTACTTATTCCACTATCGCCATCTGAGGCGCTCCCGCCCAGATTTATCACACTATCATTAGTTGTATAAGCACCTTCAGACGTAGGACTCAATATGGCTATTACCGGCGCAATGGAATCAATCTTAATCGTGTCACTTGCAGTATTTGACACATTTCCGGCAGCATCTTTACACCAGAGATATACCGTCTTGATCCCTGTACCACTACTCAAGGTATATGATTTATTAAGGCTAAATGAATCTGTTGATGTTACGGCTATCCATCCCGTAGCGGTTGGCAATGGTACGGTAGGACTTGTTGAAACATAATAACCCGTCACGCCCTTATTGTCGGTCGCCGAGATATTAAGAATAACGTTTTTAATATTTGTATACGCGCTGTTATTATTTATTAATATCGTACATATTGGCGGGACAACATCAGGGGTTTGAAATGTCTTTTCACTCCCATAGACAATTCCCTTATCATTTTGACCAACAATTCTGTAATAATATGTCTTACCAGATAACAGTTGTGTTAGATCATTACTAACCGCCGTATCATCTGACCCTGTAACCTGCTGAACTACTGTTTTATTATCATACGTAACACTCTTCATTCCATATTCAAACCATACCGAAGTTGGTAAACCATTGGCATTTACTGTACCATTCAATGTTGCTGTATCTGATTTTATATTTGTTGTGAGGCCTGTTGTTACCGAGGGGACACCCTTACTGGTCGATAAGGTAAAAATGTACCCATTTCCCATAACCTGCCCATTGCTTGTATCCACTGCAATACTAATACTACTCTTTAATCGTATTTCATTACCTGTTATATCAACGTCCCCGCTACCATCCGCAGATTGCATAAAATAACCATCCACACGACTCACATTGGTTATTGTCTCACCATCATTGATTCTAACAACACCACTGTTCGTTAAAAACACAACGAATAGTTTCCCTGTTTTAGGGTGACGTGAATATATGACATCACTGCTTACATAACTATTCGGACTCTGGTACACACTTCCATCCCATACCCGGCTGACAAGGGGGACGTTATTCAAATTATCCCACCCTGGTATGCATCGAATAAATTTGTGCATAGGATAAACCTTTGTGATACTGTTAAAGTTCATTGGGTCATTCCCAAACCGCCCGAACCAATTATACCATGCACCGTTGATGCCGGCCTTTGCCGCAAAGAGACGATTAGAATACTCATCAGTCTTTACGAGTTGATTACTACCCACCATGCTCTTCGTAAGGTTTACGCCCGAATTAAAATTTCGGCTATCATCTACAAATGCGGTACTGAGTGGTGATTCCTGGGATATCATGCTTGGAGTCAATTCGTCCTTATCCAGTCTGTTTTTTATCTGGTTTACCCATTCATCACTACTATTTTCATTGTATATTACCCAGGGGGTCAATACCCATTTTGCATCAGGGAATTCCTGTTTCATGCGCGCATTTAACTTCTTAAAATAGGCTAACATTCCTTCTGTATATGTTGCGTACTCATGGGTAATACCGTCATGTATCAAACCAGAGTCAGCACCCATCCAATAGGCCAGCGTAACCGCCTTGTCAGCCCCATTCTCTAAAATATAAAAGTCACCCGTGAGCCTTGATGAGTCAAGGATATACCCTGCAAAGGTAAAGGGTAACCTCGTATCTTCATAACTCTTGAAAAGCTGTATCTCTGCTTCCACCAATCGATCAATAACTGCCTGTTGCTGCAAGTCCCACCCTGCATTGAATCTTGTACTGTTATAAAGCCA
>JAHFOW010000259.1 GCA_023261465.1 Planctomycetota bacterium
AGCCCCCATATCATCTAAAAAACCACATACAAACGAATCAATTTTCATCTGCTGATACGTTGCTTTTGCCTTTTCATAATCTCGTTCACCGGTAATGTGAATTATTTGCACTTCGTTTGACCGTTGTTCCAATTTTGGTAAACACCTTAGAATAACTTCATTGATTGATTGTGCGCCCTGACTGCCGCCAGTAATCAGTATTGTCTTTTTGGAAGGATTTAATCCGAACTTTTCCGCAGAACGCTGTCTCTGGCCGCATAAGACGTCCTTACGAATCGGCGTGCCGGTAACACGGACAACTTTTGCCTTATCAAGCCATTTTATAGAACCCCGCCAATGACAATACACCTCATCAACCCACCGGGA
This sequence comes from Planctomycetota bacterium, assembly GCA_023261465.1. Lineage (GTDB taxonomy): Bacteria > Planctomycetota > Brocadiia > Brocadiales > Brocadiaceae > JAHFOW01. The sequence goes on from JAHFOW010000259.1 coordinate 367, forward strand.
TAAAAAACGGTTTGCCTTTCCCGGGATAACATTCTGCTCAAGCAATACGGATGGAAAACCCAGTAATTTTGCTGCAACAATGGGAGCAACCGATGCATATCCTCCCAGACCAACAATAATATCAGGATTTATTTTTTTTAAGGCAATAAGGGATTCGATAACACCTGTAAACATTGAGCTGGTAAAAGCAAACATACCCTTATACGATCTCTCCCATTTTCCTGAATGCATTTGCCGGAATTTGAACCCCCGTTGCTCAACGCATCGCTTTTCAAACTTTTTATCTGTTCCAAAAAAAACAATCTCCGCCTGATGAAACCTTATACGTACCTCTTCGGCAATACTCAATCCAACCATTAAATGACCGCCAGTCCCGCCTCCCGCAAAAACTACTTTCATTTTACTTCTCCTTTTCTCCATAATATTATGAAAATCTATCCTGTGAGGATTGGAATAAATGCTGCATTTATCTCCCTGTCCTCTTTGGTTTGTTTTTGTATACAATTCAATATTTTGTGTCACTTTTTCACCATCACCAGGAAAAGTCTGCTACTTTGTGCATAATTTTGTGCCAGAGTTTTACCGGCGACTGTTCATGCACAATATTATCGCCCAATTCTTTTGCATCAACATGAACTTCATTCTCCGTCTTCAATGTCTCAGATAATCGTGCAATGTTAATCAATATGCCAATCCCCATCATCGAAAAGAGCAAAGATGAACCTCCAGCGCTCACAAATGGCAAAGGGATGCCTTTTGTCGGTAAAGCGCCGGAAACAACGGCAATATTAATAATTGCCTGTAAGCCAAACATGAGCGTAATTCCAAGTCCCAAAAAAAAACCAAATATATCCTTTGTTGCGTGGACAATCCTTAATCCCTGCCACATTAACAAGAGGAAAAGGCATATAATCGCTACCACCCCAAGATACCCAAATTCCTCACCTATAATGGTGAATATAAAATCACTATTACTTTCCGGCAGGAAAAACAGCTTTTGTTTACTCTCTCCAATTCCCAACCCTGTAAGACCACCGGATCCCAGAGCTATCCATGATTGAATGATGTGGTACCCTGCGCCGGAAGGATCTGCCCATGGATTTAAAAACGCCAACCACCGCCTGAGCCTGTATGAACTGCTAAACACAATTTCATAAATGAGAGGCATGGCAGCCAATGAGGTAAACAACACATAGATCATCCTTATTCCGCCAATAATCAGCATGATTAAGGATACTGCAATGATAATAGCCGATGTCCCAAAATCAGGCTCTTTGATGATCAATATGCTTGTTCCTGCAGCAATACAGATCGGCAATAAGAAGCCCCGCTTGAACTCCGACATTCGATGCTGGTTTTTTGCAATATAGCCAGAAATAAATATGACAACCGCTAATTTGGCAAATTCTGAGGGCTGTACACCCATTATACTCCCGAATCGAATCCATCTTCTGGCCCCGTTAGTAACCGTTCCAACACCGGGTATTAATACAAGCACAAGAGAAAACAGAGATACCACAAGAATTGGTACGCTGAGTCTCTGCAAATGGCGGTAGTCAACCTTCGCCATGACAATCATCAACCCGGAACCTAATAAGACCCAGAGAAGATGTTTCGTAAACTGAAGAGAAACACCCTGATGCACTCTGGAATTTGCGCCAAAGGCAGCTGTATCTGTACTGTATACCGTGACAATACTGAAGCCCAGGAGCGCAACCACAATATAAATAAGAAAATGCCACGATTTCACTTTCATCCGTACGCCCCAAAATGTATTGCAAGTCCAAAAATTGCTAACAGGAAAGCAACCATTAAAAATCTGTGGGTGATCTTTGTCTCAGGCCATCCTTTAAACTGGAAATGATGATGCAAGGGCGCGCAACGAAAAATCCTCTTTTTTGTCAATTTATAGTAATAACGTTGCATGAGCACAGAAACCGCCTCTGCGACAAAAACACCCCCAATAATGACCATCAGTAATTCCTGTTTAACAATAATGGATATTAACCCTAAAACACCACCCAACGTTAACGAACCTGTATCGCCCATAAATACTTGCGCAGGAAAGCAATTAAACCACAGGAATCCCAGACCACCCCCTACAACCACAGCGCAAAATACACTTAATTCGCCGCTTCCGGGAACAGGAGGAATTTTCAGCGAGTTACTCAAATCAACCCTGCCGGAAACACAGGCAATTCCAACAAAGGCTATCCCCGCAATAACGCTGCACCCCATTGCCAGGCCATCCAGACCATCGGTAAGATTTACGGCATTTGACATTCCCACAATAAAAAAGGCAATAGCCAGTATGTAAAAGGGACCCAGATCAGGTTTAAAATCTTTTACCAACGGTACTGATAGTTGTGTGCCCCATGAATACTTATGAAAGTGGAAATACAAAACCAATCCTATTATGAGTCCCAACGCAGACTGCAATACTAACTTTGATACACCGCTTAAACCCTGCGCATTCTTCTGGGTAAGCTTGATATAGTCGTCAATAAATCCAATGACGCCATACCATACCAGGGTAAAGAGCAACAAGAGAATGAATCCATTATAGACATTACACCACATCAGCGTTGCAACCAGGATGGCAACAATGACAATAACACCTCCCATGGTAGGCGTATTTTTTTTATCAAAATGCATCCGCCTGAGTTCTTCAGAGTCTGTTTTCG
>JAHFOW010000260.1 GCA_023261465.1 Planctomycetota bacterium
CTGGTCAATGATCTGGCCCTTGTTCTCGATGAAGCCGGTTTGAGTGTTTAGAGAGGTGACTGTTTTTTTTGAAGCGGGGAATAAGGTGACAGGTACTGTTATGAAAGCAGCAAAGGCAATGAGTACAGTCAGAGAAGTTATTATTCTCATTGCATTGTACATTTGATCATTCAAAGGTAGTTAATTTTCAAGAGATTGACATGCCAGGTTATCGAAATTAATTAAAAATTAAAAATTACAGAATACGGGTATTGGGTGTGATTATAAACACAAAGGGCACTAAGTTCTTCACAAAGTAACACAAAGCCTGCCTGCCGGCAAGGCAGGGAAATGATTACTCTTTGAGACCTTCGTGTTGCACTTTGAGTCCTTTGGTGCGCCACGAGGCGTGCGTAAATATAAATTAAATACCTACATGGATGAAAGAACCATGCAATCAAATTTGCCGTTCGGATTGAAGTACACCTGACACGACTTATTGGAAACAGGAGTAGTGAAGCTCAGGCGACACGATGTTATAAGCTGCATCAGTAAGGCTTCGTGACTCAAATGGTATCGGTCAGACTCCCAAAGGTGGTGAAACCTGATATGTCAATGGAAGAAACGGTAACAAGCACATTGGCAGGTACCCGGAGTAAAATGATGTTGCGTGTAGCATGAAGGTAGCGCATGAACGTGGGAGACCCTAACAGGATGTGAAGTCCACATATTGCTGAGGGAGTCGGATATGCTCATAGTAGTGAAGATACCCGAAAAGGTAAAAGCGGGAGGAGCGAAGGAGCATTACTATAAACGAAGTTTTAAAGAATGTTAACTAAACAGAATTGACAGTGATGAGTCAGGAAAGAGTTGGAGCAGAAGGACAAGGTGAGCTGTTTAAAAGGCGGCGAAGCGAGATACCGGATGCAGAAAGAGTACTAACATTACAGGAGAAACTATATCAGAAAGCCAAACAAGAGCGAAGGTATAAATTTTATGTGCTGTACGATAAGATGTTTATACCGTATATGATGCGGGAAGCATGGAAACAAGTCAAAGCAAACGAAGGAACTTCGGGTGTTGATGGAGTGTCCATACCAGACGTAGAAAAATACGGAATAGAATCTTATCTGAAAGAACTTGGGGAAGAACTGCGAAAGCAGACCTATCAGCCCCAGGCAGTAAAACGTGTTATGATTCTCAAAGCAAATGGTGGAGAACGCCCATTAGGAATACCCACCGTAAAAGACAGAATAGCACAAACAGTATGCAAAATGATACTTGAACCGATATTTGAAGCAGATTTTGAGGAAAGTTCTTACGGATTTCGCCCAAAACGCAGTTCAAAAGATGCAATTGCGGCGATTAAGGAGAACTTAAAACAAGGCAATACAGCGGTGTACGATGCCGACCTGAGCAAGTACTTTGATACGATACCACATGATAAACTTCTATTAACACTGAAGGAACGTATAGCCGATCCAAGGATACTAAGACTGATCAACAAATGGTTAAAAGTATCCGTTTATGAGGATGGACAATACAAGAGTGGTAAGAATAATCGTACAGGAACACCACAAGGCGGAGTAATATCACCCCTGTTTGCAAATGTTTATTTCCATTTGATAGATAGGATAATAAACAATCCTCGGAGCCTGTTTGGGAAATACGGAACACGGATAATCCGGTATGCGGATGATTTTGTGTTAATGGGGAAAACTTTACCGGTAGAAATAACCGATAAGCTAAAGAACTTGCTAAATCGGATGGGTTTAACACTGAATGAGTCAAAAACCCGGCAGATAGATGCAAGAAGAGAGAGCTTTAATTTTCTTGGGTTTACCATACGTTACGACAGAGACATAAAAGGCAGACAAACCAAATATTGGAACATCATGCCAAGTAAAAAGTCGGAACAGAAAATCCGGGATAAAGTAAAGGAATACTTAAAAACACATGGACACTGCAAAGCACAAGATGTTGCAATAGGGTTAAACTCAATCATGCGAGGATGGCTAAATTACTTTGAGATCAAAGGCGTTAGTTATCCAGCAATGAGTAAACGCCGATTACGTTTTTATCTATACAACAGTCTTCACCGGTTCTATAATCGCAAGAGCCAACGGAAATGCAGGCTATATGGACATAATGCCTTTGAGGTTCTGTCTACCAAATATGGTTTGATAGACCCTGCAAAGTATGCACATCTGGAGGTTCGCTCGTGAACGCTATTGAAGAAGTTTATAGGAAAGCCGTATGCAGGAAAACTGCACGTACGGTTTGATGAGGGGGCAGGGAAGGCTTAACCCTTCCCCGCTCTACTCTACTGGTTAAAAAAAACGAAAGAATATCCTGAATTTTTAATTTTGCAGAAAATCAAATACAAAAGTATTATGCCAATCAATCTCAAAAACCGGAGTTTCCTGAAAGAACTGGATTTTACTCCTGAAGAACTGAAGTACTTACTCGACCTCGCCATCAGGCTGAAGAAGGATAAAAATGATGGTAACGAAAAACAACACCTCAAAGGGAAGAACATTGCCCTGATCTTTGAAAAAGCCTCCACCCGCACCCGCTGTGCCTTTGAATCCGCGGCTTATGACCAGGGAGCATGCATCACTTATCTTGGACCCGAAGGCTCGCATATCGGCAAGAAAGAGACGATGAAGGATACCGCCCGCGTGCTCGGGAGGATGTATCACGGCATCGAATACCGCGGGTATGGACAGGTTATCGTGGAAGAGCTGGCGCAATATTCCGGCGTTCCCGTCTGGAACGGACTGACCAACGAATTTCATCCCACACAGGTGCTCGCCGACCTGATGACCATGATGGAGCATTCCGATAAACCGTTAAATAAGCTGGCTTTTTGTTATTGCGGGGATGTCCGCTACAACATGGGCAATTCGCTGATGGTCGGCGCTGCCAAGATGGGGATGGATTTCAGAGCCGCTGCTCCGAAAAAATACTGGCCTGCTGCCGGTCTCGTTGATCAATGCCGTGAAATTGCAAAAGAAACAGGAGCAAAGATCCTGCTCACCGAAG
>JAHFOW010000120.1 GCA_023261465.1 Planctomycetota bacterium
TATTTTAACAGAAGACGACTTTGATAAGATAGCCAATGTTATAAAGCCTATCATAGACGACAAAACAATTATTGTTATAAGTTCCGACTTTACCCATTACGGCGAAGGATATGGTTATGTCCCTTTCAAAAATGATATTGAGAAAAATATCAGGGCCCTTGATTATGGCGCATTTAACAAAATCATTACCAAAGACTTTGAAGGTCTCAGGGTATACAGAAAGGAAACGGGGATTAACGCCTGTGGCATTATCCCCATCTCTCTGCTTTTAAAATTGTTACCCAACGATGCACAAGGTGAGATTCTCAAGTATGACACATCAGGACATCAGGCGAACAATTTCTCTTTTTCTGTAAGCTATGCGTCTATATTATTTACACGACCTGAAATCAAATCCGGACAATATATTCCCGGGACAAAATCTACAGAAAACAATTCAGTCTTTCAGTTAAATAACGAAGAAAAAACAACCCTTTTAACAATTGCCAGAAATACACTGGAAACCTATACCAAAAACGGGAACTACCCAAAGATATGCGCAGAAGACCCTGCAATCACACCCAGGCTAAGGGAAAATTATGGAGTATTTGTTACGTTAAAAAAACACGGAAACCTTCGCGGCTGTATTGGGTATATAATACCGAAGACATCTCTCCTGCGGGCTGTAATTGAAAACACCATCAACTCCTCTACTCACGATGGGAGATTTAATCCTGTAAAAGCTCAGGAAACATCTGATATTTCTATAGAAATTTCCGTCCTGAGCCCAATCAAAAAGATACAAGGGCCGGACGATTTTGTTGTTGGAAGGGAAGGGATTCTTATCAAAAGGGGACATGCTTCTGCCGTGTTTCTCCCGCAGGTAGCTATAGAACAAGGGTGGAGTAAAAATGAGACACTGAGCCAACTCTGCCGGAAGGCTGGATTACCTACCGATGCATGGAAAAGTGGCGGAATGGAATATTTTGTGTTTACTGCAGAAGTATTCCACGAGGCACAAAAGCTCTAGAAATTGATTCATAACAACAACATGGATGACCTGGCAAAAAAAATTCTTTTAGACATTGCGCGGAAGAGTGTTGATGTTGCAATAAAACGTGAAACCATCCTGCCGATTTCCTGCAATCACCCTGATTTGCAAGGTAAGCAAGGTGCTTTTGTTACTCTGAAAATGTGCGGACGCCTACGCGGTTGTATTGGCAGATTCACCTCCGATATACCACTGTATAGCCTGGTTTCTGAAATGGCAATATCGTCAGCAATGGAAGATCCACGATTTGATTTTAACCGGATTAAATCGGCGGAATTGAATCTGCTGGAAATCGAGATATCCGTTCTCTCTCCACTAAAACGTATACATAACCCGCTCGACTTTGAATTGGGCAAACACGGTATTTATATTATAAAAGGACATTCCATTGGTTGTTTCTTACCACAGGTAGCTACAGAAACAGGATGGAGTAAAGAGGAATTTCTGTCACAATGCTGCTGGAGTAAGGCAGGCATACCGGAAGACGCCTGGAAATCAAGAGATGTGGAGATTTACACATTCACGGCGGAAATTATCAAAGAAAAAATCCATCGCATATCATAAAAAATGGTAACATTTCAGCCAACTCGAAATAAATGCAGCATCACAACCCCCTTGCCCCCTTTTCTAAGGGGGATTTCGCTAAGTCCCCCTTAATAAAGGGGGATTCAGGGGGTTGTCTATACCATGAAACCATAGACATGAAGTGTTACAAAAAAATATCAAGAAATTCACTTCCGCGTTCCTTCAAACATTCGCCCAACATAAAATATCATACCGCCAACAAACAGGAATAACACCTCTGTCTTCATTGAGTCCCTTGCAATACCAAAGTAAAGGGCATTGAACACAAGGATAATCCCTATAATCTGCATGATTCTGGAAAAACTCATATACCTACCTCATCTTTTCTGCAAGTTCGATTGCCTTCAAAAGACCTTTTGCTTTATTTAAAGTTTCCTCGTACTCACGTTCAGGAACGGAATCTGCCACAATACCCGCACCAGCCTGAATATAAGCATCATTGCCCTTCAGAATTATCGTCCGAATGGCAATACACGTATTTATATTTCCAAAAAAATCAAAATAGCCAATCGCTCCTCCGTAAGGGCCCCGTTTTGTTGGCTCAATTTCATCAATAATCTCCATTGCCCTTATTTTAGGCGCCCCGGAAAGAGTTCCGGCTGGAAGACATACCCTTAAAGAATCAAACGCGTCTTTGCCTTCGTTTAATACTCCGCAAACACTGGATGTAATATGCATTACGTGCGAATAACGCTCAATGATCATCTTTTCTTCAATGTGCACGCTGCCGTACCGGGAGACCCTTCCCACGTCATTTCTCCCTAAATCCAGGAGCATAATGTGTTCGGCGCGTTCCTTGGGGTCGGCAATCAACTCGTGTTCCAAAGATGAGTCTTCCACCTCGTCCTTTCCTCTCTTTCTCGTGCCTGCAATTGGACGTACCGTAATTTTCCTGTCTTCAACTTTTACCATTACTTCGGGAGATGAACCGATAAGCCGCAGGTCGCCTAATTTGAGATAAAACATATAGGGAGAAGGATTAATTACTCGTAAAATACGATAAATATTAAACGGATCCGCCTGCGTCTGTGTTTTTAAACGCTGTGAAATAACCACCTGAAATATATCCCCCGCACGGATATATTCTTTGCAATGTTCAACGGCGTTAAAAAAATCTGACTTTTCAAAATTAGAAGAAAATGGCAGAGTAGTCTCTCCCGTTGTCGTAATATCGTCACTCAGCGAAGTCACGGGGGTACGGAGTTTTTCAATAATCCGATCAATTTTGCCGATTGTTTGATTATATATATCCTCTGTTTGGTTATTATTGATGAGAGCCGTACAAACAACCTTAATGGTCTTCGTGAGATGATCAAATATAATAATAGTATTATAAAACATCACATGGATGTCAGGAAGTTGCAAATTATCGTCCGGAACATGAGGCAAGCGTTCAAAATAACGAATTGAATCATATCCTACATAGCCGACTGCACAACAGAAGAATTTAGGCAAACCATTTATTAATACGGGAGTAAAGGCCGACATTTCACGGGCAAGCAATTCCAGGGGGTCGGATGCGTATTTGACCTCTATGGCCGAATTACCACGTTTTATTTCTACCCGATTCCCGAAGGCGATAAATTCTTGAAACGTATCAGTTCCAAGAAAAGAATATCTGGCAATCTTTTCACCGCCCGTAGCGCTCTCCAGCAGAAAGGCATGATCATTGGCACCTTCAATTTTTTGAAATGCGGAAACTGGAGTGAGGGTATCTGCAAACAATTGCCGGTAGACGGGTATAATATTTCCCCGATTTGCCAAAGGTTTAAATTCATCAAAGGTTGGATAATATTTGTTCATACATAAATTAGGCAGAAAAAGACTTTCAATAACATCAACTTCTCAGAATAAAAAAAATGGGTGTTGCGCTTGCAACACCCATTTTTCAATTTAATACACCACACAGCACTAGCTAACTTATCATTAGAAAGTAACCGTGGTTTGCAAATATCCCCACTGGGTATTAATATGATCGCCAGCGGTTTGAGTAATCCATGCATTTGGATCAAAGAAAGAATATCCAGCTAGGATTTTCACGTTTTTATACAAATCATATCCAACCGTCAAATCAATTTCATCGGCCAGACTATTACTGCTCGAAACACCCGGATGACCAAATGCAGAAGTACCATTTGCGAGGTACCAGCCATCATTAGCGCTTGCCAGCCAGTAATAATGATAATCAACCTGTGCAGTAAGCTTGTTCGTTGGCTGTACCTTCACATTAGCGCGTGCATCGTGCAAATTCTGCCAGGAAAGCAGATCAACGAAACCATAGTTACCCTGCCAGTGATTTGTCGGATACAGGTTATCAAATGTCGTATGCTTACCATCTGTTGGATTGTGATCGCCCGAAGCATAATCATATTCTACGCCGAAACGTGGTTTCCAATTAAGGTCTTTAAAAGTATAACCAGTCCTGGCAGCTCCTGCGTATGCTCTTTGGGTAAGATCTGCATAATCACCAAACTGACCATGAGCCTCAACCGTATAATCCCATGCATCCATATCTGGCACCTTACCGTCAATTCTTGCGCCAATATCATGGATAACGACAGTACCAGCGCCTGGAGCAGCAAATCCATTTGTAACAGCACTGTTACTTACACTATCCTGATCGTTCTTCTGAATATACATCAGCTCAAGCAATGCGCTGGGTACAAGCTTTTTGAACGCATACTGGGCAGCGTATAAGTTTTCATTGGCATTTTTGTCACCCGGTGTGGAGGTATCACCAAGAAAACCTTTTTCGTCTACTCTTGCGGCAAAAACCTCAGCGTGAGTGGCATCAGTATCCCACATAATCCTGCCACCATCGAAGACACGGCCCACGTTAGACCAAACAAAATTGCCAATAACCCTGTGATCACCCCACACAATCTCCTGACGACCAACCCTGACAGTTAAAGGCAATTCAAACAGCTTCTTAATATCAAAGTATCCCTGGTGAAGATCAAAAATACTATTTTCATTCCCAGGATTTGCATATCCTACAGTAGTACCCTCAGATCCGAATACACGCGCATCTTGAAGTTGTATAAAAACTCTTAAATGTTCGTTTACGTCGGCATCTGCCCACAATCTTGCCTGGTTAAGCACATAATCATCATCGGTGCTTTGGCTCGCATGTCTTGTCTTAAAGTCTTGTCCAGGAAGCGTAGCGTTACCCGTGGGGACATTATAGTATCCATTTGAATACTCTGCCCTTGTCCTGATTTGTCCACCGAGCTTTACCTTTTTCGCAAATTCGGAATAAACATTACCGGTAATATCCTCGGCCTTCAGTGTTTGCTCCCCCTCCGCCGCAGTTTGCATCTCTTCTTTTAAGGAATGAACCTCACTCCTTAAAGCATCAATCTCTTCCTTAGAATTAGCAGGAGCAGAGGTCGCAACCTTATCCTGCTTAACAGATTGAATCTGTTCTGTCAGACTTGCAACAGATGCCTTTAAAGCGTTCAGCTCCTTCTCCATATCGTCAACAGACTTGGCTTCAGCACCAAACGATTGTGCACAAGTCGCAACGCAGAAGACTGCGGTAGCGATACCGCCAATACACGTCTTCCACAATCTTTTCTCCATTTTTTTTCCTCCCATTAATTTAGGACAAATTAGTACCCAAACTTAAATTAAAAAAATCACAACACTACTAAAATTCAGTGTTTGCAACCTCCTTTCTCCTCCTCCTTGACCTTGAATCTTCTCAAGTTAAATGCTCATTGAAAAGATTTTGCCTACACATTATAAATGAAAAACAAAAAGTTTCAAGAAAATTTTTCTATCAGCTATTACATCATAATGTAACCGTATACAAAACAACCATCATAATTTAATAACGGTTCTCTATTTAATATTAAAATTATCTTATCGACCGCATCTAAAGGTATCTGCAAATCGAAAAATAGTGTATCGTTTACACAATATATCAAATTTTATTCCTAAAAATCAATCAGTTTTTGATTTTACATTAACATCCAACTACAAAGCTTTTATGATGAATTACACCCTATCAGATACAAGGCAATAGCCAGGAAAGCAACACCACCTCCATTTCATTCGCGAAACGTATCTTGCAATTTGTACTTCCCTTGCCTTCAAACAAAAACACACATCTCATTGAAAAAACCACTATAAATATTAATATTTATAAAACATTTACTAACACTAAATCTAATGTGTTTTTTTGTTTTTTAATTTTTTATTGACCTTACAGAGACAGGCTTTTATAATAATTTCCAATTATTTGTTGATTATGTGTTAAATCGTTAACGTTGACCAGAAAAGAATAACTATGGACAAAAACTTCAGACCTAAATTGCAAACTTTCCATATTTATCGCAAAATTATCGTTGGTGTAATTGTTGTATCAGTCATACTCGGGGGTATTTACGGTGGCAAAGAACTAAGCTGGAAAGAAATTGCAGCAGACGAGGTTGCTGTAGTTGTTAATAATTTAACAGGTGGTATAAAACTCGTCAATCGTGCCGGTGCTGTGCTCTATTATCCTTTTATACAAGATATATATATTTTGGATAAGCGTGAGCAGGTTCTGAAGATGACATCGGCAGAGATTGATGACAAACATCCACAAGGTAATCCACTTATCGTAAAATCCATCGATGGTGGTGACGTAGTATTAGATATTCAGATACAATACATGCTAAAGCCTGATTTTGCTACACATATCGTTCAAAATTCTGGCGTCGGCGATATTTACAAAACAAAATGGCTTTACGATTATGCGAGGACAATTTGTTATTACTGCTATGGAGAATTAACGCTCGACGCATTTCCCATTGCCTCGCAGCGTGATATTAAAGCACAGAAGGCGCGAGAGGAAATAAACAAGATGTTAGACCCGCATGGCTTTTATGTTTCGTCCATAAACCTGACAGATTACCGCTATTACAGGGAATACGCAGAAAAGATCCAGGAGCGCAGGTTGGCAGACAAGGAAGTTGAAGAACAGAAGACCAGGGCTGCCGCCGCCAGGGAAAATCAGCGTAAAGTAGTTGTAGAAGAAACCAAAAAAATGGAGGTTGAAGTTGCGCGGTTTAAGGGTGAATGTGACAAGCGCATAATGGATGCCAGAGGTAGCGCGGAAGCAAAAAAACAAGACGCCGACGCATATCATATACGTCTAAGATTTGAAGCAGATGCTGAATTTGAAAGACTTGCCAAGGAATCAGAAGCTGTTCTTGCCACAGTAAGGACTGAAGCCGAAGGTGTTCTGCTCTTGAGAAGAGCGCTTGAAGGTGAAGGCGGGCGTAATATGGTAAGACTCGAGTATGCAAAACGTCTAAAGCAGGCAATTGTCAGAAGTACACCTATTATCAGGCAAGGTATAGAAACACCGCAAAGCATACAGAGGTTTAAATATATTGAGGATGCTCCAAAGATTGATTATATGTTCCCGGAGCCGCCGGATGCTGTCCTGGTCAGTCCGTTAAAGCCAGGTCCTGATAAATCTCCATAATACAAAATTTCGGAAAACAGATGTAGTTTTATGGGATAAAAACGTTTTAAAGCGTATTGCGTAAGGAATTCGATAAATGAGGTGAAAATGCATATAGGAAAATTAACAGCCAAATATGTTATTCCCATAGGGATTTTTGTATTTGCAGCCATTTTTATTATTGGTATAAAATTCTTTGTTATAAAAGTTAGTGTTGATCAGGTAGGCGTAAGGACACGTATATGGGGTGTAACCCGTGGTATTGTCCAAAAGGATTATGGTCCTGGCTGGCACAGGGCTATCTCAGCTATTGACCAATGGGACCTTTATGATACTACGGTTCAAACTCTCGAACTGGCAAAAGATCCTTCCCACCTGGGACATGATGAGCGTAAAGAAGCGGCCATCAGAACAGCGGATGACTATGACGTATCTGCCGATTTAATTGTGAAGTATCAAATCAAGACGGGGAACGCATGGAAGTTACGTCAGGATATCGGCGTTGGTGACAGGTATAAAATAATTGTAGAAAACGAAACGCGTGATATTGCCCGAAGCGTACTTGGTAGAATGGTCGAGCGTGACTTGTATAACCCCGAAGAAAAGAGAAAGAGGGCGGAAGAGTTTAAAATACAGCTAACCGAGAGGTTAGCTTACAGGCATGTTAATGTCATTGATGTCCTGATATTGGAGTTAAGATTTGACCCGCAGCTTGACAGAAAAATCAAGAACATTAAATTAGCAGAACTTGACAATGTTTTGAATAAATCAAAGGCCCTCGCCGCTGAGCAACGTGGTATCACACAAACAATCGATGCGGATACGGAGGCAGTCGCACAGAAAATTGGTGGAGACAAAGAAAGAACTATTACTGTTTTAGATGCTGAGACCACGAAAAGGACAATAGAGCTTCTTGCAGAAGCCGATAAATATCTGATTCAGAAAAAGGCAGAAGCAGATCTTTATAAGAAGCAGAGAATTGCGGAAGGTAATTTATTAATCAGACAATCCCAGGCAGAGGGAGAACGATTAAGGCGTGAGGCATTGGCTGGCGTGGGTGGAGACATCCTCGTAGCTATGGAAGCTGCACGCAATATGAACCTTGCAGATATAAATATTTCCAGCCTCGATATGAATCTTCTCGATGTCGACGATATGGCGACACGTCTTGGGGTACTTGATACAAAGGGACGATTGAAGGTGGATTCAAAAACATTTAAACAAATACAAGAGACGCTAAACTTACCAAAAGGTACCGATACATCAAAACCTAAGTAGTATCTCAATAAAAAATTTAGTCCTTTCATAAGGCACAGTTGGTTTAAATAAACCAATTGTGCCCATACCGTTAGTTTGTAAGTTCTGAATAAATTCATATCTCATTTTAAATAAAGCACTTAAATATTAATCTCTCAACGGAATGATATTTGCTCTGATACAGAGATATTAGTATGACTGAATAATTTTATTTATTTGAATATTAGGAAGGAAACATGATTAATAAAATGTGTGTTCATAATATTTTCAGAGCCAGCGCCTTTTTTTTGATTGTATCTTTTCTTGTATTAAAGTTAACAATTAACGTTTCTCTGGCAACAGATGATCCCTCAAACTCTAAACAAGCTTCAACGCCAAAGTATTCAAAATTCTTTGATGAAAAAACTCACTGGTGCGATGCCTTGGTTATTACCTGCACCGACTTCCGCTTTACATCCGCTACGCAAGAATTTGTAAATGAGCGATTGGGGTTAAAGGGAAATTATGATTATATCTCTATACCAGGTTCTATAAAAAACCTTTTAGATTCAAAAACAAGAGACCTCGTACTAAACAGTTTTGGTATTTCCCTACGATTGCATCATGTAAAGCGTTTAATCATACTCGGACATCAGGACTGTACTATAGGGTACGGCGGCACTAAAAGCTTTAAAGAAGCTGCTGACGAATA
>JAHFOW010000261.1 GCA_023261465.1 Planctomycetota bacterium
GAAAAGGCAAGGGTAAACGCAAAAAATAACCGGCGTACGTACCTGCGGTCAAAACGGTTATTTGCAAGCAAGGTAATATCAATAAATGACCTTGACGCAGCGCGGACAACGTATGAAGCCAGTATTGCAGATGAAAAGCTGGCGGATGCCCAGGTATTGCAGGCCAAAGCCGCTTTGGAAATTGTAAAAACAGACCTCGCACATACAGTAATCGTCTCTCCATTAAACGGCACGGTAATCTCCAGGAACGTCGATGTAGGGCAAACGGTGGTATCGAGTTTTCAGACACCCACGCTCTACACCCTTGCCGAAGACCTTGTCCATATGCAGGTGAATACCAAGGTTGACGAGGCTGATATTGGTATGGTCAAGGTAGGGCAGGATGCAAAGTTTACCGTGGACGCCTTTCCCGATGATATGTTTGACGGAAAGGTCACAGAGATCCGCATGTCGCCGATTATCTTTCAAAATGTTGTGACCTACGACACGATAATCAGCGTTGACAACTCGTCACTCAAGCTCAAACCCGGCATGACAGCAAACACTTCCATTCTGGTTGGCAGGGCAGAAAATGTCTTGCGGGTATCCAACGCCGCGCTCCGCTTCACTCCCTCTGAAATCGCCAAAGGCGAAACAAATAAAAAGGCGATTATTGACAGGAAGTTTTCCAAAAAGTCGAGCACCCACATCTGGATATTAGATCATGAAAAACTAAAACAAGTGCCGATCCGGTTAGGGATAGGCGATGATAATTTTACTCACATTGCAGAAGGCGATATACGCGAGGGAGAGGAGGTGGTGGTTGCTGAAATTTCATCTTCCAAATCAAAATCACAAGGCTCTCAAAAAGTCCCGTGGCGCGGCCGTTATTAAAAATGCATAAAACAGACGATATCGTACTCCTGGAAGATGTCTATAAAATATACAAGATGGGAGACGTCCAGCTTACCGCCTTAAATGGCATTGCCCTGTCCATAAAAAGGGGCGAGTACGTGGCCATTATGGGGGCGTCCGGCTCAGGGAAATCTACCCTCATGAATATTCTCGGTTGCCTTGACAGGCCATCGGGGGGAAAATATTATTTGGAAGGCATCGACGTCTCCGGCTTTTCCAAAGGCGAATTAGCCGATATCCGGAATAAAAAGCTTGGATTTGTGTTTCAGAGTTTTAACCTCCTAAGCCGCACTACCGTACTGGAAAATATTGAGATGCCACTTATTTACAGCAGAAATTTTTCTAAAACAGACATTGATAGAATCCGCCAGGTTATGAAAACGCTCGGCCTTGAGAAACATGAAAACCACTACCCCAATCAGTTATCAGGCGGACAGCAGCAGCGCGTTGCTATTGCCCGGGCCATTATTAATAACCCGTCTCTCCTTCTTGCTGATGAGCCTACCGGAAATCTTGACAGCGCTACCAGCGTTGAGGTTATGCATGTGCTTCAGGATTTGAATCAGAAAATGGGTATTACCATCGTGCTCGTCACCCATGAAAATGATATAGCCAGATACGCTGGCAGGATTATTGTTCTCAAAGATGGGAAGGTGCTCAAACACATCTCGAAACAACAATTTAATTTGTTATAAAAAAAGTACCCTTACGCCTATGACACTCCTTTTTAGAATAGCCCTGCGCGCAATTATGAGGAATAAATTGCGGTCTTCGTTAACAATCCTCGGTATCGTTATCGGCGTAGGCGCTGTAATTGCCATGGTCAGTATAGGACAGGGCGCCAAGGTTATGGTTGAAAAGCAAATTGAGAGCATGGGCACGAATGTTCTTCTCGTTGTTCCCATAAGCACTACACATAAAACTGCTAAGGGATCTCCGACAGGACCCATTACCCTGACCCCGGAAGATGCCATTGCAATAGAAAAGGAATGCAGCGCAATTGACTACGTTTCCTCAACTATCCGAACAACTACCCAGGTTGTGTATGGTAATTTGAATTGGGCAACGTCTATTCAGGGGGTTGTGCCGGATTATCAAATCATACGAAACTGGCCATTGGAATCCGGAAAATTTATCGGTGTACAGGATGTAAATACCATGTCAAAGGTTTGTGTACTGGGAAAAACGGTTGTAGATAACCTCTTTGGAACGCTCGACCCCGTTAATAAATGGGTTCGGGTAAGCAATATGCCTTTCAGGGTTATTGGGGTATTGAGCGCCAAGGGTCAATCTGCTATGGGGCAAGATCAGGACGATGTGGTTCTCATGCCATTCAAGACGGTACAACGAAAAATTATGGGTGTTACGTATGTCGGTGCAATCTTTGCCTCTTCAATCTCTTCAGAGGCGCAACCGGAGGCTATCGGGCAGATTGCCTCCCTGTTAAGACAACGTCACCGTTTAAAACCAAATGAAGAAAATGATTTCAACGTTATCAGTATGATAGAATTTGCCTCAACGATTATGGAAACAAGCCGCACTATGTCTATACTCCTCGGAAGCATTGCATCAGTTTCCCTGATTGTCGGCGGGATAGGTATTATGAACATCATGCTCGTCTCTACCACTGAAAGGACACGGGAAATCGGCATCAGAATGGCCGTCGGCGCCCGGGAAAAAGATATCCTCTTGCAATTCCTGACGGAAGCTATTGTGCTCAGTTCTATCGGTGGAGTCATTGGCGTTATTTTTGGCATCGTCGCATCGAGGCTGGTTTCATATTTTGGCGGCTGGCCTTCGTTATTATCTCCGCCAGCGATTGCCATCGCATTCCTTTTTTCCAACCTGGTTGGTATCTTCTTTGGTTATTATCCGGCGAGCAAGGCGTCGAAATTGAATCCCATTGACGCCCTCCGGTATGAATAGATTTTTTCTCAGGTAACGCATGGCTTTAGAGTCTGTGCAAAAAGTCGGGTTCTCGTTGTCATTGCGAGCGAAGCGAAGGCAGGAATTGAAGGAATTGTTCTCCGGATCGACCGCTGGTTTGGTTTTTGTAACTGCTTTCACTGACCGGCGGGCTATGCTGAAATATTTGAACGATATTTCCTGGAAAAC
>JAHFOW010000121.1 GCA_023261465.1 Planctomycetota bacterium
TTTTTCTCGTACGATGTTCGCATAAAATTCAACATTTCCAATTGTTGGAACGGTTTCCTCTAACTCCAGCAAGTACTCCACACCACCCACTTTTTCCAGTAAAGAACGTTTCTTCAGCTCTTCTCTGAGAACGACAAGGTCTACCGTCTGTCCCTTATCATACAATTCAACAATGGTTTGGTATAATTCCTGGTGCGCTGTTTTATAAAAACTCTTTTTATTCAGTATCGGGATAACAAGACTAATAACATCGTTATCCAGAAGCATAGCACCAAGAACACTCATTTCAGCCTCGGTGCTTTGAGGCAAAGTGCGCTCTAATATAGACTCAGCAACCATCGGTATTCCTTATAATCCAGACAGAAAGGATATATAATGAAAACACGTGACGATCCTTTTCTGACAGTACGTTTTTGCCCAAAAAGCGAAACTATTCAAGCTTTTCCGACTCGCTTACTGTATCTCTGACAATCGTAACCCTGCATTTTGTTTTCATTTCAAAATTCAACGCGATTGTTACGTCAAACTCGCCGCAAACTTTTATTGGACTGTCGAGCTTGATCGTCTCCGGTTCAACAGGAAATCCTGCCTTTGCCAGCGCTTCAGCAATATGGACAGGTGTAACAGAACCAAAAAGCCTGCCATCTTCATTTGCCCTTGCGGGAATTGTGCAGGAAGAGCCAGAAAGCTTTTCCAACACGCCTTGCAAGCGTTCGCGATCCTCCTTTAATTGCAATTCCATTTTTATCTTTTCTTTTTCAATCAGCTTCATGTTGGCGGAAGAAACATAGGTTGCCAGACCACTTGGCAATAAATAATTCCTTGCATATCCGTCTTTTACCTTTACAACATCCCCGACCCTGCCAAGTTTATCTACATTTTTTTTCAATAATAATTCCATGAATAGCACCTCCTAAGTAACATAGGGAAGCAGTCCCATAAATCTTGCCCTTTTAATAGAAATCTTCACTGAATGCTGATGATGAGCACAATTTCCAGAGCGCTTCCGTGAAAAAAGTTTTCCCTGAGTTGTGGTAAGTTTTACCAGGTTCTGAATGTCTTTATAATTTACCTCATCAACTCCCATTCTGCAAAACCGACATTTGCTTGTTTTATTGAGTGTTTTCCTAGACATAATTTAGTTTAATCCTCTCAAAAATCCTCCAAAATAAATCTAAAATGGTATTTCTTCGTTGCTAATATCAAGATTAACATCTTCCGGAGCCATATCTGGCGGCGTACCTTCTTTGGTCGTTGTGCCATCTGCAGGACGTTTTGCCAAACCTCCAATAAACTGGAAATTATCTGCAACAACCCTGAGTGTGCTGCGCTTTTGGCCGTCTTTGGTTTCCCACTGATTGAACTGTAATCGGCCTTCAATAAAGATCGGATTCCCTTTGCTAAAATACTCGCCGATTACCTCTGCCCTGCGGCCGAAGATACTAACATCCACAAAACACACATCCTCTTTTTGTTCTCCAGTCTTAGCAGTCCACGACCTACTGATTGCAATGCCAAAACTCGCAACTGCCAATCCTGCCGGGGTATACCTAAGCTCCGGGTCGCGAGTAAGATTTCCCATGAGAAACACCTTGTTTAGACTCGCCATACGTTACTCCTTTTTAAAAACTTTACCGACAACTTTTTTATACGTATCTCGCTAAAACTCTTTTTTTCTTGTTGTTCTCAAATACGGACAGATCGCCAAACCTCTATACCCCTTCGGTAGCTTTAACGGGTTCTACGCTCTCTTCCAATAATTCTATAGCAGGTATTTCTGGTATCTTTTCAGCCTCTTTTTCTGGCGGTCCTTCAATGATGCCTATCTGAGAGACATCCTCGATTTTATCATCTTTCACAATCAACGAGCGGATTATATAATCAGAAAGCTGAAAATCCCGTTTTATTGTCACAAGAACAGTATTTTTCGCATTAAAATGAATAATCAAATATGTTCCACGCTTGTGCCCGTTGACCTTGTATGCTAATTTCTTCTCGCCCCATTTTTCAGTTTTTAGGACTTCTGCGCCATTTTTTTGCAGTATATCTTGGATATGTTTAACCACGGTATCCCATTCCATATTAGCGTGCGCATTATCAATTAAAAACAACCCTTCATACATCCTCAAAATTTCATTCCTCCTACTTTAAATAGTACAAAATTATTTATTTAAAAATGTGTTGGTTAAATTTATTCATACACGTTTCAATTCCCTCAGAAATCCAGATGCTTAATGCCTGACAAGCCTTTACGAGCGCTTCCGTCACAACGGGCTCTTCTTCCTTTGAAAACACAGAGAGCACATAATCGCTTGGACTCCCCACAGAAGGTCGCCCAATCCCCATCTTTATACGAGGAAAACCTGTATTTCCCAGACAACTCGCAATAGACTCTAACCCACGGTGTCCGCCAGAGCCCCCCTCGCGCCTGACCCGTATTTTACCCAAAGGCAAGTCCAGATCGTCGCATATGATCATAAAATCCTGAAGCGCACATTTATACATATTTACAACTTCTCTAACTGCAACGCCGCTTAAATTCATGAATGTCTGTGGTTTTAATAAGATAATTTCTTCCGGTCCAACTGCCATTTTACAAAAGAAAGACTGAAATTTCTTTTGGGTAATCTTCGTATCAAATTGCTGTGCAAACTTGTCTGCAACCATGAAACCAAAATTGTGTCTCGTCTTCAAATATTTTTCCCCGGGGTTGCCAAGACCAACGATGATTTTCATAAACACGCTTAGGCCTTTTTCCCGGACTCCGCTTCTTCCTCGCCTTCTTTTGGTTTTCTGGTAATAACTTCAGGTTCGGCCATGAGTTCTTCTTCAGGCACGACCTTTTCCTCAGCAGGGCGATGCACAGACACAACAACCGCATCGGCGTCCGATACATATTGAATGCCCTCTACAACCGGCAATTCCTTAACGTGGACAGACTTACCCTTGCCCAAATCAGATATATCAACTTTTATTTTTTCTGGAATTGCCGTAGGAAGACATTCTATTTCAATTTCTTTCATGGTGTGAGTCAATACACCGCCATCTTTTACACCGACAGATTCCCCTACCAATTCGAGCTGTACCCGGATGCGTACCTTTTCATCCAAGTTAATCCTCGAAAAATCCACATGCAATACGCGATCGGTAATATTATCATACTGAACATCTTTTATAAGCGCGGATTCCTTTTTATTGTCTATTGCCAACAGCACCATTCTTGTCCGGCTCTGCAAAATAGGCCCAAACTCATCCTCCTTCACGGAAAGCATGACATTGTCCAGCTTGTGACCATATAATATAGCCGGCACCTGACCACAATCTCTCAATTTCCTTACTGCTTTACTTCTTACTGCTGTTCTTTTTTCTGCCTTTAAATCTAAAATTTCCATCTACCTGCTCCCTAAAAAATATTTTAAACAAAGAGAGAACTCACAGATTCGTGGCGGTGAATTCTCATAATTGCGTCGCCCAAGAGTCCAGAAATTGACAATACCTTAATTTTATTACCCAACTTACTTGCCTTTTCAGACAATGGTATGGTATCTGTTACAATTATCTCTTTAATTGGCGCAGCGGCCAGTTTCTCAATCGCCGCTCCACAGAATACAGGATGGGTTGCACCCACATAAATATCTTTAGCGCCCTTTTCCTTAAGCACATTTGCCGCCTGGGCAATAGAACCTCCCGTAGCGATTAAGTCATCAATCATAACCACATTCTTATTCGCGACCTCTCCAATTACAAACCCAACTTCTGTCTCTTCGGGTCCTACTCGTCGTTTATCAACGATCGCCAGTTTTACGCCTAATTTCTTTGAATAATTCCTGGCGAGCTTAATGCCGCCGACATCAGGTGTTACAATTACCAGATCATCAGACAGCAAACCTTCAAAATATTTCGAAAGCACAGGAAATGCAAGTAAATGGTCTACGGGAATATCAAAGAAACCTTGGATTTGCGCAGCGTGCAAATCGACCGTCAGCACGCGGTCGGCGCCTGCTTCGGTAATAAGGTTTGCTACTAATTTTGCCGTAATGGGCACACGACCTTCATCTTTTCTGTCTTTTCTTGCATAACCATAATATGGCAATACCGCCGTGATCCGCGCAGCCGATGCCCGCCTGAGACAATCTATAAATACGAGCAATTCCGTCAGATTTTCATTCACGGGCGGACATGTCGGTTGTACCAAAAACACATCAGCGCCACGGACGTCTTCATTGACCTTCAGATCAATCTCTCCGTCTGGGAAACGCCCCACGTAGGCATTTCCGAGTTGTATCGCTAAATGCGCACAGATTTTATTTGCGAGGGCGGGGTTCGCATTACCGGTAAAAATCTTTAAATGATCCAGTTCTTCTAATCTTCTTTTTTTATCCATTTTATCCTTCTATTTTAGAAAAACCCTACCTTCTCCACTTATACTATTTTGCATTTCTACATCATCCCCTATTTTTGTATCTGCCTTGATATATGCAAAAGGCCCAATACTACATTGCTTGCCAATAACCACATTCTTACAGATGTAAGTAAATGGATATATTGTTGTTCCCTCACCAATCACTACGTGATTTTCAATAAAAGTATTTGAGGGATTTACAATAGCTATACCCTGATTCATAAAAGACTGTAAAATCTCATCACGCCTGATCTGATTAACTATTGCCAATTCTTGTTGGGTATTTATCCCTAATATCCCCGCAGTATTCTCATTCGCAAACCCCTCGATTTTCTTTCCGTTATTGTAAAAAATCGAGATAATATCAGTTAAATAAAACTCACCTTTTTTATTGTGAGGGACAATTGCATCCAATCCTTCAAAAAGGGATGTTGTTTTGAAAACATAGATACCCGCATTAATCTCTCTGATATTCAGCTCGTCTTGTGTGGCTTCGCCCTGCTCAACAATTCCTCGTATACTTCCATGAGCATCCCTCGATATCCTTCCATAACCATACGGATTATCCAACTGAGCCGTCACCAACGTTACATCGGCATCAGTTTCAGCGTGCATAGCAACAAGTCTTTTTAACGTCTGTGGCTTAACCAGGGGAGCATCTCCATTCAGGATCAGAACATCACCCTTTACCTCTGGCAAAAAACGCCTGGCAGCCATAACCGCATGCGCCGTTCCTAATTGCTCGCATTGCTCTGCGATTTCAGCTGGTTTTCCCCGAAGGGTAGGAACTATTAATTCTTTTTTATCGCCTACAACAATAATTACGCGTGAAACACCAGCATCAAAAACAGCATCGAGAACACATTCGACAAGTGTTGTGCCACATACCTCATGCATTACCTTGGGCCTTAGAGAACGCATGCGCGTCCCTTTTCCAGCGGCAAGAATAATTGCTGTAATTTCACCAATATTTGACAATATTCCTATGGTAAAACTTCACCTTTCTGTCATTAGTTTACCACAACATACCATAAAATTACCAACCAATCGTAGTTCATGAAAACCAAAGAACTGTAAAGGTATTCCTTATCTATAAAATATAATGGCTACCCGGGGAGGACTCGAACCTCCAATGAGAGAACCAAAATCTCTAGTGTTACCATTACACCACCGGGTAGCATTTTTACCGGAAATTTTACAATGCAACGTTATTCTACCACGAGCACTGCCCCTTTATCCGCAGAAGTTACACATTTTGCGTAACGGGCTAATAATCCTTGCGTTACCCTTGGTTTTGGTTGTGTCCATTTTGCCCTGCGCTTTACAAGCACTTCTTCATCAATGTTCAGCGTTAATTTTCTTGCAGGGATATTGATAATTATTTCATCTCCGTCTTCTACCAATGCAATAGCACCGCCTACCATTGCCTCTGGAGATACGTGTCCAATACAGGGGCCTTGCGTTCCGCCAGAAAATCTTCCATCGGTGATGAGCGCCACAGACTCCCCTAAGCCCATTCCGACAAGCGCAGCCGTAGGCGCCAGCATCTCCCTCATTCCAGGCCCTCCGCGTGGTCCCTCATACCGAATCACAACCACAGTGCCTTTCTCTATCTGTAAGCCCATAATAGCTTTCATGGCAGCCTCTTCACTGTTAAACACCTTGGCAACCCCACGAAACTTCATCATAGCGCTGGATACCGCAGTCTGTTTAACCACAGAACCATTGGGGGCTAAATTTCCATAAAGAATAGCAATTCCACCTTCTTTATGATAAGCATTTTCTTTAGCGCGAATTACTTCTTCATCGCCAACTTCGGCAGCTTGTGCAATTTCCTTAATACTTAGCCCGCAGACCGTTGGATTATCGTTTAAATCGTTACACAAACGTTTCATAACAGCAGGAATACCACCGGCATAATACAAATCCTCCAACAAATAATCGCCGCCGGGCTGTAAACTGGTTATATGTGGGGTTTTGGCGCTTATGGCGTCAATCAACTTCAGGTCAACTTCTACCCCGGCCTCCTTCGCAATAGCAGGAATGTGCAAGCACGAATTCGTTGAACCGCCAAGCGCCATATCAACCATAATGGCATTCTCAAATGCCTTTCGATTCATGATATTCCGTGCAGTAACACCCTTTTTAACAAGTTCTACCACCTGCTGCCCGCTTTTATAAGCGATTCTTTCCTTTTCTGCAGAAATCGCAAGAGAAGCAGCACACCTGGGCAGCGACATACCCAAGGCTTCAGAAACACATGCCATGGTATTTGCCGTATAAAGCCCCTGACAAGAACCAGGACCAGGACATGCCTCCATTTCAAAACACGAGAGCTCGGCATCGGTAATTTCGCCTTTTTTCCTTCGACCCACCGCCTCAAAGGTATCTTTTACCAATGACAACTTCTGTTTTTTATGACGGCCGGAAATCATGGGGCCAGCAGTGACCACTATTCCTGGTATATCTAACCGGGCAGCGCCCATAAGCATGCCGGGAGTAATTTTGTCACAGTTTGTTAGCATGATCAGTCCATCGAGACAATGGGCATTAACCACACATTCAATAATATCTGCAATAAGGTCCCTGGAAGCAAGTGAGTAATACATTCCTTCGTGTCCCATTGCAATTCCATCACAGATGCCTGGCACGCCGAAAATAAAACTAACGCCGCCGCCTGCGTGTATGCCTTTTTCAATTGCCCTCTCCAGGGCGCGCATATGTACGTGACCAGGAATTAAATCGGTAAAACTGCTCGCAATGCCAATGAATGGCTTGCTCATATCTTCTTTATTCAACCCGGTTGCATACAAAAGCGCCCGAGCAGGGACACGTTCGATCCCTTTCGTAATTTTATCGCTTCGCAAGTGTTTGTTTACCTTTCAATATCTCAGAAAAATGCTATAAACCTTCTTATTTCAACGTTTATGATAAATTTCCTGCCTTTTTTTTGGTTTTAAGCCTTTTTATTATAGCGAAAAGCTCTTTATTGTCAAAACAAAACTATCTTATCCGCAAGGGATTCTTCTTGACTTTCGACTGTTAATATGTTGAAATTTTTTTATTTATTACTATCCCTCCTTATGCTAAAACAGTTCCGTAGCACATGATTTTGTTTCACGCATGTCTGTTGTACTTAAAATTGTCAGAGGTGTTTCTGTTTAATTAATAATTTTCAAGAGTAATCGTATGAATCACACAGAAAAATTAGAATTATTACAAACAAAAAAACCAGGTATCCACAGAAGACTATATGCGTGGACATTACATTGGGCGCATACCCCTTATGGGTCTATTGCCCTTTTTACATTAGCCTTTTGTGAATCTTCGTTCTTTCCCATCCCGCCCGATGTGCTTTTAATGGCGCTCGCATTCAGTATACCAAAAAAATCTTTCAAATATGCAGCCATCTGTTCTGTTGGTTCTGTGCTGGGAGGTTGTTTTGGCTATTTCATTGGACATCAACTGTTCGAATATATAGGACTGCCCATCCTCAATTTTTATGGCATTGCGGACAAATTTAACTTTGTTAAAGATAGATATAATGCTAATGCCTTTATTGCAGTTGCAATTGCAGGATTTACTCCTATTCCTTACAAGGTCTTTACGATTGCTGCCGGAGTATGTAAAATTAATATTTGGACATTTATCACCGCTTCGGCAATCAGTCGTTCTGGAAGATTTTTTATTGTAGCCGGGCTTGTTTATTTATTTGGTCCCAAAATTAAAAGTTTTATTGATAAGTATTTTAATATAATTACCATAGCTTTTGTCGTGCTTCTTATTGTTAGTTTTCTTCTCGTAAAACTATTTAAATAGGAAAGATGTCATGAAATTATTTATAACATGCTGCTCTTTTTTCATTACGGTTAGTATATCAACCGCTATTTTTGCCCAGTCTGAAATTGCAGATGTGTGGGAACCACAGGTAGCCGGGCGGTTTTATCCGGCTAGCGAGGTTGCCCTGAAAGATCAGATAAACGCATTTTTCAAAAATGTTCCCAAGCAATCCGTAAAAGGCAAACCATTCGCAATCATAGCTCCTCATGCAGGCTATCAATATTCTGGTCAGGTTGCAGCTTATGGATATAGCGCAATCAAAGGTTGCGAATTTAACAGAGTCGTAATCTTGTCCGCCAGTCACTTTATGAGCGGAAAACGTTTTCGGGGCGTCTCTGTTTTAAAGGTAAAAAATTTCAAGACGCCTTTAGGTAATATTCCTGTTGACCAGGATGCCTGTGATAAACTACTCAGCACCCCAGATGAGACTCCGGCAAGTGCGCTACGCAATACAATAAAACTTTTTGGATCCTTTGATGGCGCATATAAAGGCGAGCACTCTCTGGAAACACAGCTACCCTTTTTACAAATGGCGCTGGGAAATTTTAAATTGGTGCCCCTTATAATAGGTATTTTAACAGAAGACGACTTTGATAAGATAGCCAATGTTATAAAGCCTATCATAGACGACAAAACAATTATTGTTATAAGTTCCGACTTTACCCATTACGGCGAAGGATATGGTTATGT
>JAHFOW010000262.1:0-457 GCA_023261465.1 Planctomycetota bacterium
CTAACCCTCCCTTAACTTCTATACCCGTTTCTAACCTTGGGCAAACTGTTAAAAACCTTGGCTCGTCGAACAATGTTCTTCTGCCGACAACCATGGCTTTGCAGTCTAATAATTCATATCAAGCGGTAGCGAACCTTTTAACTATTCCGCTCTATATGTACAATCCTGCCCTTGGTGTAGCTGCCACCGCTGTTATAGGTTTTGCCTTTCAAGATTCAAAACTTGATGCTAGAGAGGCTTACCGTAGAGAACTAATTCAAGCAAATTCTGATCTGCTCGGTGTAGCCAATACCACTTTTCCTGCAACTCAAGGTGGAATTAATCCTAGTGCAACATGGGTATGGGGTGGTCAATGGGTCTGTGGTTATGTTCCAGGAACAGGAATACAACCAGATGCCGCAAACGATCCGCCTACCTCCTGGGCCGATACATCTTTTGGCTATTCAAATGCAGCGGC
>JAHFOW010000262.1:467-2978 GCA_023261465.1 Planctomycetota bacterium
AATGTATGCCTTCAAACGGTATGTCACATTTTGTCAATACTCATATTTATACATCAAATCCCACTCTTCCAGGCACTCCTGGTTTACCAGCTCCCCAGGACATTACCCAGGAGCAAGCTAACCAATTGGCGACTGCATTGGCTACGGCTGCATCCACAAATTCTGCTGTCAAAAATGCTCTTGACAATCTAGCAAAAAATTATCCCGATCAACTTGTTTCACCTCAACCTCAACAGATAACAAGAGACGATTTCCAGAAATATATTAATAACACTCAAAACACGTCAAACCAGACGCTTCAGACTGCTTTAAACAATACTAATATTACCAATCAACAAATTGCCGGTGCGCAACAAACGAACAATATTAATCAAACAATTACCAATCAACAACAAAGGGATTTAGACACGTATGTTGCTCAACCAGGAATAACAAACCCACAGCCTTCAACTCTAAATTTTCAACCGCTAACCGATCTCAAAAACACAATGATGGGCAAATTTCCCTTTGTCCTTGTATCTTATCTTTCTGACCTGATGACACCGTTGGTTGCCTCTCCTGTCACTCCGCACTTTGATGTGGATTTAGGGATTGTACAGAAAACTATTTCCCTTTCTGCCTTTGATGGCTTTGCCTCTATCATTCGTTCCATCATGGCCTTCTTGCTTTATATTCTGTCGGTGCTTTTTTGTATTCGACTCTTCGCTAGGATGTAAATAATGGGTTCCGTTATCTCTCAATTGCTTACTTGGTTGTATAATGCCTTTGCTTGGTGCCTTGCTTGGATAAAAAATATACTGATCGACGTTATAAACCTCCTTATTCAGGCGGTAGCAATGGTCTTTGGTACGGTTATATCTTGGCTCCCCAATAGCACTGTTTCGCTTTCTGTTCCACAATCTCTTATTGATCTTGGCGCCAATATCAATTGGCTCGTTCCTGTCTCTGCCATAGTCAATTGTTTAACTTTGATAGCTGTTGCCTATGTTGCTTATTTTGCTGTTCGTCCCATCCTAAAATTCCTGCAACTAACATGATATCATTATACCAAGGTACTCCAGGGTCGGGGAAATCTGCCGTTGCGGTGGTCGATATGCTAGAATTTTTACAGTTCGGCGGTGTGGTGGCGTGCAATTTTGATCTTGTCCCAGGATGGCATTATAAACTTGCTGATTTGTGTCCTAAAGTGAAGTGGGGTCTTGCTGATCGAGAGGCAAAAGCGTTTTCCTACTTCAATCGCGCTTTCAAAATTGGCACGCATGACACTGTTTTTGAACTCTCAAAACGCCTGGTCGGTTTGGTTAAGCCTGGTCGAAAGGGTCGTATCCCTGAAGGTTCGGGCCGATTGTATATTGATGAGGGGCAACTTCTTTTCAATTCAAGGGATTGGCAAAAAAACATGGGATACATCGAGTTTTTGACTCAGCACCGTAAACTAGGTTGGGATGTTATTATTATTGCGCACTCAGAGGATATGATCGACAAGCAAATAAGGGGATTGCTTGAATATGAGGTACGGCTTCGAAATTTAAATAAAGTAAAACCATTCGGCCTCTTTCCAATTTGTCCACATCCTGCCTTCCTGTGTATCGCTCGTTATGCAGGAGTTTCTGCCGGTTCGGGTGAAATAGCTTGGCGGCGTTTGTATATGTTGCGTCCTGAATATGCCGATCTTTATGATTCTATGGAAGTCTTTGCCTTTAACGAATCATCACGATCAGTTACGCATCACGGAAAATTTGAGTACAAAAAATATTCGAAAGGGCAAATCGCTCCTGCCTCGTCCTGGCCTCGTTATCATTCCTCGGTTTCCGTTGTCGCTTGACGGCTCCCAGCCGGCAAGTGACAACCCCTTTCCTCATCCTTTCACTCCTCGGCGCTTTTGGTAGTGTCGATCTTTCCTTTTCTTCCTTTTTGCCACTAGGGTTACCGCATCCGAATTACTATCTAAGGGCGAAGCTTTAAGCCGAAAAGAAAATCCTTGCAAATTCGGAAAAGATTGCTTTTAATGGACTCACCGTAACGTATCTTTTGCCAAATTCTGCACGTTCCGGTTAGGGTTGGGCCCACGGGGAAAACCGGTTTCCTCGTGGTACAATCTTTTAAAAAGGTGGCCCATGAAACCTGCTTGTTTATTACCGTATATCTGCAAGGATGATCTGGTGGAAAAAGAGCAAAAAAATTCCTTTTACCTGCATGTTTATCAAAAAGATGTAAAGGTCAAAAAGCCTTTCCTCCAGGCTCCCCCCCCTATCGGCCTTAAAAATCCCATTTTCGAATTTTCTCAAGAATCACGGGCTCGCCTTTTGCACACTTGTCGCAACTCAGGCCATCACATCAAAAGCCAATTTTGTTTAACATATCACACCGTTTTCCCTTCGTGCGGTAAACAGGTCAAAAAAAATCTTCATCTTTTTATTGAAAATTTGCGCCTTGCCTTCGGCAGAAGTTTACGTTTCATCTGGTGTCTTGAGTTTCAAGAAAGGGGTGCCCCTCATATTCATTTTTTTT
>JAHFOW010000263.1 GCA_023261465.1 Planctomycetota bacterium
AGACATTACACCACATCAGCGTTGCAACCAGGATGGCAACAATGACAATAACACCTCCCATGGTAGGCGTATTTTTTTTATCAAAATGCATCCGCCTGAGTTCTTCAGAGTCTGTTTTCGCCGTATCCTCGCCAATCTTTAAAATCCTCAGCCTTTTGATAAACCACTTCCCAAAAAAAACACTGATCAAAAATGCTGTAAAGGCAGCAAAAAACAAACGAAAGGACAGGTGATGAAATATTTCCAGCGAATTTAACCAACGGTACAGCAAAGTATTCTTATTCCTTTCTGTAATCTCTTGATATCTTTTTAGTATTAGTTCAGCCAACTCGAAATATATGCAGAGTTACAACCCCCTTGCCCCCTTTTCTAAGGGGGATTTCCTTAAGTCCCCCTTAATAAATGGGGATTCAGGGGGTTGTCTGTGCCATTAAACCGTACACGTAAACTGCTACCTTTTTTAACACTCATTATGAACCGGTAAATGCACGGAGAAATATTCCCTCATTTTCCCAATTATATTTTCCATGTGCATACCACGAGAACCTTTAATTAACACAGCATCATTCTCTTCGAGGTTGCCAACTTCTGAGAGCGTAATATCCGCAACATTCTTAAAACAGACAATCCGGCCTTCTGACATACCCGATAATCTCGCAGCCCTTGCTGTCTCCTGTGCATAATACCCCACGGCCCACACTACATCAATGTCCAGGCGGGCGATCATTTCTCCTATTTCTCTATGTAATTGGGGAGATTCCATTCCCAACTCTAACATATCTCCAAAAACAAACACCTTTCGCCCCCCGGTATTCATCTGACTCAGATAATTCAATGCCGCTTTCACCGATTCCGGGTTTGCGTTATACGCATCATTAATAACAGTTATATTCCCGATGCGCTGTTGTTCAATTCTCATGGGCGGTAGTTTGCATGAAGCAAGGACATTTTTTAAATTACGTATGTCATACCCCAGCGCATGGCATACTGCAAAGGACGCCAGACAATTATGAATGTTATGTTCGCCTGGAATGGGACTATAAACTTCTATTTTTCCATTTATAGTGAACATATACCCCGTATCCTTTTTCTTCATATCGGTACACCGTATCTGAGATTGAGGACAGAAACCAAAACTTACTGACTTTCCCTGAAACCCGCTGGCAATCCTGACGCACCAGGGATTGTCCCTGTTATATACAAATGTTCCGTCTTTACTGAGATTTTCCAGAATCTCTCCTTTTGCACTCATAACGCCCTCAACGCTTCCAAGACCCTCTAAGTGTGTCTTTGAAATATTGGTAATTACTGCAACATCAGGCGCTCCAATAGCAGAAAGCCTTCGTATTTCACCGGGGGCGTTCGTCCCCATTTCAAGCACACCGTATTGATGCTTATTTTCAATTTCAAAAATTGTCAGGGGAACGCCGATGAAATTATTAAAACTCTTTTGTGACCGTAGCGTTGGACCGTAATGGGACAACAAATGCCAGGTGATCTCTTTTGTTGTCGTCTTCCCATTGCTCCCCGTAATACCAATAATCTTTGTCTTCAATGTCTGGCGATAGTATTGAGCCAGATCGCCTAAAGCCGTTGTCGTATTCTCTACCCGAATGACAAAAAAATCTCTCCGTTCTGAATTCCATATAAATTCACGAGAAACCACAGCCCCCAATGCTCCGGCATTCATCACCTGTGATATAAACTGATGACCGTCATGGCGCTCTCCTTTGAGCGCAAAAAACAGATCGCCCGTTCGAATTTTTCTGCTGTCTGTAGATATACCCTGTATCCTTACATCTCTACCCTTTGATACGACCTGTCCAAGCACAGCTTTTGCCGCTTCTTCAAGTGATAAGGTTTCCATATATTTCTCAAAAATATTGAAATTACTGAATATATACGGTATCTCAATCATTTACGATTGAGCGGCCGCGGGTGATTCTTCCCATTCAAGGCTAAAGTCCTGAGTCACATTTCAGAACATCCACCGAATAATTTTCCTGTTCATATACCTTACGCCCGGACAAAGCCTGTCTTACCACCTCATGATCGCTAAATGGAACTGTGGTATCCTTGAATATCTGATATTGTTCGTGGCCCTTTCCCGCAATAATTACAACATCGCCCTTTTTTGCTTCTGAAAGAGCCTCCTCTACGGCCAGCTTTCTCTCCGGTTGTACATAAAAAAGAGCATCCTTATTTACCCCTTTGAGAATTTCCGATATGATACTCTGCGGATCCTCAGAGCGTGGATTGTCATTGGTTACCCAGAAGATGTCGGCATATTTCTCAGCAATGTGTCCCATCTTAGGCCTCTTTTTTCGGTCCCGGTCCCCGCCACATCCAAATACAAGGATAATGCGTCCCGTTGTTACATCACGAAGGGTACTCAGGATTACTTGTAATGCCTGATGTGTATGAGCAAAGTCAATATAGACAGAAAAGTCCTGTCCGCAGTCAATTTTTTCTAACCGTCCCGGCACTCCACCCAGAGATTTAAGTCCCCTTTTTACCGCGTCCATGGTAAAACCCAGCGCTAATCCATTCGCAGCAGACGCAAGGGCATTATAAATATTATGTTTTCCAGCCAGCCTTGTATCTATAATCGCCTTGCCCCAGGGTGAACTGATCTTAAATCTTGAACCACAGGCATTCATCTGTATTATTTCCGCTGCAACATCTGCGTTCTTTTTCTTTATACCGTACCAGACTACCTGTGATTTTGTACATGCAGCGAAGTGCTTACTTGTATTATGATCGATATTCAGAATGGAAAATGAGTCTTTCCTCAATTCTTTAAACAAATTAAGTTTTTCTGCCCGGTAATTCTTAATATTTTCATGATAATCAAGATGTTCTGCTGATAAATTGGTAAAAATCGCTGAACGGAAACGGACTCCATCCAGACGATGCTGGGAAAGCGCATGGGAAGAGGCCTCAATCACGGCGTATTTTACTTTTGCTTTCA
>JAHFOW010000264.1 GCA_023261465.1 Planctomycetota bacterium
GCATTATTGTGGCGCTGAGCGGGCAGATTTTACGCGCGCTTACCATTGGACTGGCATACATCAAGCGGGGCGGTAAAAAAAAGCAGGTCTATGCGGAAAAACTCGTTCAGGAAGGTATTTTCTCACATAGCAGAAATCCTCTCTATCTGGGGAATATTTTAATCCTCGTTGGAGTGGGTATTGCTGCAAATTCACTCCCCTTCGTCGTGTTTGGTATCCCCTTCTTTATCTTTGCGTACTGGACCATCGTATGCGCCGAGGAGGATTATCTGGGAAAGAAGTTTGGCCAGGAATTCAAAGACTATTGTGCACGAGTGAACCGTTTCATTCCTACATTTTCCGGATTGGGAACCACAATAAAAAGTATGGAATTTAATTGGAAACGACTGATTGTCAAAGAATATTCCACACCCTTTGCCTGGGTAATGGGACTGACGCTTTTAATCATGAAAGAAGAATATTTGGACTGGGGCTATGAGGGAATTAAATACACCTTATGGCCGGTTATCATTTTCCTCCTAACGGTAACTCTTGCATTTTTTACCGCGTGGTATTTGAAAAAGAAAAAAATACTGCGGCCTGACTGATAACACAAAAATCTTCCCCGTCCTGGCGGCGATCGGGAACTTTGCCAATGCTGTGCTGTGCGAGGTCATTGCGGGGGGGCTTTTCCGAACTTCGAATCAAACTTTGGTACAGTCCTTATAACCCGGGCTCTCCATGCAAACATTCCGCAACCGTTTGGCCTGTGCATCGTAAAACGACAAATCCGTCCACCTTACAATGGGCTTTTGCGTGTAATTGAAAAGTAAATTTAGATTTTTGTTTAAAAGATGCGAATTTTAATCGTAGAAGATGAGAAAAAACTAGCTGCTTATATCAAAAAGGGGCTCGAAGAAAACCACTTTGCCGTTGATGTGAGCTATGATGGGGAAGAAGGTCTCTTTATGCTCAACATCAATGAGTATGACCTCGTTATCCTGGATATTATGCTCCCCATGAAAAGCGGTCTCGAAATATTGCAGGAGGCCCGAAAGAACGGCAAAGACATGCCAATCCTTTTGTTAACGGCAAAAGATGCCGTCGAGGACAAGGCACGCGGATTAGATGCAGGTGCGGATGATTACCTGGTAAAGCCCTTTTCTTTTATGGAATTAACGGCGCGGATACGGGCTTTAATTCGGAGGGGGAAGGTTAATTATCAAACACGGTTAACGGTTGCAGATATTACTCTGGATATAGCTGCGCACCGTCTTTACCGGAATGGACAGCCCATAGACCTCACCAATAAAGAATTTGCCCTCTTGGAATTTTTCATGAGAAACCTGAATACCGTATTAACCCGCACCCAGATTGCAGAACATGTATGGGATTACAACTTCGACAGCTTCACAAACGTAATTGATGTCTTTGTCAATCGATTAAGAAACAAAATTGATAAGGATCACACAAACAAACTGATCCACACAATCAAAGGCATAGGTTACATCATGGGCGAGGAAAAACCATGAATTCGTGGACGATTCGTACAAAACTCACTTTCTGGTACACCAGCATCTTTGGAGGTGCACTCATACTCTTCGGTTTACTGACTTACCTTGCATTCTCTTACGCCAATAATAAAAGCGTTGATGTAGGACTTGAAGAAGAAGCGGAAGGTATCGCTTATTGTGTGCGCGTCAGCAAGGATTCACTCAAGGACTACGTAACGTGCATCTCCAACGAAAAAGACGAACGGTCTTCAGAAAAATATATTGCAATACTCGATCAAACGGGAAATCTCCAATTTCGTTCAGGAAGTTTAGCGAATGATCACCTGCCCTTGAGCAGTGACCGAATTATGGAAATCCTTTCAGGGAAGATATACTTTAAGACCATCCGTATTACAAAGGGACGTCTTTTACGTATTGTTACAGTACCCACGGAAGACAACCATCAATTGATCCAAATCGGGATTGCCGTTAACAAAAACATCGCCCCAAGAATCTTCTTGCTTGCCCTTACAGCCTTAGGATGTCTTGCAATTATAGGCAGTTGGTTTGGTGGTTGGTTTATGGCAAAAAAGGCATTACGCCCCATTGATTGTATGATAAAAGAACTTCAGAATATAGAAACAGAACACCTTGGAAAACGTCTTGCACAACACCTGGCGAAAGATGAGATCTACGAACTTTCGGCGGTAATCAATGAGATGCTGTCCCGTCTGGAAAAATCCTTTAACCAAACTCGCCAGTTCACGGCAGACGCATCTCATGAATTACGGACACCCATAGCTATCATGAAGGCTGGGATAGAAGTCGCCTTATCAAGACAAAGAGATATACGTAATTATCAGCAAGTTCTTGCGAATACCCTGGAAGATCTTGGAAGGCTTTCAAAAATTATAGAGAACCTGTTTATATTGGCAAAGGCAGATGCCGGACGATATGAAATACAGAGGGAACGTATGAATCTTTGCCCTGTTTTTGCGGACATCGCTGAACAGCTAAAGCTCATTGCTGAGCCGAAGAACATCTCTGTATTCGTGGAAAAGGTAGAAAATGCCTTTATCGAGGGAGATGAACTTCTTATCAGGATGATGCTTTTAAATCTGGCAGATAATGCTGTGAAATACACCCCCTCTCATGGAACAATTATATTGTCTCTGAGTAAAAATAACGCACAGGTAAAGATTCTCATTAAGGATAACGGAATAGGTATTTCGCAGAAAGATACTCCCCATATATTCGACCGTTTTTACAGGGCAAGCGAGTCGCGCACTTCCGACAGTGCCGGTGGAGGACTTGGACTGAGCATCTGTCAGTGGATCGTCGGGTCACATTACGGAACAATAGCAGTCGAAAGCGAACTTAATAAGGGAAGTACATTTATCGTTACTTTGCCTGCTTATCAAATTTAAGTTAAATATCGAGGTTAATCTCCCTAAACGGCATTATCAAGATGAGTATAAAGAATCAAGGCGAGCG
>JAHFOW010000122.1 GCA_023261465.1 Planctomycetota bacterium
TCAATACCACTTGTATAGGAGATGGTGTTGATATAAAATTCGGTATTGTAAATTTTCTTGACAAAAAATGCCTTAAATTAAGTTTCTACAAACATTTGTGTATATCTATTTTGAGTTTTCCACAATAGAATAAGATTGCGATTCGATAGTTGGAAAAATTCCTAAATCCTCACGCAATTGACTTGATGTGCTGTATCTTACTGTTGATTCCTTAAGCAAATTGATGGAAAAAACAAAAAAGCCCTTTAGTTTTTACGCTAAAGGGCTTTTTTGTTTTTATTGGCTCCCCCGGTAGGATTCGAACCTACAACCAACCGGTTAACAGCCGGCTACTCTACCATTGAGCTACAGGGGAATATTTTTTAATACTTACCACAAAGGCGTGAAAAAGGAAAAGATGAGACGTTAGAATGCTTAATACCCTATCTTCCCGACTTCTTAACTTCACTTAGTCCGCCCATGAGGCGTGCAGAACTATTACGATTATTTTAAATAATTAAGCAATCGGGATATTTCTTTTTTCATGTCCTGACGAGGGACAATCATGTCAAGGAAGCCATGTTCTAACAGGAATTCCGCAGTCTGGAATCCCTTGGGAAGGGCACGTTTTATTGTTTCCTGAATGACCCTTGGTCCGGCAAAACCGATGAGCGCCTTTGGTTCTGCTATGGTAATATCTGCCTGCGATGCAAAACTTGCCATGACGCCACCCAATGACGGGTCTGTCAGGATTGAAATATATAAACCGCCAGATTCACGGAATCGCGCTATAGCAGCGCTTGTCTTTGCCATCTGCATCAATGAAAAAACCCCTTCCTGCATACGTGCGCCGCCGCCTGAACCGGAAACCATAATCAAGGGAACTTTTAATTCTGTGGCTTTTTCAGCAAGTCGCGCAATCTTTTCACCTACCACAGAACCCATGCTTCCCATGATAAATGCAGGATCGGTGATTCCAACCATTACTTCCCGCCCGCAGACCTTTCCTTTTCCTACAATTATTGCCTCTTTGAGGCCGGTTTTTTGCTGTTCTGCGGATACCCTTTCAGGATAGGTTACCCGATCCCGGAAATTTAAAGGGTCGTGGGGCGTTATATTAGCCCACATTTCCTCGAAGCTGTTCTCGTCAAGCAACAGTTTTAACCGGTCACGGCTGAATATACGGAAATGGTAGTTGCATTCAGGACAAACATGCATCCCTTCCTCAACGGTTTTTTTGTATACCAGGCCCTTACAGCCATCACATCGCACCCACAAGCCATTGGGCATGTCCTTTTTTTTTCTAAAAAAAACCACGGATGGTTCTCCTACATGTTAGAAATACCTAATAATTCAAAAGAGCGAATGTACGTAGATAGTGTATAATTTTTTCGTGAAAAAACAAGTAATTTTTTAACTAAATGCAGCCGTAAAAAAGCCTTTACGCAGAAACTCTCTTGCGGTATTCTTCACGCGCTGTTTGTTCTGCAATGTGCCTAAGGGTCTTTATGGCGTTCGCCGGGTCACCATTTTTATAGATAGCAGATGCAGCAACGATAAAGTTTGCCCCATGCCTGACGGCATCGATAACGGTTTCCGTTGTGATACCGCCATCCACGGCGATGTCTACTTCGTTTGTTATGAGACTGCGCAATCTCGTTATCTTTGATAAGACATCGGGTATAAATTTCTGGCCGTCAAATCCAGGGTTTACCGACATGACAAGTACCAGGTCAATATCATCAAGCAGGTCTTCGATTGATTTTGATTTTGTGTCCGGGTTGAGCGATACGCCGGTCTTGAGTCCTGTTTTTTTGATAAGTGAAATAACATCCTTCGGATGTTTTGTCGTCTCTATATGAAAGGTTAGATAGTCACCTTTGCCAGCCACCTTTGCAAATGCCTCAATATATTTTTCGGGATGTTCAATCATCAGGTGAATATCCAGAGGCACATGGGTAACGTTTTTTATTCCCTTTATGATAAAGGGTCCCATGGTTATATTGGGGACAAAGTGGCCATCCATAACATCGATATGGATCATATCGATGCCTGCCATTTCTACCTTTTTTATATCTTCCTCGAAACGAACAGGATTAGCGGCCAGGATGGATGCTGCGATTTTGATTTTAGGCTGCATGTGTTTTTAAACCTTTTTGTCCGATAGTGAAGCAATGCCGGGGAGTTCTCCTCCTTCTAACAATTTCAGGAATGCGCCACCACCTGTGGAAATAAACGATACTTCGTGCGTCTTTCCTGATTTGTGAAATGCCATATCTGTGTCGCCACCGCCAACAATAGTTAATGCATGAGAGCTGGTGACTGTATCAACCATAGCATACGTACCACGACTAAAGGCGTCATACTCGAATGCCCCCATAGGACCGTTCCATATAATTGTCTTTGCGTCCTGGATTGCTTCTTTAAAGAGCATTGTCGTTGCAGGGCCAATATCAAGAGCAATCCATTTTTCAGGAATTTCCTGAAAGGGGACGAGCTTTGTTTCCGCGGTGTTGTCAAATTTTTCTGCAACAACAAAATCTACGGGCAGATAAAGCTTTGTGCCGTTTCGCCGGGAAATGTCCATCAAATTTTTAACCACATCGAGCATGCCATCTTCAACCAGGGATTGACCAATACCAATACCCTGTGCCTTCAGGAAGGTAAAGGCCATGGCCCCGCCAATAAGGACCTTATCCATTTTTCTTGCCAGATTTTCAATAATCTTTATCTTGTCAGAAACCTTTGCCCCGCCTAATAGCGCCACAACGGGCCGCATGGGGTTATTCACAGCCTTCTCAAAATAATCGATTTCCTTCTTCAGTAAAAAACCGGCAGCCGATGGAACAAAGCTGTCAATACCAACCATTGATGCGTGCTTTCTGTGACAATTTCCGAATGCGTCCTGTATGAATACATCGCATAAACTAGCCAGCTCTTTTGCAAATTGTGGGTCGTTTTTTTCTTCTGCAGAATAAAACCTGAGATTTTCTAATAAGAGGACGTCGCCATACCGCATTTCATCAATTTGTTTTTTTACCTGCGGGCCAATACAGTCCTTTGCCATGATTACCTTTGCCCTGTCCCGTAGATAACCTTGCAGTCTCACAGCAACAGGCTCAAGGGAATATTTTGGGTTTGCCTTACCATCGGGTCTCCCCAGATGTGACGCAATGATGACCTTTGCGCATTCATCGAGGAGAAAATTAATGGTCGGCATGGTTGCCCTTATTCGGGAGTCATCGGTGATATTTTCGAAATCATCGAAGGGCACATTATAATCAGTACGTACCAGAACCCTCTTTTTGTGAACGTCCAGGTCTTTTATAAATAATTTGTTCATAGGATAGGCCCATGCATGAGTTGTTTATAAGCGAGCGACCATTTCAATGAGGTCCACCATACGATTTGAAAATCCCCATTCATTGTCGTACCACGAAATCACTTTTAACATACGTTTGTCAATCACGTATGTTAAAGCAGCATCGAAGATGCTTGAATGGGTGTTTCCAATAATATCAGAAGATACCACGGGGTCTTCACAATATTCCAGAATGCCTTTTAATTCCCCCCCGGCAGCTTTTTTCATGGCCGTATTAATGGCTTCTACAGTAACGTCTTTTGACACCATTGCGACGAGGTCTGTTACAGAACCGTTTGGCACCGGAACGCGCATGGCCAGACCGTCTAACTTGCCTTTTAATGAAGGGATTACTTCCCCGATGGCCTTGGCTGCGCCGGTTGTTGTTGGGATAATGTTCAATGCGGCAGCGCGCGCGCGCCTCAGGTCTTTGTGGAAAAAATCAATGATGCGCTGGTCATTGGTGTAGGCGTGGATGGTTGTCATGAGCCCCTTTTCGATCCCAAAATTGTCATTGAGCACTTTTGCTAAGGGCGCAAGACAATTCGTTGTGCATGAGGCGTTTGATACGATTTTATGTTCTGGTTTTAAATCTTTATTATTAACACCCACGACAATCGTGGCGTCTATTTTGTCTTTGGCTGGCGCTGAAAGAATAACTCTTTTTGCCCCTGCTTCTAAATGTTTGGCGCAATCTGCCCTGGAGGTAAAAATGCCTGTTGATTCGATAACAATATCCACCCCAAGCGATTTCCACGGCAATTTTGCGGGGTCTTTCTCCATAATCAAACCGATCTCTTTGCCATTTACGATTAAGGATTTTTCTTTTGCCTGGACTGTTCCATTGAATTTACCGTGAATTGTATCGTATTTTAATAACGTTGCCAGGGAAGTTGAATCGGCCAGGTCGTTGATTGCCAGCACATCAATACCGCCGCGTTGAGCAATGACACGAAAGACATTTCGTCCAATTCTTCCGAATCCGTTAATTCCTACCCTTATAGCCATATATAATTATCCTTTACCTCTGCTCTATATTAAATATTGCCTGAATTTTTTTAATAGAACTGTAGAGAAACTAAAAAATAACAGATGATTTAAGAAAGCAATTATTTTAATAGATAACCCTTAATTGTCAAGTATTTAATGGATTTACACGTGTTTCACTTTTATTGCGTCAATGCTCTAAAAGATATGGTGGGCGCTAGTGGATTCGAACCACTGATCCCTTGCGTGTGAAGCAAGTGCTCTAGCCGCTGAGCCAAGCGCCCGTTTGTGAAAGGGGAATTTTATTTATTATACTATTTTTAGTATTTATAGCAATACATTTTGATTTGAACATCTTTCCCAGGAGTAATTTTTGAAACATTCCGTTACCGGTATCGGATATCGCGGTGTTGGTTGCGTCTATGCTGTGCTATGATTTTGCAAATCATCGGGCTTTATATCAGGTTCATCGGGTGTTTCAACGGGAATTCGCGTAATTTTATCTATCGGTGTAATTTCTTCAATATTTCTCTTGCTTCCCGCCCCCAGATCCTTGAATTTTCTGGCAGAAGGGAGCACGCGTCCTTCAAATGAGGCTATCGCCGCATTAAACGACTCCACAGCCCTGCCGAGAGAGCCTCCGAGTTTTGAAAGGTGTTCCACCATCGTGGCTGTCCGTTCATGGAGTTCCTGACCGAGTTCGCTGATCTTCTGCGCATTTTCGGCGATTTGTTCCTGTCGCCACCCGTAGTGTACCGCACGGAGGAGTGCAATCAGGGTTGTTGGCGTTGCGAGGATGACACGCTGGTTAACCCCTTCTTCAATCAGCGCCGGATCTTGCTCTAATGCCGCGCTAAAAAATGATTCGCCAGGCAGGAAGAGGACTACAAATTCAGGCGTTGGTTGAAACTGGTCCCAATAGGATTTTGCGCTGAGTTTTATTATATGATTTCGAATCTGTTGCGCATGGCTGTTCATCCTTGATAAACGCATCTCGTCATTGGGGGATTCTAATGCATCGAGGTATGCCTGAAGGGGCGCCTTGGCATCAATGATAATATGTTTATTACCGGGCAGCCGCACAAGGACATCGGGGCGTAAACGCCCGTCTTCTGTTATTGCGGTTTGTTGTTGATAGAAATCGCAATATTCGATCATTCCCGCAATCTCAGCAACCCTTTTGAGTTGGATTTCACCCCAGTGGCCCCGTACTGCCGGGGTGCGAAGCGCCTTGACCAGATTGCCTGTTTCAGACTGGAGCTTTTCCTGCGTTGTGATGAGGGATTTGACCTGCTCCGTCAGACTTCCGTAAGCATGTTGACGCGTCTTCTCTAATTCTCGGATCTGGGTATCTACCTTTTCCAGTGATTCTTTAATAGGGGCAACGAGGTTTTCTACGGACTTTTGTCTTTGCTCCAGATCTCCCTTTGCTTCTGTCTGGTATCTTTCAAGGGTCGTTTTTGCCAGTTCAAGAAAAGTCTGATTATTGCTTCTCAGCGCCTCAGAAGAAAGAGCTTTGAAGGCATCCTGTAATCTTACGGTAGCTTCATTCAGGATGGCTAATTTTTCATGTGCAGTCTTGCGTTCGTGTTCAAGGGTGGTTTCCAGCCTGACAACCGACTGTTGAAGCGCAGAGATAATTTCATTCTTTTGTCCCAGAATGGTTTGTGTATGTATTAAATCTTCCTGCGCTATGGCAAGCCGTTCGTTCAGCATGGTAAGTCGCGGCCTGCCGATTAACCAAATAATAACACTCCCTGACAAAATACCGCCAATTGCCGCAATGATTAACCAATAAATATCCATATTGGAGTGAGTATATAAAGAGAGATTAAAAAGGGCAAGGGGAAATCTGCGCCGCCAGTATGATGGGGGACGATAAATAAAAGCTGAGGAGTAAAGCATTTCTTATGTAGCGGCAAGGCTCGCTCTGCCACTACAAATCTCCATTGTCTCTGGGAGATTTTTCAAAAAAGCACATTGTTATTAGGCCGACAAGCCCCGTGAGAGGCGATCTATTTGTAGAATATTAAAGGAAACAACAACTGCTGAACTGGATGAAAGACCATACAAGACCGGCACAAGGGTAACTGAGTATCAGAGAATCAAATGAAGAGATTAGCAATAACGAGATGTGATTTCATGGTGAATGGAACTATCTCCTGCCTCCACATTCTCATTGGCAACAATAACAACACTATTAGGTGAGCTGAATCCAAAACACAAAGAGAAAGGGGGGATATATACCCTGAGTCTTCTTCTGGATTCAACTCACCTGCAATAGTAATGAAGAAAAGTTTAGACTTTAAACACGCCTGTATCTATCCACTCGTTTTTCAAAAGTGACCACCAGTCAACTGCCAGTCCTTTTAATACATAATCATAAGGCAGCCAACCATAGCCACTACTTCCCCAGTCAGTCCCCCAGGAATTCCTGATGAGCAATGCGCCTGTGGTTTCAATTCCACCCGGATTTGTATTCTTAATCTTCATGGTGTCGTCGTAGCCAACAGCCACAATTGCATGTCCTCCGGCAATATTCTCTCCGGATGCTGGATATGGTATTTTCCCGGATGTATTCGCCTGAACATACGAACTATAAACAGTAAATCCAAACATAGAAGGAAGTCCGGCAGCCAGATATGTTTTAATTCTGCTTAACAATACATCGCCCGGTGTTCCATCAGGATCGAGACGATAATAGCGAATTGCCTGGTAATTTTGGGCAAAGGCGTACAAGAATGCAGACGGCTCTTTGTCATAGTCTGGAATATTATATTTATAATATTCTTCGGGCGGCACGCCAAAGAGTACTAATGCCTCCATTGTTGAACGGAGAAAAGCGCCTGTGTCTCCTGTCCATCCCAACAAATTTCTTG
Source organism: Planctomycetota bacterium (assembly GCA_023261465.1). Taxonomy (GTDB): domain Bacteria; phylum Planctomycetota; class Brocadiia; order Brocadiales; family Brocadiaceae; genus JAHFOW01. The sequence continues at coordinate 7,207 of JAHFOW010000122.1, forward strand.
TAACCTTATAAAGGAAAAGTCGTGAGGCATCAATATGTCTCCCGAAAGCCCTTCTCTCAAAGTATTCAACAACTCCCACGCCGGCATTGGCAGTGCATGAACCAAGTGAAAGCTGATTCTCTATCGGGGAGAACCATGGTCTGAGGTCAACACTTGCAGGAAGACCGACCCTCACAGGTTCAGCAACACCCACCTTTTTCAACATTGCCTTTATCGAATCCTTTTGTCCCTTTTGTTTTAGATTTGCCGACACCTCATCATGCTGAGGCGTATAGTCCCTGAAACTAGGATAATCCGGCAACCAACCCATTCCCATTTTTTCAATTAATTCGCTCATGTTTTTTCCTCCAGAAACTTTTAAGTATACTACTTGTAGACAATAATAAGATTATTTCCATCTACGCTAACAGCAACGATTTCCCTTCTTTTAAAAAAGTTAATTCAAATAAAGAATGAAAAAATGTCTTTATCGTATAACTCCTGACACTCTTCCGGCTTGTTCGAGTTCGGTGTTCAGCCGAACGATTATGACACGTGTAATTTCACAATGAAATTATTTCTTTTTTTCTTTTTCCTCTTTTGGCTTTGAGCCAACACCTCTCAGGTTAACGAATTTGTTAAGCAGATCAAACCAAAATGGTGCACCTTGTGATACCGCAAGCGCCGTAAATATTATTCCAAGGACCTTATATATCCATCCCCTTACATCATCCGGATCCGGCGCCGCCCTTGGGTCATCTTTTAAAGCTTTAGGGTTATCATGTTTCACCCAGCCAATGGGGAGGTTAAGTTTTTGAATTTCAGCATAAGGATCCTCTGTATCTTTTTGCGCAGAACCTTGGTCGGATAGAGGAGTATTTTTAGCTGTCTCCTGGGCAGATGCAACTACCGAGGCTCTTAAGGTATCATCGCGCCATAAGGTATTTGCGATCGTGAAGCTATCAGCATTTAAAAATCCGCATACTCCGAAAGAAATACCTAACATGATCCACTGTATTTTCCGTTTGTACCATCCGGAAGCACGGTCCATAGCGCTATTAAACCAGTTTTCTATGTCCTTTTGTATCTCTTTAAGGTATTTTTGTGCTGTAGTGAAAAAACACAGCAATGCACTCTTCATTTCTCCCTCAGGGAGTTGAGAAATCATATCTTTCACATTGGCAAATGTTTTAGAACCTGCTGCAGTATCAGAAGGCGCGAAGACATCTAACAAAGCAAGCGCAAAAGTGCCCGAAGGAATATATGAAGGTAGCTTCTCACCATTCATGAGGGCTTTAACAAGGGGACGTTTGTAGAATTTCTTTGCGGTCTCCGGATCGCTTAAAAGATTCCTGATTGCTTTGTCGAGGCACTTAGCACGCATACCAAGCCGGCTGGCGATCCATTCATTAACTGTGGAGCATATCAAACTTAATATCAAATAAACAAAAGCCAGACCAATCGCAACTTCCAGTATGGGAGAACCAAACATATATAAACTCCTTTCCTGTAAAAACTCGATAGTAGCAGTTTCGTCTTTAATAAAAAAAGGGGTCTTCGTGTACTCGTGTGGGTAAAAAGATAAGTATGTGTGGGTTACAATGGCTAAAAATAAAGATAAAAGC
>JAHFOW010000265.1 GCA_023261465.1 Planctomycetota bacterium
AATAGCCCAACCTGTCCCTGAACCACCACCATGAATAAGGCTCTATACTGGAGCTATCATATATTGGATGAAAGGGATATAGATCTAAATTAAATGTTTCTGTAGTTAAAACAATTGGAGTGTGTGTTTTTAAATTTTTAAGGTATGAATATATGAAGGTTTCAGATATTCCGAGATACTTATGGATGGCATAGGCAATTGTTGGTTTCAACAGGAAACACCTTTTTACCACAAATTGCACAAATGATTAAAAATATGTAAATAGAAGAATAAATGAAATTATTTATCTGTGTAATCTGCGAAATCTGTGGTTTAAAAAGCCCTTTATAAAATATACCTGCTCAAATCTTCGTCTTTTGCTATAGCCTGTAACTTATCCTGCACATATTTTGCATCTATGATTATTTCTGCACCGTTCATATCAGGTGCGTTAAATGAAGCGTCCTCTACCAGTTTTTCCATGACGGTATGCAACCTTCGTGCGCCAATGTTTTGCGTTCGTTTGTTAACCTGTACGGCAATCTCCGCAATAGATTCGACAGCATCATTTTCAAATTGAACCTTTATTCCCTCAGTCTCTAGAAGCGCTTTGTATTGTTTAACCAGGGCATTTTTTGGCTCGGTCAGGATACGTAAGAATTCCTCTTTCCCAAGATCTTCTAATTCCACGCGAATGGGGAATCGACCCTGAAGTTCCGGGATTAGGTCTGACGGTTTGGATACATGAAATGCGCCCGCGGCAATAAAAAGGATGCGGTCGGTTTTAACCATTCCATATCTCGTATTTACTGTAGTACCGTCCACAATCGGCAACAAATCTCTTTGCACCCCCTCCCGTGAGACGTCAGGGCCGTGGGTGGATTCGCGCCCTGCGATCTTATCAATTTCATCAATAAAGATAATTCCAAACAACTCAGTCCTGCGAATCGCTTCATGCATGACCTTTTCCTTGTCAATGAGCTTTTCGGCCTCTTCCTGTGTCAATATCCTTTTTGCCTCAGCCACAGAGACCTTTCGCACCTGCGCGCGCGGAGGAATCACCTTTTCCAGCATATTCTGAAAATCCATGCCCATTTCCTCGACCCCAGCCACGAAGCCTTGCAGCACGTAAGGCTTTTCCTGAATTGTAAGTTCCACTGTGCGATTGGAAAGTTCTCCTTCATGCAGTTTTTTGCGGAATTTTTCGCGGGTGCTTAAACGTTGTTCCTCTGCCTCTACATTAGCAGACTCAGCGCTTTTCGGCACGGGCGGCAGTAACAAATCCAAGAGCCTTTCCTCCGCCATCTTTTCAGCCTTTCCTTGTACTTCCTGAATCTTTTCAGCCTTAACCATGTTTACGCCAATCTCTGTAATATCTCGTATCATGGATTCCACATCGCGGCCATGATAACCAACTTCGGTATACTTTGACGCTTCAACTTTAAGAAAAGGGGCTTTAACAAGCGCCGCCATACGCCTTGCAATCTCTGTTTTCCCTACACCTGTGGGACCAATCATAATAATGTTCTTGGGTAATACTTCCTCCCTCAATTCGTCGGAAAGTTGATGTCTGCGCCATCGGTTGCGAATGGCAATCGCCACTGAGCGTTTGGCATTTTTTTGACCAATAATGTATTTATCAAGTTCCTCTACAATCTTACGAGGTGTCAGTTCCTTCACTACTGGATCTCCTCCACCTTGATATTTTTATTTGTATATACGCAAATATCTGCTGCAATGTTGAGCGCCTCTTCCACAATTTCCTTTGCACTCAAAGAGGTGTGTTTCATTAATGCTCTTGCCGCCGCAATCGCATAAGAACCACCCGAACCGATACCGATAATCCCATCACTTGGTTCTATAACATCACCGCCGCCGGATATCAAAAAGGAATACTGTTTATCTACAACAATAAGCAAAGATTCCAAACGCCTCAATACTTTATCCGTTCGCCACTCCTTAGCCAATTCATGAGCGCTTCGCAAGACATTTCCCTGATATTGCTCAAGCTTGGCATCAAATCTCTCCATAAGGGCGAAGGCGTCTGCTGACGAACCGGCAAAACCTACTATAACCTTGTCGTGATAGAGCCTCCGAATCTTTTTGGCGTCTTGTTTCACTATTGCAGTATTCATCGTAACCTGACCATCGCCGCCAATAGCGACATGACCATCCTTCCGAACTGCTAAAATTGTTGTTGATGTTATAACGGGATTCAAAATTAAATTCCTTTTCAAATTTTATAAGAATTAGTTTAGTTAGGAGAGCTAGTACAAGATGAATATTTTATATAAGCAAACCAAATATAAAATATCATCAGCGACAAAGTAATATAGGGCAGTTTGTGGATCTCATGACTCTTACTGTAGTACTGCCAAGTATCATTTCCTGAATTCTGGAATGCCCATAAGCGCCCATAACAAGGAAATCAAATCCCCCGTCTTCGTCATTGCAGATGTTTATTATAGCTCCAGCGTGGTCATGACCCCCCTTTGCAATGGTCTCTACGGTAAGTTTATAACCTTCAAGAAATGTCTTTGCCTTTGAAAGAGTTTTTATTGCTTCATCTTCTTTGTCCGACACACAAACAACTGTTACTAGCAATTTTAGCGGTTGTGCTATTTCGGCAGCACTTTGAAGGGCTTTTTCTGCAAATGGACTTCCATCGTAAGCAATTAACATCTTGCTGAAAGGTTTGAACTCGGAAGGTGTAATAAGTACGGGTTTATGGGTCTGACGTACGACGAATTCGACTGTGGTACCCAAAAACACATCACGCCATTCAGCATGAATTCCCATCTTACCCATAGCAATAAGATCGTCTTTTTCTGCTGATTTAATAATCTCGCGGCTCACAACCCCTTCCCGTACCTCACGACTAAACGGCACCCCAGAATTTACACATTTTCCTTCCACCTGATTCAAAGCGGCATCGGCTTGAGCTTCCAGCATCTCACGAAT
>JAHFOW010000123.1:0-3188 GCA_023261465.1 Planctomycetota bacterium
GGGACCTGCGAAGTGGACGTATTTCTACCTGTATGTCATTCCCGACATCTACAGCCGTTATGTCGTCGGATGGATGGTTGCATACCGTGAACAGGCCATATTGGCGCAACGACTTATCGCTGATAGCTGTGAAAAACAGACTATCAAGCCGGAACAACTGGTAATCCACGCCGATCGCGGCTCAAGCATGACGTCGAAACCTGTGGCGTTTCTTCTCTCTGATCTGGGAGTAACAAAAAGCCATTCTCGTCCTTACGTCAGTAACGACAATCCCTATTCGGAGGCACAGTTTAAAACCCTCAGGTACAGACCTGATTTCCCCGGTAATTTCGGCTCAATTGAGGACGCCAGGGTATTCTGCAAAAGCTTTTTTACCTGGTACAACAGAGAACATCATCATTCCGGCATTGGACTCCTAAAACCAGAAGACGTCCACTATGGACGTACGGATCAAATTATGAAAGAACGCAGTCTTGTCTTAAAAACCGCCTTTGAAAATCATCCTGAACGATTCAAAGGTATACCACCTAAACCTCCAAGTGCGCCTGTGGCTGCCTGGATTAATAAACCAAAAACTGAAAATACTTTGTGATTAGAGTCTAAATTATTTTTAAAAGTGTCTAATTTTCATTGACATATTCCGCTAATTTATGAGTTGACTCTCCAGCTATAGTGTGTTATACATCTCTACTTTAATATAGGAATTTCAAATGATCTCGTAGCGCGGGGGTTTATTCACTGCCGTTGGCCGACCACAAGGGATCGGCGCTACAGTAAAAAGTCGACGAATGCCTAATTTAAGGAGGGAGGAATGTGTTAAGTTTCTTTCAGTCTTTTTTTCTCATTGCGATTGCAGAAATGGGCGATAAGACACAGTTGGTTGCCCTTTCGTTTGCTACAAAGTTTAAGCCTTGGAAAGTTTTAATAGGTATTTTCATTGGGACGTTGGTAGTTCATTTGTTTTCAGTATTCATTGGGGAGAAGGTAAGTGCGTTCATACCTCAATACTATTTAAAAATGTTGATTGGGCTTTCCTTTATCGGTTTCGGTATTTGGACTTTAAGAGGTGATACGTGTAATGAAAAAGAAAAAAACCGGTATAAGTTAGGACCGGTGGCGACTGTCGCAATAGCATTTTTTCTTGCAGAACTTGGCGACAAAACACAATTGGCGACGGTCTCACTCGCAGCTCAATACGATTCATTTTGGGGAGTATGGCTGGGTTCAACATTTGGTATGGTTTTGGCGGATGGAATTGCAATAATTGTTGGGATTATTGCCGGTAAAAAACTCCCTGAAAAAATAATAAAATATGTTTCTGCCGGAATATTTATTCTTTTTGGGATCATTGTCATGATTGTAACATGCGGCAGTTACTCATGTAAAATATTCTGAATCAATTTGGTACAATATAAAGTGAACAAAGAACAATCGGTAAATCATACACAAAGTGTGGGAAAGGTGGCAAACCTGGTGATATTTCTCGGTATCCTGGGGCTTATCCTGAGTATTGTGGCATTAACGATAAGTCAGGGTCTTGCCCAACGTGGATACGGATTTACTTACATAATACTTGGTTTCCTTATGATGGGGCTTGGATACGGTATCCGTTACCGTTACAAATATTGCCTTTACGGTGCAATTGGACTGTTCTTTGGCCTGTCACTGTATTTCCTTTTCTTGCTTCTCTCACATTACACTCCATATTTTATGGTAAGGTTGATATTGTGTTCGTGGGTTTTCTTTCGGCTTGTTCAGTCTGTTTCTGATATGCAAACACTCATTGCAACAAATACCTTTCCTGACAGGAACAACCGTTTTCTTAAGTTCTTCATGAGACGAAGACATTCATGACAATTTTAGACGAAATTCATAATTACAAGTTACTTGAAGTTGCTGAAAGCAAAAAACGTGTCCCTGTAAAGGATTTAGAAGAACAAAGCAAGAAGAGACAGGGGACGAAATCTTTTGGCGCCGCGTTGAAATCCAGCACCAATATATGTGTCATTGCAGAAGTCAAAAAAGCCTCCCCATCCCTGGGTATCATCAGAGAAGATTTCCATCCGGTGGAAATTGCCCGTATCTACGAAACCAGCGGTGCGTCCGCCATCTCTGTCCTTACGGACGAAAAATTCTTTCAGGGCCACCTATCGTATTTAACTGATATTAAAAAGTCCGTGAATGTACCCATTTTGAGAAAGGACTTCATAATTGACCCGTATCAAATCTATGAGGCCAGGGCAGCCGGAGCAGACGCTATCCTGCTTATTGCCGCCCTCCTTTCAAGGGATGACATGCAACATTTTTTGGAAGTCGCAAAAACCCTGGGGATGGAGTGTCTCGTGGAGGTGCATTCAGAGTCAGAATTAATCAAGGTTTTAAAGACAAGCGCTGATATTATTGGCATTAACAATAGAGACCTTGCTACATTTAAGACAGACCTCGAGACCACCTTTAAACTGAGGCCAGCGATTCCGGCTGGAAAAATTGTGGTAAGTGAAAGCGGCATTAAAACGCGGGCAGATGTAATCAATCTCATGCAAAACGGGGTCAATGCCGTTTTGATTGGTGAGACATTGATGAAAAGTGATGATATAGGGACTAAATTAAGGGAACTTTTGGGGACATCTTAATCACGGCAAATGTTCTCGTACATTCGACATTCATTATGTGTTGTTCGATATTCGGTATTGTGGCCTTTCCTGCCCATCCTGTTTTCCTTAGATGTATTTTTGCTAATAATGTCAAATTTTTTTTGGGAAGATATTATAAAAAGCTCCGTTAGGAGCGATATGTTGTTTCGTATTTCACATACTGCTCCTCCGGAGCTAATGTTTTGAAGAACACCTTTTTCTATAAATATTTCGCCCCCCGTTCTTTTCCCGGAAAAAATCAAAAAATACTTGCATTCTTCTTCGTTTTTGTATTACCATCCTTTTTAAAGAAAAAGCAGTTCCTAACATCCTATCATCTCATCTTAAAAGAGGATTTTATACTGATCCGTACAAGACGACATGATAACAAGTGCAAAGAGACACAAGTGGCAGTGCCTTAAGTGATTATTAAAATAGTATTTACCATATCAAAGGCATGTTATATGGGCAAGAAAACCTGTGTTCCGCATATTGTGCGGGTCAATCTAATCAATGTTGGCTTTGGAACGATATATTGTCTGATGGTAAATACGG
>JAHFOW010000123.1:3288-8768 GCA_023261465.1 Planctomycetota bacterium
ATAGTATTTACCATATCAAAGGCATGTTATATGGGCAAGAAAACCTGTGTTCCGCATATTGTGCGGGTCAATCTAATCAATGTTGGCTTTGGAACGATATATTGTCTGATGGTAAATACGGCTATCATTTCTAGCTGGAAGTTGAAATAAAAAAAATGAATAGAGGTGAATTAATATCGGAATTAAATGGTATCCATTCTGAAGGGAAACAATTTTTCAGTGATTCATCCGATGCTTTGGAAGGTGTGAGCTGTTCCCAGCCAATCGGTAGGTCATATGAACGAGATGAGTTTTGGGATAAGTTGCCAGAACATCTTCAAAAAACAGCTTCTTTATTAATTTCAAAACTTATTCAGATTGTACCTATTATTGCTGAAACAGCTCAAATGACACCTTACTTAACTCAAACCGATCAGATAGACCTTGGACATGCTATTAAGGGATTGAGATCGGCTTTACATCTTTGTCGCTATAGGTATTGGAATATAGATGTGATTCACGACGAAGGAACAGTCCTTGGTGTTCATCCTGCTGGCCAAACAGATAATGAGGGTATTTATCCCGATAAATCTGCTCAGGTCTTTGAAGATTGTTACCGGCGAATTTCCAATATAGTTGAACTTGTTAATCCTCTAACTATCAAACATGCCGAACAAAATGTTGAATCGAGAGGACAGCTCTCGTCAAATTTTAAGCCAGATACGGCTTTTATCATGATGTGGATGGATCCCAACCACCCTGAGTTAGAAGATGTCCATAATACAATTAAGAGATGCTTTAAAGAGTTTGGCATCAACGCTGAACGAGCGGATGACATAGAGCATGATGGGTTAATTACAAAAGAAATACTTGAAAAAATAGCATCGTCAGAATTGATCTTACGGGGGCACGCCAAAGCGTCTATTACGAAGTTGGCTTTGCCCACGCTATTCGAAAAAGGGTTCTATTATATCGAAAATCTGGAGAAAAAATTCATTTCGACCTAGCTGGTTACAATTGCCCAGAATACACAAACCTTAGCGATCTTGAAAAAAAACTCAAAAAAAGGTTATCCTGTATGACGGGGAGGAAGATAGCAAAAGATTCATCTGAATCCGAGTGATAATAAAAAGCCAACAATTGAGTGCAGTGGACGTGGAGAATGTCGGCGGCGCTGACGCGGCAAACTCTCTGACCGCGCCACTGACCCAGTCGTTATGACCATAATGAAAAGATTGAATTGGCAAGCAGAAGGTGGTAAACTAAGTACTTATCCGTAAATAACACCAACTTTTCTCCAGCAAATAATGGCTGCAGCCAAGTGGAGAAGTGCTTCGTAGGTCTCGCTAAACTTTTCATAGCGTACCAGTAATTTCCTGAATCGGTTAAACCAGGAATGAGCCACCTCTACTATCCACCGACGCGGCTTGTATCCCGGGATAGTCTTTTTCCCTTCGACTTCTTCTCCCCGTTGCCTCACGTGAGGAACGTAGTCCCTTGCTTCCATGGCTTCTCGTGCCGGATCGCCATGATACCCCTTGTCAGCACAAAGATGTTGCTCTGCTTCCTGTGGCCTATCAATAACAATTGCGTCTAAAACAGCCTCCAGTTGGGATACGTCATGTCTGTTTGCTCCGGTTACGACTATCGACAACGGGATGCCACGCTCGTCCACCAGCAAATGTCTCTTGCTTCCATTTTTTCCCCCTGTCCGTGGGATTTGGCCCCACAGCTTCTATTGCCAACGGTGCCTTTACCATTGCTCCATCAATACTCTGCCACTCCCAAGCAATGCCTTCCAGTTCATCATATTCTGCCAGACCGGCACGCCATAACCGAAGGAAGAAGCCTTCTCTCAACCATTGAAGAAAGTATGAATGGATCGAACTTGCACTGCCAAAACGTTCTTTCGGTAATGCCTTCCACTGACACCCTGTTCTTAATACATACACGATTCCTTCGAAAACCTTTCGAGGTTCCATCGGTTTACGTCCACCACCGGACTTCCTTTTGTACTCTTTCTCCGCATTTCTCTTCGGTAAAACCGGAATAAGTGGCTTCACCCTCTCCCAAAACGCATCTGATACTTCCCACGATCGTATCTTTGCCATATCCCACCTCCATTAATCTAAGGTTATAGATGGAATGGAATATAACACGTTTCCTGAAAAATAGCTAGTTATTTACGGATAAGTTCTAAGTCATTTGCCTTGCCAAGATAAGCCAAAACAACAGGCCTTGGCTTTCCATTTACACGCCTCGATTCAACGATGTACCAATACTTATGGTCTCTTGAGTTTTTGGATTGAATGGTGGCCACGCCGGCTCCTATGTCAGTGTATACATAGCGACATTTCATAAAATAGCCATAACCAATTATACTACAAATTGTTATGGCTTATGCGTTTCTGAAAATACTTGGTTTTATAATAAACTCACGCTAGAGCCTTTGCCACCTGGTACACACACCACACCGCTCCTACGGACAATCCTTCGTGAAGTTCTACCGATTCTGACAATGCGCTCAGATCCTCTTTATGGCTGAGTGCAAGTTTTATCGCTTCTATCTTCTGGGGCGCACAATTTGACAGATTTGCTATGGTGCGTTTCTTTACCTTTCCATCCTCCCGATACGATTCCCGCAAAAGGATGGAGCGATAGATTTTCTTGCCGAATTTTGATTTGTTCTCTACAATATGCATGTCCACCACAATATATCATATTGTTTAATATTGTTAAGCATAATATTGATTATAAATAATATATTAGTGCCTACGTGTTTATGTATAAATCCTTACTTAATACCTTTACTTGAAATGGGTTATATAAATACTACGGGGGTGAACATCCGTTGCAATCCCCTTCACCCCCTTTGTTAATGGGGATTTAGTTGCGGCTTCATTGCACTATGATGTCATGCAACATACTAAATAGCCCGGTCATTCTCTATGAGAATATTAAATTATTTGATCATTTTACACCTTTTTATTTTTCTGCTCTGAAAAGTTAACGCATTTAACACTGTCAGGCCGCCAGGATGGAGAGATAACACCCTTGTGGTGGTAGCGTTCAATCAGTGCGCCCCAGGTTATGCAGAAATCGCCGTAACGGTCATTGATATCGTCCATGGCACGGGTAGCTGATTGCTTGCTCCTGTCCGCATTAAAAAGAGGTATCTGCGCAATATTCTTAATGAGATTACATACACTAACACCTACCAACCTGATGGATTTCTGCAACCGTATTGTATTGAGTATGTCTTTGGCAACAATATAAATGTCCAGGCTGCTGTTCATGTGTGTTCCTATAGAACATTGCTTCGTAAAGGTCGTAAAATCTGAATAACGCAAGGTAAGGGCTATTGTCCTCCCCATATAGCCGCCGCGTCGTAAGCGTCGTCCTACCATCTCGGATAATTGGAGGATATGTTGCTCCAGGGTTTCCACATCGCTCACGTCTTTATCAAGGGTCATGCTATGGCCGACCGACCTGGCATTGGGTTCTTGCCCCATGGGTATGACAGGGCTGTCGTCTATGCCCTGGGCCATAAGCTTTAATTGTTCCCCGATCACGCCGAATCGGTTCTTTAATAAGTGTATGGGTGTCCGTCCCAGTTCACCGCAGGTCTTGATTCCTAAAGCTGCCAGGTGGTTTTCTAGTCGTGAGCCAATACCGCAGAGTTCTTTTACCGGCAACTGTTCCAGTAATTTTTTAAGATCCTCTTGATTGATAATGACAAGCCCATCCGGTTTTTTCATGTCGCTGGCCAGTTTTGCCAACAACTTATTATGAGCTATGCCAATAGAACAGGTCAGCCGCCCAAGTCTTTCTCGAATATCCTGCTTTATTTTCCTTGCAATAGTTTCAGCATCACCAAAAAGCAGAATGGAACCGGTGATGTCCAGAAACACCTCATCAATGGAATAAACCTCAACGATGGGGGTATACTGCTGATATATCTCGACAAGGCGTCGGCAGGTATCTGTATAACGGTTCGTGTTACCGGCTACCAGGATAATATGAGGACACAGCTGTTTGGCTTCATATTTAGTCATGCCTGTTTTAACTCCGTATGCCCTTGCCTCGTAAGAAGACGTGGTGACTACCGTTCGCTCGTGAGAGCCAATGACCGCGATGGGCTTTCCTCTCAGTGCAGGATTGATCTGTTGCTCCACAGAGGCAAAGAAGGCGTTCATGTCGCTGTGCATAATAGTCCGTTTATTCATTTGTGAAATAACCTGCTGTCTTATTTGCGATTAATTATGGTTACGATTTTAAACGCTAACCAGCCGTTTCTATGGAGTGGAGCGTCCATACGATGGTATCGGCGCTATACGAGATGTCAAAAAGGTTAGCGCCGTCTGTAACCGTAAAATGATGTATACTGGATTTTCCTGCTTTTTCCGTCCAAATATAAGTGATTTCCCTGATATCGTATTTTTGACCACTCCATACAAACCAGACGGGTTTGATCTTCTTTTTGTTATCGCCAAAAACGGCGCCTACTTTGACAGGTTCGTTAACTTCAGTAACCATAACTCTCTCCAAAAATCATTTATCTAATTGTCTTATTACCGCCGTTACCTTGCCAATGATACTCACCTCTGATTGTCCCGCTTTAATGACAATCGGCTTCATGGTTGGATTTTCAGGTTTCAATTGGATAGTGTCACCGTGTTTATAAAATCGTTTTACCGTAGATTCTCCATCGATGAGGGTCACTACGATATCGCCGTTATTGGCTACCGGTTGTGGAACAACAAGGACAAGGTCGCCTTCTAATATATGGGCATCAATCATACTGTCTCCGACTACCCGCAAAAGAAAGGCATGGTTGTTACGGTACACCATTTTGTCTATCGAAAGGTAGCCTTCGATATCTTCTATGGCTGGATGGGGTGTGCCTGCCTGAACCCTTCCCACAATAGGTACAGACCGTACCCCTGCGCCTCTGGCGGATATATCTACAATCTCAATAGCCCGTGGGCTGTTAAATTGTCGCCTGATGTATCCTTTACGCTCCAGGATGTCAAGGTACTTACTAACAATATTGGTACTGGAAAGCCCCAGCCCATCCATAAGCTCCCGTACCGTAGGCGGATAACCTTTTTCCTGAAGATATTCTTTTAGGTGAGACAGAAAACCGGTCTGTTTTTCAGTCAATGTCGAATTTGATGATTTTGATTTATTGGTGTCCATATGTTCACCAATTATATTCTTGTATACCCCCTTTGTCAATTCCGAATTGATATATTTTTAGGTGTGAGTATAATTACAGCAAAAAGGTATTTTCTATAAGGCCATTAAACCTTTATTTCAGCATATCTATCATTTCAAGCGCATTCACAGCTGCTTTTCCCGTGTGGCAGTTGTTAAACATAATAATGGCTTTTCTAACGGAATTGGCTATGGTTTTTATGTCTGATACAAAGGATTACAATTCTTCGTTCGTGTAAAGATAATCGTATCTCTCCGATATCGGCGTGTTAAACCAGTTGGGA
>JAHFOW010000266.1 GCA_023261465.1 Planctomycetota bacterium
AAACAAATTCGCTTATAGCAAACGTTACTTAAAAAATTAACCATAGATTAATCTCACAAGGGTAATTAAAATCCACATGCAACAAAATCAAGGCGTATCCATTACAGGCGTAGGTTCCTACCTGCCCCGCAAGGTTTTAACAAACTACGATTTAGAAAAGATGATTAACACAAGCAATAATTGGATCGTTCAGCGGACGGGTATTAAAGAACGTCGTATTATTGAAAACGGTGTAACAACGTCCGATCTTGCCACAAAGGCTTCTTTAAAGGCGATGAAAGATGCTAAAGTTTCTCCGAAAGATTTAGACATGATTATCACCTCAACGATTACGCCAGACCATTTCTTTCCTTCAACCTCATGTTACATACAACAAAAAATCGGCGCAACAAGAGCAAGCGCCTTTGATATACTAGCGGCATGTGCTGGTTTTATTTACGCCATATCCATTGGACAAAGCTTTGTCGTCTCTGGAGCGGCAGAAACAGTCCTTGTTGTGGGTTCTGAGTGTTTATCGAAGATCACTGATTATAAAGACCGAACGACCTGCGTATTGTTCGGGGATGGCGCCGGCGCTGTCATTTTACAAAAAAGCAAAACAAAACATGAAATTCTTTATACGAGTTTAGCCGCTGACGGCTCACAGGCAGATGTACTTATAATGCCAGGGGGGGGATCAAAGAATCCTGCCTCTTTAGAATCTATCCGGAAACGAATGCATTATATCCAATTTAAAGGCAAAGAGGTTTTCAAATTAGCAATTAAAAACATCACAAAACTGATCAATGAAACAGTAAAAAAGAACAATCTCAATCTTAAGGATATAGATTTAATCATCCCCCATCAAAGCAATCTGAGAATCATCGAAGCAACCATGCAAAAGCTTGGATTACCAATGGAAAAAGCGTTTGTAAACATTGATAAATACGGAAATACTTCTTCCGCCTCCATTCCGATTGCAATTGACGAAGCAAGAAAAGCAGGACGTCTCCACAAAGGAGACCTTGTTATGCTGGTAGCATTTGGAGGAGGATTGACGTGGGGGTCTTCTCTTATTAGATGGTAGAAAACTCAAGAAAGACTGCTTTCCTGTTCCCGGGACAGGGATCTCAATATACAGGCATGGGGAAGGATTTTTATGAACATTTCAAAGAAGCACGCGAAGTCTTTAACCAAGCTAACGAAATTTTAGGTTTTGACTTAGCTGCACTTTGTTTTAATGGAAAACAAGAGGAACTAAACAAGACCTCCGTTTGTCAACCTGCGATACTTGTAACCAGCATAGCCATATTAGAGGTCTTGAAAAAAAACTCTTCTAATCGGATAAACACATGCTCTGCCGTGGCTGGGCTTAGTCTGGGAGAATACACAGCCCATGTATCCGCTGGCTCTATTGCCTTTAAGTATGCTATAAAGCTGGTATACAAACGGGGCGTGTTTATGCAAGAGGCATGCGATGCAAAGCCGGGAGGAATGGTTTCTATAATCGGGCTAGAGGATGAAAAAGTAGAACAGATTTGCACAGAAATGCAACCTCTTGGAATTGTTTGCACTGCAAATTATAATAGTCCCGGACAGGTCGTTATCTCTGGTGAAAAAACAATATTGGAAAAGGCGTCCAATCTGGCTAAGGAGCGAGGTGCAAAAATGGTTGTCCCTTTGAAGGTAGACGGGGCATTTCATTCATTTTTAATGAACCCTGCCAGCACTAAGCTTTCAAAGGAACTCGAGGCAACGCCAATTTCAAAATCTACTATTCCAGTTGTGGCAAATATACACGCAAAATATGTAACAGAACCTGACGAGATAAAAACATCTCTGGCAAGGCAACTAAACAGTCCTGTACGGTGGCATCAATCAGTATGTATGCTGATTCGGGACGGGTTTAACCAGTTTTATGAGATAGGACCTGGAAAATCTTTATCAGGACTTATGAAAAGGATTGACTCTAATCAGAAAATAAGGAATATTGACACAGTAGAAGCATTTAAAAGTTTGATAAAATCTAATTAATTTTACTATAAGGAGATAAAACAGTGTCAGCAATTGAAGACAAGGTGAAGGCAATTATTACAAAACAATTAGGAATAAAGGCAGAACAAATCACAAAGGAAACTTCTTTTATCAACGATCTTGGAGCCGATTCCCTGGATACCGTAGAATTGATCATGGAATTTGAAGATGCCTTTGATATGAATATCCCTGATGAAGATGCAGAAAAGATACGAACTGTGGGAGATGCAATTAAATACATTGAGGAACACAAATAAATGCAGAAACGACGAAGGGTCGTTATTACTGGCGTCGGGGCAATCACATCTTTAGGTCAAGAAAAAAAACAAATCTGGTCAGCTTTATGTGAAGGCAAAAGTGGTATAAAACCAATCACTTCTTTCGACACATCTGTCTTTGATGTACACTTCGGAGGAGAAGCGAACGACTTTGACCCAACACTGTGGTTTGATATTAAAGAAGCGCGCCGTTTAGATCGCTTTGCCCAATTTGCTTTAGCCGCATCTATTCTAGCAATAAAAGATGCCGAATTGAAGATAGACAGCTTTGACCAAACAAGGATTGGGGTTGTAATCGGTTCAGGCATGGGCGGCATGCTGGAACTAGAAACCCAGCATAAGATTCTTATGAACAAAGGACCTTCGAGAGTATCGCCCCTTATGGTTCCCAAATTAATGATCAACGCTGCATCAGCACAAGTAGCAATACGATTTGGTTTAAAGGGCCCTAATTATGCATTGGTAACAGCATGTACAACGGGTGTCAACGCCATTGGAGAGGCCGCCCACGTCATCCAAAGAGGAGATGCGGACATCATGATTACAGGGAGTGCTGAGGCAGTAATTACTCCTTTAGGGCTTAGTGGATTTAGTGCTATGAAGGCGCTATCCACCCGGAATGACGCTCCGCAAAAAG
>JAHFOW010000124.1:0-1112 GCA_023261465.1 Planctomycetota bacterium
CAAATGAACCTATGTCACGACCACGCACGTTTGCCGTTACAACAACACGACGCTTGCCGTTCTCTCTGCTAATCTGATTTGGACCTGCTTTAATATCAAACTCTGCAACAGAGCCAAGCGTTATATAGTTCGGTCGTTTACTCTCCTGTAAATGTGCCGCTGGTAATATACCTGCATTCGATACACCTCCAATGTCCGGTAATGGGATTGGCAATCTCTTTAGCGCCTCCATGTTACCTCGCATATCTTCTGGTAAACGTACAATTAGTTCAAATCGCTTGTCACCTTCAAAAACCTTACCAGCACTCTTCCCGCCAATTGCAATTTCGATTACATCCTGTATGTCTGAAACATTAAGACCGTATCTTGCCATTTCTTTGCGATTCATCAGGATAGTCAGGACTGGCAGCCCTGTTACCTGTTCAACCTTGACATCTGATGCCCCCTTAACCTTCTCAAGAACCACGGCTATTTTCTCACCAGTTTCAAGTAAAGCATCCATGTGGTCTCCAAATACTTTTACCGCAAGGTCACTTCGCACCCCTGCAATAAGTTCGTTGAAACGCTCCTGAATCGGCTGTTCAAATTCATATTTATTTCCTGGAATTTTCTTCAAACCCTCCTCGATCTCACGTACCAGATCAGCCTTTGGTTTATGTGGATTCGGCCAATGAGACCTTGGCTTAAGCATTACATACGTATCGGACTTGCCCGGCGGCATCGGATCGGTAGCAATTTCGTCTGTTCCCATCTTGGAAAAGACATTAGCCACCTCGGGAAATTCTTCTATCTTTTTATCAACAACACACTGCATCTCCACTGACTGCGATAGGCTCGTCCCTGGGATACGGAAGGCGTGAGCCATGATATCACCCTCATCCAGAGTAGGTAAAAATTCGTTTCCTATACGTGTTGCCAAAAGGCCGCTGAGGATAACAAATACGGTTACTGTCGTAATAACAAATCCTCGATTCTGCATAGCAAGATTAAGAATAGGAATATATGCCTTTTTAGCCCAATAAATAAAGAAGTTTTCCTTTTCAGAAAGTTTTCCGGAAAAGAATAAAGCAACCGCAGCAGGAATAAATGTCAGAGAAAGAACCATCGCGCCA
>JAHFOW010000124.1:1122-8739 GCA_023261465.1 Planctomycetota bacterium
CCATGGGATAAAACATCTTTCCCTCGATTCCAGTCAGGCTCAGGATTGGCAAATAGACAATTATAATAATCAATTCACCGAACATGGTTGCCTTTCGCACCTCTTTCGATGCCTCAAAAACAACCTCGAACCGCTCTGCACGAGTCAGTAATCGCCCAAGCCTATGCTGCTCCTCTGACAGTCTGCGAATACAGTTTTCAACGATTATTACAGCGCCGTCAATGATAATTCCAAAGTCGAGCGCCCCAAGGCTCATGAGACTTGCGCTTACCTTGTTGCCCACCATACCCGTAATTGTAAATAACATGGACAATGGAATAACCATAGCCGTAATGAGAGCCGCCCGGACATTGCCTAAAAAGAGAAACAATATTGCTACGACGAGGAGCGCGCCTTCTGCTAGATTTTTCTTAACCGTTTTAATGGTTGCGTCCACCAGTGCTGTGCGGTCATAAGCAGTTTTTGCAATAACTCCCGATGGAAGTGTGCGATTCACTTCAATCATCTTATCTGCAACCCTTTTTGATACCGTCCTGCTATTCTCTCCCATAAGCATGAAGACCGTGCCCAAAACGACCTCGCTCCCGTTTTCAATAGCAGCACCTGTTCTCAGTTCTTTTCCAAGCAGGACGTCTGCCACGTCCTTGATATAAATGGGTACTCCTCTATGAGTATCAATAACGATCTGCCGAATATCCTCAATATCGGCTACCTGTCCGGGAGATCTGATCAGGTATTCTTCCCCGCCATGTTCAATATATCCCGCTCCTACATTGGCGTTGTTTCTGGCAAGCGCCTGTAAAATGTCATGGAATGATAATCCGTAGGCAATCAATTTTTCAGGATAGGGAGTAACATGATATTGCTTCTCATAACCACCAATGGCATTTACTTCAGTTACTCCCGGAATATTACGTAGCTGAGGCCTGATAACCCAGTCCTGAATAGTCCTTAAATCTGTGGGTGTGTAAGGTGTTCCGTCCGGCTTCAGAATGCCCTCTTTCGACTCGACAGTCCACATAAATATCTCGCCAAGACCTGTAGCAATCGGTCCCATAAACGTTTCAACTTCTGACGGTAGTTTTCCTCTGCTTTCCTGGATGCGTTCATTAATCAGTTGACGGGCAAAATAAATATCCGTTCCGTCCTGGAAAATGCCCGTTACCTGAGAGAGACCGTAACGTGATATAGAGCGCGTTTCGGTCAGATATGGTATGCCAGCCATTGCTGTCTCTATGGGAAATGTAATACGTTGCTCGACTTCAAATGGTGAGTATCCTGGAGCCGCCGTATTAATCTGAACCTGGACGTTGGTAATATCAGGCACGGCGTCAATTAGAAGTTTTTGGTAATTATATACACCTAAAATGGCAACCGCTAATGTTGCTGTAAGGATTATCCATCGTTGGCGGATTGAAAATTTTAAAATTCGTTCAAGCATAGCTTACCCTTTTTCCAAAAGTGAATTCACCGCAGACACAAAGGGCGCAAAGAGAAAGAAGTTAAGAAATTGGGAGGTTGAGAGATCGGGATTTTCTCATATTCCCAGCTTCCCATTCTCTCAACCTCTGCTTTACTTCTCTACGTTCTTTGCAGTCTCTGCGGTGGAATATTACGTTTTGTCTTCCTTTAATTAATCCTCTTCAACTGCTCCTTCTTTACCAAGCTCAGCCTTAAGGATAAAGCTGTTACGCGCAACATACCTCTCACCCGGCGAAAGTCCTTGTAATACCTCCACCCATCGCCCATCGTTCCTCCCTAATTTTAGAAAGCGGGCTTCAAACATATTCCCATTTTGCACAAACACAATGGGCTGGTCATGTAAAGTTTGAAGTGCATCAACAGATACAGCCACTGGCACCGATATTTCTTCCTGTACAATTTCAACATTTACAAAAAGGCCTGGACGCCAACGACCTTCAGTATTCTGTACAACAACGATACCCCGTGCAGCACGCGTTTGTTCGCCGACAAGCGAACCTAAATACGCCAGCGCCCCCTCCGCTTCGAAGCCTAATACCTTTGACCTTACCGTAACGTTTTGTCCAGCCTTAACTACGTTCAAATCTTTTGCATATACTGTGACATCCACCCAAACTGTTGATAAATCAGAGAGGACGAATATGTCGGCGTCTTCCTTGACAGCTTCACCCACAGCGATGTTCTTTTCTATGACTGTGCCATCAAATGGCGCTTTCAGTTCATAACGTGTAAGCCCTGTGTTTTTTGTTTCAGAGACGTTATCCAGATCACTCTGAGAAAGCCCCAAAGCCAGTAATTTCTGGGCGGCAGTCTGCAAATTTATCTCCGATTCTGCCAAGGCTTGCTTACTGGCAAGATAATCTTTTTCTGATGAAATCTTTTGTTTCCATAAACGCGCCCTGCGATCAAATGTTGCCCGATCCAGTTCTACTCTTTTAATAGACGCCAAGTATGCACTCTTTAGTTCTGCAAGCTCACGGCTGTCAAGAATAGCAATAACTTCATTCTGTTTGACGGTGTCACCGAGATTCTTTCGCACTTCAGTTACCACCCCTGAGAGTCTGGGCACGACATGCACTACCTTATCGGCGTTGAGTTTAACCTCTCCGGGAAGCTCAAGAACGGTTTTCATTTGAACAGTACCGGCAGTCTCAATTACAATCCCCGCGCTTTGTACAGCATCAGGAGCAAGCTCAACCACTCCTTTTATTTGACTCTTGTCCTCTCGTTGTAATGCCACATCTTCCTGCTCCTCGTCAACGGTTGTTACTTTTTTCATACGAATTATAATTATCGCTAGGACAATTCCCACCAGAACGACAATCCCGATCGCTGACATTTTTTTAAAGTAACTTGTCAGATAAATCTTCTTATCACTCATTATTGTTCCCCTATTTTAAACACTGCCAGTCTTTCAATGTCTGCAATCAGCAGGTTTAGATTTTTTAAGGATTCTATATATGAAATTCTCGTTTCAGCCCAAGTCCTCTGGGCATCAAGCAGGTCTATATAATCAAACTCACCCTCTTTATACCCGTTTGTAATTAAGTGAAGGGATTCTTCTGCCTTTGGCAGAATCTTATCTCTATATTCGACGACACGTTTCCGCTCCACGTTGAATGAGTTGAAGTTCCTTCTTAGCTGAAACAGCAGGTCATTGTAAACTGATAAATTCGCGCTCTTAGCCTTTTTTGAAAGCGCCTTGCCTTTCTGTATATTCCCCTGATTACGATTAAAGAATGGCGCGGGTATCCCGATACCCATCTGGACAGTATCCAGATTCTCCTGTGTAAGCCTCTTGTAGCCCGCCGATACATTTATGTCCGGTATAACCAGTCTTTTTTCCAACGCCAACTGAGCTTCAGCTATCTCAACATCCTTCTTTGATGCCTTAAGGACGGGTTGATTATTCTCCATCTTTAATTCAAGTTCATGAAGTGATAACTCCGCAGGCATTGTTAAGAGTTTTCCCACTACTCCACGAATTGCCTCATCAGGAACACCCATCGCTGTTTGCAACTCTTTTATAGAATTTTTAAGATTGCCTTCCGCATTAGAAACAGAGTTTCTTGCCTTTGATAACTCAATCTCAGCCCTGAGG
Source organism: Planctomycetota bacterium (assembly GCA_023261465.1). Classification (GTDB taxonomy): domain Bacteria; phylum Planctomycetota; class Brocadiia; order Brocadiales; family Brocadiaceae; genus JAHFOW01. Next base: position 4,706 of record JAHFOW010000124.1, read on the forward strand.
ACATTCGTAATAGCAACTTCACCCGCATCAAATTTAACCTTTTCGCTTTCATAAATACTTTTAGCAATTTCTTCCATTTTCTTAGCAATAGCAAACCCATCCTGTTCAGCAATGACTTTGTAAAATGCCTTTTTTGTTTCTGCGATAACACCTAACAACACTGCATCACGTTCTAATTCATCTTTTTCCTTCGATTTCTCACTAACCTTGATTCCAAGTCCTCTCTTGCCGCCAATAATAATAGGCTGGGTAATCGCCACAAGGTTCTGGCTTTGATTCAACTCGACTTCGCTGGCAGGCATTTCCTCAGCCAAAAACTCTATTACTGGATTCGGATACAATTTTGATTGCCTTAACGAACCTGCTGCAGCTTCTACTTGTTCCATCACCGATTGCAATTGCGGGTTTTTTTCGATGGCTACCTTAAGAGCTTCTTCGAGTGCAATTTTCTTGTTTACAGGTCGGTTATTCTTGTCCACGGCTTTGACGGGAGAATCGCTTCCAAGGATTGTTGCCCAATAGCATGGTAAACAAACAAATAAACATGCTATCGAGATACAGGATATAAGCCTGCATCTTCGGGGAGTTGGTTTAAAATAAAAATATGGGTGCATAAAAAACCTTTCACAATAGACTAAATATCGTTTATATATGTTCTTCTGCCTCGTTTTCATAATTCTGATCATAAAGAGTTATCCCACAAGCGAACATTATTTTGTACAAACTGTAAAAATGCTGTGCGCTTGGTGCAAGATTCAGGTATTATACAATCGCTATATGAACGAGAGATGAACGTAAAATTAATTTTTTGTAATCTTGATGAATTCAGCAGATAGGTAGTGTAACGGTAAAGACACTTCCCTTGTTTAGCTCACTTTCGACAGTTATTGTACCGCGATGTGACCTAACAATCCATTGACAGATGCTAAGTCCAAGCCCGCCCCCATTGTAATTCGAAGTCCGTACCTTACTTGCCCTGTAAAAACGGTCGAATATATGAGGAATATCTTCTCGAGAAATGCCAATGCCATTATCTTTAATGGCAATCATTACATTCCCGTTGCCTTTACCGATTGAAAGACTGATTGCTCCATTTTGAGGGGTATATTTCACGGCATTATCCACCAGATTCAAGAGCATCATTCTAATGAGCAACTCATCCCCACGGATAAAGGCATCCTCCATCTTTTCCGTTGACACGGAGATGTTCTTCGGTTCCGTAATAAGCCTTAATTGTTCGGCAACGTCAGTAATAACAGGACAGAGATTCATCCGTTCCATACGCATTTCACATCGTCCCGTATCCGCTTTTGCCAATATGAACAGGTTCTCAATAATTTTCGAAAGCCGTCCCAGGTCATCAAGGGTATTGGCAAGAACTTGTTGATAGTTATAGATATCCCTTTCTCTTGATAAGGCGACTTCTATTCCTGCCTTCATAATGGTTATGGGTGTACGTAATTCATGGGAGGCATCGGTCGTGAACTGACGAACCTGATTAAAGGAATTTTCCAGACGTGACAGCATCTCGTTAATTACTTCTGAAAGCTCGCTAATTTCATCCTTCACAGGACATACTGCCAGCCTCTTCCCCAGATGATCAGTTTCTATCTTCTGAAGCTCTTTTATCATATTATCCACAGGTCTCAATGCCTTTTTAGCCATAAACAAACCGCCGATCCAACTCACGATTATTGCAAGACCTCCTAAAGCCATAAGTGCAAGCAGAAAGATTTTGGTGGCACTCGTATTGTTAATGGCAATCCCAAGTTGAATTAATTGCTGGTTATCCTCTGTTGGTATCGTGATAATACGTAAAATATTTCCCTTTGAGTCCCTCACGGTCTTAAAATATATCTTCCCTGAAAGAATATCGTGGATTTGTTGGCTGCTTAAGGGAAGATAATCAGACTTTAAACTTCCAGACCTAAATTGAAGATTTCCCGTTTGGTCAAGTATCATAATATATTTTTCCGAGGTGCGTTCGTCCTTTTCATTCGAGAGACAGGTAACGTAATTTTCAAGAGAATCCTTGCTGATGTGCGCACAATGGGCAACACCTTCTGCTTCCTCTTCAAGTCCAACGTCAAGGCTTTTATTATTGGCGTAAGTGAATGCAAAGTAGGCTAGTATGCTAAAGAGAATTAGCGCTCCCCCAAAGATGCTGGTATACCAAAAGGTGAGTTTCGTGCGAATCTTCCACGAGGTCATGGCATTTCATCCTTCAGTATGTAACCTACACCCTTAATCGTGTGGATAAGTTTGTTTGTGCGACCATTGTCTATTTTATTCCTTAACCGATTCACAAAGACATCAATTACATTAGTGAGACTGTCAAAGTTGTAATCCCAGACATGCTCTGCAATCTGTGTACGCGTTAATACCATGTTTATGTTTCTCATGAAAAATTCTAAGAGGGCAAATTCCTTATTTGTGAGGTTTATGGGCTGCCCGCTTCGATAAAGGCGATGCGCCGCTACATCCAAAATAAGGTCTGCGACCGTTACCTGTGTTTGGTAATTGACATTTCCCCTTCTGAACAATGCCCGTATCCGTGCCATTAATTCTATAAAAGAAAAGGGTTTTACCACATAATCATCCGCTCCTAAATCTAATCCACGGGCCCTTTCTTCAACAGCATCCTTTGCCGTTAATAGAAGGATCGGCATCTTTTTACCGTTTTTTCTGGCTTCTTGCAGTATCTCGAGTCCGTTCTTCTTAGGGAGTACAATATCCAGTATCACGAGATCATATTCGTTAGTATTGAGCATAAAAAGCCCCTCCTCCCCATCGTGGCTCATGTCAACAGCAAAGTGGTTTTCTTCAAGTCCCTTTTTTATATAGAGGGCTAATTTTTTTTCATCCTCTATGATTAATATTCTCATACTTTATTCATTTGTCGGGTCAGTTATGAAAAGTTTTCTAGCGACTAATATTCTTTTGAACGAGTATAAATAATTAAAGGCCGATTTGCTGAAATTATTAAAAGGTTATGAGGAACTCTAAGGTTTATGGAATAAGTTATATAATTAAACGTGGTGGGTGATAGATGATAGTCTGGAAGATGCTGTTGGAATAATTAAATGGGATTGTTTTGAACCAACTGGAAGTGCCGGTAAAACCGAATGAAGAATTTTGGAACAAATGCATGACTTGATTATGGGCACAGAGTAAACAGCAATTTGGATAACAGGATGCATCCGTTGGAATGAAAGAACAATCTTCATTATGAGATAAAACAGCAGATTCCTTTTCACAATAAAAAGATGATTCTTTTTCTACACAACACGATAATAGATAGTCACAAGGTAACATACATAAAAGAAACCATATCACTAAAATGCTTTTAACACCTCTTTTAATGAAATTAACTCTAAGCATAAAGTAAGATATAATAACAAAATTGTTTTAAAAGCAAGAAGAAAATATCTTTGAAAAGACTCTTGATTTACTTTACACTATGCCGTCGGTATACTGAAAAACATCACTGTCAAGGACGTCGGATGAATGTTGGTTTCCCATTCTCATTTTAAATAAAGGAATCAATTAAGCCTTCGATAACTTAAAAACAAACTTTTTGCGTATATATTTTTAGGAGAGTTAATATGAAAGCTGTTGTTTTTTATGAAAATGGTGGAATAGACAAGTTAAAGCATGTGGATATGGAAAAGCCTAAGATTTCTCCTTATGAGGTACTCGTAAAGGTAAAGGCATGCGCTTTGAATCATTTAGATATCTGGGTCAGGCAGGGATTAGGCATAGAAATTCCCATGCCTCACATATCCGGCAGTGACATAGCAGGCGAGATTGCTGAGGTGGGCATGGAGGTCAAAAATTTTAGACCCGGCGATAAGGTCCTTGTTGCCCCGGGCATTCGCTGCAGAAAGTGTGTGTGTTGCATTACAAGTAATGACAGTATGTGTAACAGCTTTAAAATTATGGGATTTCAGGTACAGGGTGGTTATGCCGAATTTGCCAAGGCACACGTAGATAATATCATTTCTATTTCCAATAAGTACTCATTCGAGGAATGG
>JAHFOW010000267.1 GCA_023261465.1 Planctomycetota bacterium
GGTCAAAAAGACGGAAACCGAGGTGTTTGTCCATGGCGCTATGTGTATGTCATATTCAGGACGTTGTCTCCTGAGCAGTTTCATGTCCAACAGACATGCAAATCTGGGGGACTGTTCCCATTCATGCCGATGGCAGTATACCTTGCAGGAAGATAAAAGGCCGCAAGAAACATTTCCCATCGTCGAAGACGAAAGCGGCACCTTTATCCTGAGTTCGAAAGACCTCTGTATGATTGAGCACATACCAGAACTTGTCCAGGCAGGCGTTACGGCATGGAAAATCGAGGGACGCATGAAGAGCCAGTATTATGTTGCTGCCGTTACAAGGATATACCGTGAGGCATTGGATCGCTACTTTGCTGATCCCTATAGATATGTTTATGACCCTCGGTGGTTGACTGAACTTGAAAAAGTGAGTCATCGGGAATACGGAACAGGATTCTTTTTCGGAAATCAGGGCTATAGGAGCCAGACAACGCATCCGGGTAATTTCTATTTTAACGACTATGATTATCTGGGTACGATTGAAAAGGTGCTCCCTGACAACCTTGCAGAGGTTTTAGTTAAAAACAGGGTTCTCAGTAATACTTCTGTGGAGATCATGGGAAGGCGTTTGAGCGATGATTTCAGCCAGGAATTATCTGATCTGAGAAATGAACACAATGAACCTATTCGTGAAGCCCATGCAGGACAAAAAATACTGATAAAAGTAGAGCGTCCTGTACACAATTATGGCATGCTTAGAAAATGCGGTTAAAAAAGATTGCCAAAAACCTGTCAGGTATTTCTCTCGTGATCATTGGTATTGCAATGGTTTTTACTCCGGGTCCCGGACTCGTAGTGATTCTTGCAGGAATGTATATCACGAATTTTCCGGGAAAGCCTTTTTTTGTCAAAAGGCTCAGGAAGACGAAAGTATACAATCGGTATTTAATAAATATTGAACGAAAAATAAAATCAAAATTTAAAAGGAAAAATGTATAAGCATGAACACAAAAGCAATTATTTCTCTTATATTTATCATTATTACTTGCATGGCGGGTTGCAGCTCAGGCAACGTTTTTAAAAAGATGAACCCTTTTAGAAAAGATGAAACTTCTCTTGAACCTCAAAAAGGCGCACAACCAGCGAGTATTGAAAAGAGTGAAGGCATATTTGTCTGCGCCGGCGATATTGATGTCGCTTATAAAAAATTGGGCGAGGTCACTCTCGGAGAGTTTGGTTTTTCGGGGAATGATATCCTCGCCAGGAAGATACGGGAAAAGGCCAGCGCCGTGGGTGCGCAGGGTGTCATCAATGTCCAGTACGATACGGGCGCTTCCAAGACGTGGAGTGGATACGGCGAATTGGGAGGCACCGATTATGGGATAAAATACACATCCTGGTGTAACGGTATAGCAATTGTATATCTGGAGGAACATAATCCGTTAGGGCTGATCCTCTGTAATATTACCAGGGAAAATAAAGATTGGTTTAAATTTAAGAAAAGCCAGACCGGCGCTATCGTTGTCCATGTTTTACCGGGAAGCATTGCCGAGGGTGCGGGCATCAAGATAGAAGACCTTATTATGGAATGGAATGGCGAAAAAATTGAACGCAAAAACCAGATAAGGCATTTAATAGAAGCAACCGCTGGCAAAGATGCAAAACTCACCATACTGCACGGGGGAGAAATCCGGACGGTAACGGTGTCTGTGCCGGTTAATGTACAGGGTCAGTTTGTTGCATCTTCGCCGAAACCAATCGTTCAGGGAAAAAAGACGTCTGTTGAAGATACTGCACCTTCTTCTGTTCCCGTGACTTTAAAATCAGCCGATGTGCATAATGAGGTCGGCGATCTCTATCTGCGGAAGGGCATGTACGATGACGCTATGGAAGAATACAAAAAGGCCGTTGCGGTAGACCCCAATTGCGCCCTGTCCCATTTTAACCTCAGTATTGTCTACGACAGAAAAGGAATGAAACGGGAGGCAGATGAAGAATTTGCCATTTATAAAAGGTTGAAATCCCAAAAGAGGTGAAGTCCGGAAACTTTTAGCAAAAGTTGCGGAGATTACAGGCAAGCAGCTTGATATGCAAAGAGCATGAAAATAGTACCTGGTATGAAATACATTTTTTTCATAGTTGTTTTTAGTCTGTTGTTACGAACGGCATTTTCTGGGGAATTACTCAGGAACGGCGATTTTGAAACAGGCGACGTTACCGGTTGGAAATATTGGGAAACATACCCGTGGGACGGTGATGGTGCTCCTGTGGAATTACCGGCGCACATAACCATTGCCGTTCCGGGCACGCTTGGAACTCCTGTTCCGCCAACGACGAGCGGTTCTTTTGCTATGGCGCAGCAGGTGGGCACTCATGGGACTGCCAGGGGGGGACTTTATCAGGAAGTCAGGGTAATTATGAATACCCCTTACATCCTGACGGGTCATATAGCCTTCTTTGGAGATGATATTGGGGACGTAACCGTTATTGGAATACTTGACGGCGTCTGGAATCCGGCGTTTGCCTTTACCACACCAAATAAAAACTCTATCAGCGGAAACCTTTCCGCGTCATGGCAGGAAATATCTCTTATGATCATACCGTCAAAAGATGTAATCACGATATTTACGGAAACCCGGCAAGATTGGATGCATGGTTATGTTGCAGGATGGTATGACAATCTTAGTCTTAAGCCAGTTCCTGAATCCACAAAGCTCACGCAATCCCCATAAGGCTTTGTCGGGCGTAGAGACGCAAAACTTCGTCGTGAGCTCAGTCGAACGATTTTGTGTCTCCACTGTGCAGGAAATCACTCAATCCCCAGTTTTTTACTGAATTGTAGTATGAGTAATAAAATCCCGAATACAACAATTGCGATAATAAAAACCCAGTTTTTCTTTTTTTTGATACTCTTCGGTGTGTCTTTCAAATCTTGTTTTTT
>JAHFOW010000125.1 GCA_023261465.1 Planctomycetota bacterium
CTTATAATATAATTGAGGTTGTAAGCAGCGCCGTATCCTTCGTCCCTGTCAATCTCGGCGATAAGTCCCCAGTTAAATTCTGGCAGCCATCGCCAGACGCCGAGTACCGTGATTCCGCTGTAATCTTTATATCCCCCGGCATCGAAGCCATTATTGCCTGCAATACATTGCTTTACGCCATTTGTCAATTCACCTGTTTCGGGGTTAATTAACCTCAGTTCCAGGGCGCTTCTTTTCTTTATTAAACCTAATTCTTTTAAGTGTCCGGTAAATTTGGATTCGGTAATCATGTATCCGTCTTTATTTGCCAGATACGTCTCGCCAGTCTTTCCCAGATTGGACATAAGCATAAGTTCGTTGAGGGTATTTATATCCACACGAGTGGCAACAACGCCGATAATATTCTCATTACTGTCCCTGAGGGGTGTTGCGACAAACATCGTAGGAAAGCCTATTTCTTCTTCTCCCAGTTCGTTGGCAAGAGGAGTTTCAGAGGGGATTATATTTGAGACAAAGGTTTTTCCCTGCATTGCCTGACGAAAATAATCTGTTTGTGAGATATCGGCGCCTATAGTTTCGCCAACGGTTGCGATAGTAATTAGGCCTTTGTCATTGCTTATAAATACCCCTTTGTAACTATACGCATTCTTTATTACCTCAAGATAGCGAATGATATTAGCATAATCCGTATCATTTTTTTGAATTATTGTGCTTCTTGAAATCCAGGGGTTATTTGCAATGACGCGGGCGTCGTTTTTTCTTTCACGCATCCAGTTCGTAACTAATTCCGCCTGTTTATGTCCAATGCCATCGAGGTTGCGAATGAGCACTTCCTGAAGGTCGGCCTGCATGCGGGGATAAGCTATAAATCTGAGTAAAATAAAGGGAAGTAAGGTAAATGTGATTAATATTAAAATGAGTCTGTTTTTTATCGAAAGGTACATTTTTCTTCCTCCTGAAATGTTGTGAAATTTTGCACATAGTATATCTTTAGACTTGAAAGGAGTAAATCAAAAATTGTTTTTAGCTTGCTTTCATACATGTCGGTAATTTATTATAAATAAAAATTTATTTGCTCATGGCACTAAGGGAAAATTTCCGGCATCCCGATTATTTAGGTAACATGAATAAAACTAATATTTTCAGAAAAAGTTTAAAAGGTATCCTGGTAATATGGTTTGCTTTATGTATTTTACCAGGGGATTGTTTTCTGTTGGGTTGTGAAGAGAAGGATGTATTTCAAAGTGTCGCGAAAGAAGTAGTTAATCACTTTCATAATACTAAAGATTCTTCAGCTCCTTTAGATGGTGCACACTGTCCTGATTGTTGTGCCCTTTGTTCTCATAATTTGATACTTCATTTTTATCGGGATTCTTTATATTCTTTTTGCAATTTTAATCATTGTCTTAAAATCCTCTCCTGTAGTCATTCAACAAATATCCTCCAGACGGTTATTTATCATCCACCGCGCATAATTACCTAATCCTCATGGACCGTTCGATAGCACATCAAATTGTCTAAATTTTCTGTTCTCTGTAAAACATACAAATCTTTGTTTTTTAAAGTGTAGTTGGAAGAATCCAGGATTTATGGTGTTTTTGTAAAAATTTGATTGTTACCGAATAAGTACTGATGAAACATCTCTATTCCTGGTTAGTATAATTCTTGAAAATAATCAAGGACGGAATAGATGGTTGCCCTTTAAACAGTATTTAGATAATGGGAAGGATTCTATTATGCATGCGCATGTATATTTTCAACTCTGCCTTCGAAGATACAAGTTCAGGATAGGTGTCCTGATAGTGTTTTTTGACCTTTGTTTGTTTAATTCCCCGGTGAGAAGCCAGGGAATTGATGGCCAAACACATTCAGAAAGAAAAATCTCACTTGAGGATGCACTTACTATTGCCCTTGAGCGGAATCCGCAATTTCATGCTATACGCGATCAGGTGGATGCTGCTTTGGGCGCTTTAAGGCAGTCTAAATTGTATCCTAATCCTGTCCTTGAATTTCTTGCGGAGGAAATGCCTACTCATGAAATGGGATTAAATCAAAGCCAGAACCTTGTGGCAGTAAAACAACCAATTATAACGGGAGGGAAAAGGGGGATTGGAATTAAGCTCAACGAAAAGTCGAAAGAAAAAAATGAATTTGAGCGTGACGCTGTTTTGTTAAATGTTGTGGCCGATACAAAGAAGGCGTTCTATAAAGTTGTTGCTGACCAGGAGAGTTTTGCAATAGCACAAAAAGTAGAAAAGATTGCGAAAAATATTTATCAGAGTGAAAAGGTGCGATTTAAGGGGGGAGAAATACCCATCACCAATGTACTCAGGGCGGAAGTAGAATTGTCAAAGGCAAGAAACTCTGTATCAAATGCAGAAGGCAATCTCCAGAATTCTCTGAAAGAGCTCCAAACGGTGATGGGTAGTCCTGAAGAATCTATTGTAGGTGTGACAGGAAAACTTCTTCCAAATTCCGGTACGATTTCTCTTGATGAGCTTGAGTTAAAAATGGCGAATAATCAGCCATCCCTTAAAGCGTCAAAGAAAAATATTGAAATAGCGGATACACAGGTAGTATTTGAAGAAAGACAGGCTATGCCGGACATTAATGTTTCTGCTGGTTATAAGCGGCTTTCTCAGGAAAACCTGGATACTGTTCAATTTGGCATTGAGGTGCCAGCCCCACTCTTTAATCGCAATCAGGGTAATATTCAGAAGAGTCGGGCATTTTCAAGGAAGGCAAAAAACGATTATCAGGCAGTCTATAATGACCTTTTGTTTCAATTAAGAAGAGATGTTACTTTATATAATGTAGAGCAAAAGCGTATTCTGGAATACCGGGATAAGATATTGCCCGGGGCAGATAAATCATTGAAATTAATTGAAAAGGGGTATAAAGAGGGGGAGTTTGGCTATTTAGACCTGCTCGATGCCCAGAGGACATGGGCGGAAACGAGGATTTCTTATATAGAATCTTTAAAAAATTTAAATCTCCTCATCTCAGATATTGAAAGATTAGCTGTGGTTAAGATAGGAGATAGCAATGGGAAATAACAGGGCGCAGGGAATACAGACTATAAAAAAATATTTAGCGATAGGCATTGTTGCTTTGGTGGGAATTATTCTGGCCTGGTTTATCCTGAGCATGGAGAAAACAACCGTTGAAGAGGAACATGATGCGGGAATTGAAAAACCTAAGAATAGTCCGCAAGCAAAAGGGTCTCACGGAGGCAGATTATTATCAAGAGACAACTTTCAGATTGAGGTCGTGCTGGACGAACGTGATACTACCCCATATTTTAAAGTTTATGCATTTGATAAGGGAAATCCCATTAATCCCGATGAGGTGAAACTAACCATAGAATTGCTAAGGCTTGGCAGAAAAGTTGATGTGATTAACTTCGGGCGAGAGGGTGAATATCTTCGGGGCGATAGGCTTGTTGAAGAACCTCATTCTTTTGATATAAAGGTATTTGCAGAATGGAATGGTCAGTCATACCAATGGGAATATTTACAGATTGAAGGACGTGTTGAGCTTACCCCCGATGCAGCGCAGGCAGCAGGGATTGTTACTGAAATTGCGTGTCCAGTCCAGATGAAAACGGTGCTTGAGCTGCCAGGTGAAATTAAAATAAACGCTGATACTGTAGTTCATGTTGTGCCAAAGGTCTCGGGGGTAGTATCTCAGGTGTATAAAAATCTTGGCGAGACGGTCAAACATGGCGACGTTATTGCAGTTCTTGATAGTCGTGAAATAGCAGAATTGAAAAGTGCGTGCATAGCTGCTGGGAAACGGGTAGAACTTGCACGTGCAAATTTTAAAAGGAAGGAAAGGCTCTGGAAACAAAAAATTTCTTCGGAGAAAGACTATCTTGCCAGTCGTCAGGCATTGGCAGAAGAGGAAATTAATTTGCATGCTGCTACACAAAAATTGCTAGCCTTGGGATTTTATGAAGCAGATTTGAAAAACATCCTGGAAAAAACCGATGAAAGTCTTACCCGGTACGAGGTGCGTGCGTTATATAATGGGGTGGTTATTGAAAAGCATATATCTATTGGTGAGTCAATAAAAGAAGATGCCGATATCTTCGTTGTTGCGGATTTGTCCACGATTTGGGTAGATGTTACCGTATATGCAAGGGACTTAAACATGATCAAAATTGGACAAAACGTTACGGTGAGATCGAAAATACTGGATCTGGAAACTGACGGCACTCTGACATATCTTGGATCGCTTATTGGCGAGCAGACACGCACAGCCACGGGAAGGGTTGTTGTGCAAAATCAAAACAGAGATTGGCGTCCAGGGCTTTTTGTAACTGTAGAACTTGTTCGGGATGATGTCTCTGTACCCGTTGCTGTTGTATCAGATGCAATCCAGAATATCCGTGGCCGGTCAGTTGTATTTGTACAACAGGGTAATTTATTTGAGGCTCATCCGGTAGAGTTGGGGAGAAGCGATGGGAGATGGGTAGAAATAGTCAAAGGCATTTTACCCGGAGAAAGATATGTTGCGAAAAACAGTTTTATTCTTAAGTCTGAATTAGGCAAATCAGAAGAAATCCATGAGGATTAATTTATGCTTGAGCGAATTCTGAAATTTTCAATCCGTCATCGTTGGATAGTCCTTATAATAACATTGGCAGTTGCTGTTGTAGGCATATACAACTACCAAAGACTTTCAATTGATGCTGTGCCAGATATTACCAATGTTCAGGTGCAGATTATTAGCGCGGCCGAAGGATATTCCCCTCTGGAAGTTGAACAACGTATTACCTTCCCCATTGAAACGGTGATGTCGGGACTCCCACGATTATCTCAAACACGGTCAATCTCACGGTATGGACTTTCACAGGTAACCATTATCTTCCAGGATGGTACGGATATTTATTTCGCACGGCAATTAATTAGTGAACGAATTCAGGAGATTAAAGGCAAACTTCCACCAGGTATCGAACCATTAATGGGACCAATAGCAACAGGGCTTGGAGAGATATATTTGTGGACTGTTGAGGCAGAAGAGAACGCCCTCAAACCCGATGGTACTCCTTATACCCCTGTCGATTTGAGAACTATTCAGGACTGGGTTATTCGACCTCAACTGCTTAACATTCCAGGAGTTACCGAAGTAAACACCATCGGTGGTTATAAAAAGCAATACCATGTAACTCCTTATCCGGAAAAGCTCGTCTCTTATGGACTAACGTTCCATGATGTTCTCGATGCCCTTATCAAAAACAATGCTAATGTAGGTGCAGGCTATATTGAGCATGTCGGAGAACAGTATTTGGTGAGGTCGCCCGGACAGGTGGCGAATATTGATGATATTCGGCAGATCGTTATTGGAATTAATAAAGGTGTGTCAATTTACATAAAAGATGTAGCAGAGGTTGCTTTGGGTCAGGAACTACGAACCGGCGCAGCGGTAGAAAGTGGAGAAGAGGTTGTTCTTGGAACGGTTTTTATGCTCATGGGTGAAAATAGCCGAACTGTTTCAAAAAGAGTAGCCGATAAAATAATTGAAATTAACCGCACGTTACCTAAGGGGGTTGTTGCAAAACCTGTTTACAATCGGACAACGCTGGTAGATGCAACGATTAAGACCGTTAAGAAGAACCTGGCAGAAGGCGCCCTCCTTGTTGTAGCGATATTATTTCTCTTTCTGGGGAATATACGGGCAGCTCTCATTACGGCATTTGTTATACCTTTGTCCATGCTGTTTACTATTACCGGCATGGTAAGTAATAACATGAGCGCAAACCTTATGAGTCTTGGAGCGCTTGATTTTGGAATTATTGTTGATGGCGCCGTAATCATTGTTGAAAATTGCATACGCAGATTGTCAGAAAAACAGCATCAGCTTGAACGACTACTAACGCGTGCAGAGCGATTCGACACTGTTCTTGATGCATCAAAAGAGGTAAGAAAGGCAACAATGTTTGGCGAGATAATCATCATGGTCGTTTATTTACCGATATTGAGTCTTACGGGTATCGAGGGAAAGATGTTTTATCCCATGGCGCTTACGGTGATTATAGCCCTGTTTAGCGCCATGATACTCTCTCTGACCTTTGTTCCTTCTGCTGTGGCATTATTCTTTTCTAAAAAACTATCTGAAAAAGAAAATTATTTCATGCGTTTAGCGAAAAAGGCATATATTCCTATTATAAATTATGCCATGGAGAACCGTGCGTTTGTAATTATTACGGCATGTATATTTGTTATATTGTGCGGATTATTAACCACGCGTATGGGTAATGAATTCTTGCCGAGTTTAGACGAGGGGGATCTTCTGGCACACGCATTTCGTATTCCAGGCACAAGTCTTACACAGTCAGTGTCAATGCAGAATATTATTGATAAAAAACTTGAAGAATTTCCGGAGATAAGTAATGTCTTTTCCCGGATTGGAACGGATGAGATTGCTACTGATCCCATGCCGCCCAGCAAGTCTGATACATATATTATGCTCAAGCCAAGATCTCAATGGCCAAATCCACATAAAGCGAAATCAGATTTGATAAGTGAATTGGAAGAGTGCCTGCAAAAGATACCGGGGAATCTCTACGAATTTAGCCAACCGATTCAGGAGCGCTTTAATGAGCTCATGGCAGGGGTAAGAAGTGACCTTGCAGTAAAGGTATTTGGAGATGACATGGAGTCACTGCTCGAAACGGGCGGAAAAATAGCCATGGTGCTTAAAAAGATTCGGGGGGCATCGGACGTTAAAGTCGAACAAATAACAGGACTGCCGGTTTTAACTATTCAGGTGAACAGGAAGGAAATGGCAAGGTATGGCCTTAACATTTCAGATGTGCAGGATATGATAGGAATAGCAGTCGGTGGAAAGGATGCGGGTAAGGTATTTGAGGGAGATAAAAGATTTGAACTCATAGTGCGTTTACCCGAGAAAATTCGTGAGAATGTGGAAGCGTTGAAAAGATTACCTGTCCCGCTACCAAATGTTCTGGGTTTATCTGGTAAGGAACTGTTACCGGCAACTCATAGAGAAGAAAGTGTGAGGCCAAGTTACGTAACGCTTGGTTCGATCGCAGAATTTAATGTTAAGCCCGGCCCGAACCAAATTAGCAGAGAGAATGGAAAACGTCGTGTTGTGGTAACGGCAAACGTGCGTGGCCGGGATATAGGTTCGTTTGTTCAAGAGGCTGAAAAAAGAATCAGTGAAAATGTAACTATTCCGGCAAATTACTGGATTACATGGGGAGGACAATTTGAACAAATGATTTCAGCAAAAAAACGCCTCATGATTGTTACTCCTATCGCACTTTCTTTAATCTTTTTTTTGCTTTTTACTACCTTTGGGACTGTAAAGGATGCGTTTCTGGTGTTTACCGGTGTTCCTTTTGCCCTTACAGGAGGGGTTGTTGCACTCTGGCTCAGGGGCATACCATTATCAATATCCGCAGGCGTTGGATTTATTGCACTCTCCGGTGTGGCTGTACTCAATGGGCTTGTTATGATTTCCTGTATTAAAAAGTTAAGTACAGAAGGAAATTCCATCGATCTGTCTGTTCGGCAAGGGGCATCCATGCGTTTACGCCCTGTATTGATGACTGCACTAGTGGCCTCGCTAGGGTTTCTTCCCATGGCCATGGCAAAGGGCACGGGGGCAGAAGTACAGCGTCCCCTTGCTACGGTAGTAATTGGAGGTATACTATCATCGACAATGCTTACCTTGATTGTTTTACCGATACTTTATCGCATATTTCATCATATAAATAAAACTAAAATGGTTAAAACGGATATCACCTGAATCGGTTAACATAACAGCAGTAAAATTAACCAACCCGAAGTTTTACCCTTCGTGTTGAAGGATAAAACTTTCAGAGTAAAGAGTTTTCATTGAGCAATAATATAACAAAAGTTATATCTGTCCTCTTAATTTTGCCCAAATGTGTCCCAGGTATTCATGTAAAGCACATTCTGTTTTAACAAGACCTTCAGTGCCGGGGAATAATTTATCGGGGTTTAAGCTCTGACTTTCATTCGTTAGGTAACCTGTAGGAGCTGCAATAGGATGCATTCCCAGACTTTCAAACAGGGCAATTGAACGTGGCATGTGTGCAGCTGAGGTAACAAGAAGAAACAGGTCATCTCCGACAATTGGTTGAATAAGTCGTGCCTGATCGTTCGTATCTTTTGAATCCGATTCCAAAAGCAAGTCTTCATTATGAATACCAAGAACCTTTGCAACCTCGGCCATCGTTTCTGCCTCCGGGGTGGGATCAAAAACATTTCCCCCCGAGAGAATTAATTTACTTTCCGGTATTTTTTTATGTAACCGGATTGCCTCAACGAGACGGACCAGGGAAGCCCCTGATACTTGACTGGTTATTGGAATTTTTGGATCTGATGTATGTCCTCCGCCCAGGGCAACAATCCATTTAACCGGTGGTAAAGGATCGTCAGTTGCAGAGTTGGCTATTCCAACAGGTGGATAACGGTACTCTAACGGCTTTAAAAGCATGTTTGGAATGGCCGTGTAGCTCACAATCGCAAACAGAACTACACCGGCAAGAATCACCAACTTGCCAGCCCTTTGTTTTCGGGTAAAAAGAAGGAGTATCATCCCAACAATAAAAATTTCTAAACATAAAGGAAGCGGGTAGAACAGTTGTGAAATAAGTTTCTTTAAAACAAACATTGCTTTATAAGGTGTACCCCATTGTCTAGACAATTATTTAATAAAAATAAGATAGAAT
>JAHFOW010000268.1 GCA_023261465.1 Planctomycetota bacterium
TTTGGAGAGAAATAAACTTATGGCGGATGAATTAACCTATGCACTGATTACTCCTTATAGCCTTTTAAAGAGCCGGACGGGCGGTATCCTGGGACGTTTGCTTTCGCTGACAAACCTTGAAATTATTGGCGCAACATTGTTTGCGCCGAGCGACAGCTTTGTTGATAAATATTGCGCTACCATTGAAGAGCAGGATATCAAGCCGGCATGGAAAAAGGTTATGATAAACTATGTGAACGGCAATTTTCGCAAAGAGAACAAATTTGGCATTTCCAACCGGACGGTAGTGCTATTCTTTAAAGGGCCTCAGGCTATTGCGAAGTTAAAGGATGACGTGATTGGCCCGATTACCAGCTTTCAGGGACATACAGTTCGTGGAAGTTTTGGAGATTATGTGGAAAGGTCTGATGGCACGGTCGAATATTTTGAACCCGCAGTTGTTTCCTCGGCAGACCCCGCAACGAATAATAAACAGCTTGCCCTGTTTGCCGAATATTTACCGAAAGACGGCGGTGTGCTGGAGGATATTGTTAAATTTCCCGAAGGAACCAGGGCAGAGACAACGCTCGTTATCCTGAAGCCCTTTGAAGAACAAAGTCCGCTCCCCGGAAACATTATTGATATGTTTTCAAGAACGGGCTTGTTCATTGTTGGCATGAAGCTTTTGAGGATAAGCATTGCACAGGCTGAAGAATTCTACGGGCCTTTGATTAATATCTTCAGGGAAAAACTAAAACCAAAACCAGAAAAGATCGCTGAAAAATTGAAGGAAGGTTTTAAATCCCTCTTTTCCTTTGAAGTGCCAGGCGCGATTATTGCCACCCATGCAGAACAATTATCCGATCAATTAAAGGATATGAATGCGCGGACGGAATTCAATAAAATCATTCAGTATATGACGGGACTAGACCCGGAAAAGACAAGCGCTGCCGACAGGAAAAAGCCAGGCACGGCGCGATGCCTGGCCCTTTTATATCGGGGACCCGATGCAATAACCAAGATTAGAAATATTCTGGGACCCACTGACTCGAAAAAGGGAGAACCCGGCAAGGTGCGCAGGATTTACGGCGAGGATATCATGAAAAATGCCGCACACGCCTCAGATGCTGTAGAAAATGCAGAAAGGGAACGAAAGATTATCGGATTGCTGGACAACAAAGGACCCTGCGAATTGAAGGAATTAATTGAAGACTATCTGCGTAAAAAGTAGCGGCATGGTTATCCATAAGATACCTGTCGGGCCTTTGCAGGTATGTTGCTATATTGTGGTTGATGAGAATGCTGCTGAGGCGATGATTATAGATCCGGGCGCGGATGCGGAAAACATCATCGCCTTTATCCAGGAGAGGAAACTGGTACCTAAACTTATCGTCCTTACTCATGGACATGGAGATCACATCGGCGCCAATGCGACCCTTAAAAAGGTATTCCCTGATATCCAGATCTGTGTACATGAAGAGGATCAGGATATGTTGCCTTATCCCGCAAAAAATCTTTCTATCCTTGCAGCGTTTTTTGGCGGTAAAACGGTGAGATCTCCACAGGCAGACCGGTTGTTAAAGGACGGAGATGCCGTTACCGTGGGCGGTTATACATTTGAAGTAATTTACACACCGGGGCATACGCCAGGTGGAATATGTTTATACAGTAAGGGCCTGGAAAACGGACAATTACCGGTATTGTTTTCCGGAGACAGCCTTTTTAAAGAAGGTGTTGGGCGGACAGACTTTCCGGGATGCAGTCAGGAAAAACTAATTCGGGCCATCAGGGAACGATTGTTTGTCCTGGATGAGCGCACCGTGGTTTATCCCGGTCATGGCCAATCAACAACGATTGCAAATGAGAAGAAGAATAACCCATGTGTATAAGGGCTCGTCATATTCAGATTAGGAGCTTGTTATGACAATAACCATTTTGATGCCCTTGAATCACCCTTACTCAAGGGATTAACCATAGAACTCAACAAGATATTTTAAGATTTTTTAATGTCCGAGGTAACCATACATGGTTGAAAGAAGAGAAAATATAAAAGAATTATTCATTGAAGAAGAAATGAAAGATTCGTATCTGAGCTACGCCATGAGCGTCATCATGAGCCGGGCATTGCCGGATGTGAGGGATGGCCTGAAACCATCGCAGAGACGTATCCTCGTTGCCATGAATGACCTTGGTTTAGGCCCCCGCTCTAAATCCAGAAAATGCGCCAAGATTGCCGGTGATACAACAGGCAACTATCATCCGCACGGTGAGCAGGTGGTATATCCTACCCTTGTTCGCATGGCTCAGGACTTTAATTACCGATATCCCCTTGTTGAAGGTCAGGGAAATTTCGGTTCCATTGACGGAGATCCACCGGCGGCCATGCGTTACACGGAAGCGCGCATGACGGCAGCGAGCATGACCCTCATGGAAGACCTGGAAAGGGAAACCGTTGATTACACCCCCAACTATGATGATACACGGTTGGAGCCGGTTGTGCTTCCCTCAAAATTCCCCAATTTGCTTTGCAATGGATGCTCAGGCATTGCGGTCGGCATGGCCACAAGCATTCCACCCCATAATGTAAATGAAATCTGCGACGGGATAACGATGATCATTGATAATCCGGAGGCAACCATTGATGATCTAATGCAAATTATCAAAGGTCCTGATTTCCCGACGGGTGCGTTAATCTGCGGTACTGAAGGAATCAAAGAAGGATATCGAACGGGGCGCGGAACAATTATCGTACGGGCGCGGGCGCACATAGAGACCGCAAAAACCGGAAGAAAGAGCATTGTCGTAACTGAGATACCCTATCAACTCAACCGGGATAATATTTTAGAGCGGATTGCAGAACTGGTGCAGGCAGAACAACTCAAAGGAATCTCAGATATCCGCAACGAAAGCGACCGGGAAGGAAGCCGTCTGGTTATTGAT
>JAHFOW010000269.1 GCA_023261465.1 Planctomycetota bacterium
ACAGGATGGGCGCAGGTAAAGTATCCTTACGCATCTTCTCTGGAACAGACGGAAGAAAAGTTACAGTACGACTTATATTATATAAAAAATATGTCTGCGATTCTGGACTTTGTAATCCTTCTGAAGACGATACGGGTTGTGCTCTTTGGAGAAGGAAAATAAATTTCAAGTTATAATATTTAAGCTTTTTTTATCTGTTCTTAAATGTTTTTATGGTTTTTGATTTCTCTTAATTCCACCAGCAATTTCAAGACTCTCAAGACAATTTGACTATTATTTATCTTTACCAGTTTGTATAATGTTTTACCACAAGGTACGACATAAGTACGACATGAAATTTAGGTAATAGGTAGAATCGCAACGGTGGAAGGTGTGAATGAAATTCTGCTTTGTGAATCATGCTGTAAGACAGATAAGCTCATGTAAGCGTGTTAAAGTTTTAAAGCCTTGTTTAAATACCTTGTATCCAAAGTATACCTTTTACCATTTATTTTTACCAAATACCATGAAACTGATAACAGAAACACATGCCGACCATATTCAAGGAGTTCTTTCGTGCTATGACAGAATAATCTTGCAAGGTACCTTACCGCCTTTTTGCTATGCAGATGGAATGACCTCGTATTTGTATCAGAAGAATATTCGCATCTTTGACTATAAAGAGCAGTTTGCCCAACCACTGCGTAACGAAATTATCCGTAATGCCGAATAAATTGCCCGTGATAACGGCCTTACCCTCGAATACCTGAAGAACAAGAACAATAGCAAAGAAAAACGTATCGCTAACATCATCAAACAAAGAGGAAATCACCCCGGCCTCGTCCACATATTTTCAGCGCTGGAACTTGCCATAGAGAATTTTGAAAAGGCACAAGCAATCGCTGATGCGTTTTCCCCCGATATACTTCATACGCTCCCTGATGATTTTGCGCGCTCCTCTTGCCCCATTATTGACCGTTTTGACTTGACTTACCACGGGAGTATTATGCAAGTGTAATATGCAACAGACATTGTTTTCTCCCAGCAATCCTATTTGCAGGATAGGTACGATACCCTTGTAACGGATGTTCCCCCCAAAACAAATGAATTAACTGATATGTAACCCTTTTTAATTCAGCTTATTACACGACGATTTTGCAGTTTCTTTTTAGTGGTTACAATTACCCCTTTGCTGGGGATGGTAGTTGGTAATTTTACCTGTGCGGCATCCAACAACTGCCGGACAGACTCTCGTGGTTGTGGTATTTGGTTGTATCGCTCTACTCCATGAATCTGGATTTGTTCCATACACAAACTCGATAATTCATTGATTCCGTTTTCAACAGTCATGTTGAATGACTGCCAACGAACACTCAATTCCTTAACAATCCAATATGCCATCATCACAACAAAGGCGTGTCCCCGTGTTCTGCTCTCCTTGCGCACGTGTACGGGCCTCAGTTCCAACTGCACTGTCTTGCTCCTCCGGAATGCCTGCTCTACCAATGTCAAATCCTTATACCTATCGTGAATCACTTCCTTTGTCGCCTGGTCCCGAGAAACATCCGTTTTCAATACATAACAACCATCCAACCTGGCTATCTCCATGAATGCCTCATCATCTCTTGAAACCTGAATCTCACGCCCTTGTACCGTAAGGATTATCCAGTCAGATATTTTCAACTGCCGACTGCACCCCCTGAGTCTCTCCAATGCCTTCTCTCCACTCGCCCGTGGGTGCTCGCCAAGATAACGATTCGCCTTTTCCGCTTTCTTGCACAACGCCTCATATTTCCCCTCACGATTCTCACGCATTTCCTGCGCACGAACAGGATTACACCTCAGAATATACCGAATACCTTCGTCTCCATACACCTCTGCAAGCTCGCCATCAAATAATCCCCTCTGTATGACCCCCTTTTTCAGGAGACCCTCTATCTGCGGCTTTGTAATTGCCGTAATGTAACGAAACCCATACAAACCGAGTTCCTCTATCTGCCGATTCTTGATCATCCCACGGTCCCCTACAAAGATCACCTCGCCTCCTCCAAATCGCTCCGCCACCTTCCTTACCTGGGATGCAAACGTCCTTGTGTCACTCGTATTGCCCGTAAATACCTCTACCGACAATGGTGTTCCATCCCCATTACACAGTAACCCGACAACAAGAATCTTCTTCCCTTTTTTGCCGTCCCGATTGAATCCAAACGCCGCAAGCGCGTTCTGCTCACCCTCCAGATAACTACTCGTTACATCGTATAAATATAAACCGGGTTTCTTCTTCCCGTGTCGCTCCTGAAAAAGACGTCCCTCTATCTTCCCCTGATTTTCGCAGAGCCAATCCAGGTTCTCGTATAAATCGTCTTCGTTGAACTTGTCAAGATGCAACACATCGCATGCCGCATGACTCCCCGCCAACCGCACCGCCGACAGTCTCGATCCCTGATCAATTACCCTGGCTATCACCTGCCACAACGCCAGCTTCCCTTCCCGGCTTTTCCCCAGCGCATCCACTATCCCCAACTGCCGCGATACCTCATAGACTACCCACACAGCGCCTACCGACAACCCCTGCTGTGTCACTACCGATTCCTTTACCGGAGCTATCCGGGTAAGATCATCCTTATGCCGCAACGCCAGACGAATTGCCTCTATCTCAGCCGGAGTGCATCTACTCAGGTTTGCAATGGTACGGTGCTTTACCTTTCCCTCTTCCCGGTATGACTCGCGAAGGAGGTGTCGGGTGTACGATTTCCCGTTTTGGTTGATAGTTGAGGTGTCTATATACATAGTGGCTACTATAATATCATACAATACATACCATGTCAAGTATAATACCATTATATTAGTGGCTACAATATTTTGCGAAATACAGGCATATCTACTTATATTATTTACGATTACAACTTTTAGGGCAGGGGAACATCCG
>JAHFOW010000126.1 GCA_023261465.1 Planctomycetota bacterium
TTCTGTGTGCTGTGGGTACGCTATTCTTTTCTTGTCCATCGTGTATCCATGCTGATACCTATAAAGACGGACTGGTTACGGTTCAACATGAGAAAATTGATGTTATACGAGAAGGGCAACATATCCAATTTAACCATCCTTGTAAACTGTCAGAGCAAACAATCGCCGGTATTCTGTCGTCTATCACCTATAAAGAAAAAGGGTTTTTCAGGCGGGTCGGGACATTGCGGGTTTTTCATGACGACGAGATAAAAGCGCTGGCACCGTTAATCGCGCGGGCGCTTTCTGTCGCAACCCCAACGCAAGGCATTTCTTTTTCCTCGTATTATTACCGACTGATTTTATCAGACAGGCTCAATTACGGTGTGCTCTTTATAACGGACAACAGTCTCAATATCGTCTTTTCCCATGTTCATAAATTCCAGACAATGAATGATTTTATGTCAGATAAAAAAGGCTATTTCACAACGAGGGAAAATCCCACACACAAAAGGCACAGCAGTTTTTGGGAGTTAATTCCTTCACCTCGCCAGCGTTTAGAACCGGGACATGCAAACTGGTTGGTTATAGATTTGCCTGGCGAAACAGAAACAAAGCAATAAACAAAACTGGGGTGTCTAAGATAAGAATGGATAAGGTTTATTCAATACAATACTTTTTCTGTGCCCTTTGTAAGAAAGCATCTATCTCTTTCTTCCTTCCTTCAAACCCCTTTCTTCCTAATATTGCAAAGGCATTAATCTTGCCGGCCTCAACGCCTGGCTGATCAAATGTGTTTATATTGTAAAACTTGCCTGCATACGCCGTTTGTAATTCATATAAATAAAATAATTGTCCTAAGGTAAATGCAGAAAGTTCGTCCATGATAAGCGTGCAATTGGGGCGCTTTTGTTCTGTAAGCGCAAGCCGTGTGCCCTCATATTCGGCCGACATGAGGTCGTTAAGGGTGTGTCCCTTCAGATAGGCCAATTCCTGTTCGACATCGGGTTTATCCGCGATAACGACCTCATGATTAAATTTATTTATTACCCAGAAGGTAACTACCTTATCAGTGGGGCCTTCCATATAGAGTTGAAGCTGTGAGTGCTGGTCTACTACTCCAACAGCCTTTACGGGCGTTGAACCTGTATGAACAATCTCATTCTTGAGTGAAAATTTCTTTCCAAGGCTCTCTGCCCAGAGCTGGCAAAACCAGTCGGCTGTCCCGCTCAGAGCATGTGAATAAGGCATTATAACCAGGATGTTTTTCCCCTTTATGGTGTCGCTCAAACAAGAGAGCGCTGCACCCATGAGCGCAGGGTTTTCCCACATGTTACCAGAACGACATGCCTCGTCCATGTAAGTTGCGCCATGGAGTAATGCGCTTACATCAACTCCGCTCATTGCGGCGGAAAACAAGCCCACCGGGGTTAAGACCGAGTAACGCCCTCCTACGCCGGAAGGAATCGCAAACGAAAGAAAACCTTCACGCCGGGTGACGTCCCTTAAAGTTCCTTTTTCACCGTCTGTTGTAGTGATGACATGGTTTGCATAGTTCTTGCCAAGTTTGTCCTGTAAGAGCTTAACAATGACAAGGAATTGGGACATAGTTTCGACGGTGGCGCCGGACTTTGTTATGAAATTAAACAGCGTCTCTTCTGGTTTGACAATGTCCATAAGGGCAGAGAACCTATCAGGATCGACGTTATCCAACACAAAAATACGGGGATGTCCCTTTCGTTCTTTGTCATTGAGAACATTATAAAACGGATGGTTGAGCGCGGTGTGGATGGCGATATTGCCCAGCGCTGAGCCGCCAATTCCCACGACCACGAGATTTTTAAATTTTCCCTTAAGGTTATCTGACGCTTGCAGAATTTCTGTGAGTGTCTTTTTGTCGTAAGGCAAGTCCAGAAACGGTAGTTTGCCTGCGGCGCGTTCTTCCTTTAATTGAGCGGCAAATCGGGCCGCAAGAGGTTCAATCGTTTTCAATTCCCGGTCGGTTATGCCGTGTTCTGAGTCTATAGAATCAGCCATCATATTGTTGAAATCAAAGCGTAGTGTTTGTTTGCTTCCCATGTGTTTGTCCTGTATGAAAAAATGAGAGAAAGGTAACCGCGGAACAGCGTTCCGGATCATTGCATTCTAAGCAGATTGAGAGTTTGTTCAAAAAGTCGGGTTTTTAGGTGTCATTATAAATTAAGCCATCGACGACTTTTTTTGTAATCACATGTAGGGCGAGGATTTAGCCTTGCCACGTGCAACCCTAAAGGGTTGCCCTACAACAAACTTTGAAATTCTTATACATCAAGCGAAGCAATCTTTCCTTATAATAATTCCAGGAGATTGCTTCGGGAAAAAACCTCGCAATGTTACGATGATTGGCTTTTTGCACAAACGCTTGATCCCCCTTTGTTAAGACGGGTTAACGTGAAGGTTTAAAAATCCTGTGTACTGCATATGCTTATCTACCTTGAGGCATACCTCCTCTTCGTCAAGGGCAAAGAGAGGGCTGATTTCTATACAACCAATGACATTGCCGTGGGTGTCTGTCGGTATGGAAATACCCGCCTTGCGCAACCACCGACCGAAGAGATTTGTCATATCCCGTTTTGCCGTGACCGGCGAGTCTGCCCCATCCGTATTTTTAACGGGAGAAAATTCTTCATCGCGCAGGACTTCCATGATGACTCCCCGGTCGACGTATTTCAGAATATCAAAAATAAAACTCTCAAACTTAATGGCATTATTGTTATGGGGTTTAACAGCGTTGCCATGCTCATCTATATAGGATACTTTTTTAAAGGCAGCGTGGTAAGGGAGAGGATTGTTTTTTTGATATAATCTTTCGAGGAAATCGATATTGATCATGTGAACTGCAATACTCCCGGCATTGTATTTAAGGGCGCCATTCTCATTTCGTGCGTACATATCTTCACGGCTTAACTCGCTGTATTCAATCATGTGCAGATGTCCATTGAGCGATACAACAATACCAACCTTTTCCTCCGGGCGGCCCTTTTTTACAATTTTTAAGGACATTTCTGCATTATCTTTCAGGTGGTAGCCGGTGAAAACAGGGTCTGCAATTTTAATGAGCACGTTATCAACCTGGTGGTAAAAAATATTTTTAACGCCACGGCGTTTCATATCGTTCAAAATCCCCTTTTCTCTGAGAGCAACGATGACGCCTCCGTGACCATTGGGACTCATCACAATATTCGATGGGGAATCCATCAATAATTTTCCATTGAGGTCCACAACAGGAAGCATCTTTTGGGTAAAAAAGCATATCTGTTTTGGGTCTAATCCGAAAAATTGGTGAGACTGGAAAAAGGTTTGTGAGATGAAGTCATTCGATTCACTTGTCATAATGAACCAGGGGATGCATGTATGATATTTTTGCTGGGTAGCGTGTATTTTCTCTGCGTGGAGCCGAAAGAGGCTCTTATGGGTAATTGGGGTGATGGGGAGGGTACCTTTCGGTCTATTACTGCCTAACCGTGTTCCCTGTCCGCCCGCAACGGTAAGTACTGCAATTTCTCCTTTTCGTAAGGAATCTTCTCCCCTAATCCGCGCCTCGTGTGCCAGTTTTTTTTCAAAAGAACTATGAGGGACGTTAATTATTTGAGGAGGAGATATCTTTCCCTGTATGGGTGCAGCCACTTGTTGTGTGTTTTCGTGAAAAAGCTTCTGTATGAATTGAAAATCAATCGTGGAAATCTGTCCCAGGAGGTGTTTTTTTTCTTCTGCGTTCAGTTCACTCCACCACCTGAAAATATGATGCTGCTGAGCTTCAAAGGCGCTTCGGAAATATCTTTTATAGCCTGGGTAATCTTTTTCCTGAATCATGCTATCTAATTTCATCGTGGAATAGAGCCAAAGTTACAACCAAAAGCTTCAACAAGAATTCTCGAACCTGAACAAGAAGTATTTTGATATACCAAAAGCCCACAAATGTTGCATATTTAATGAGAAAATTATACGTAAGTTTCTGTTTTATGGCAAGGAATTTTTAGGACAAAACCATTTTAACCCGTTTAGAAATTTAGACTTGAAATAAATCCTGAATAACAGTAACCTGTAGTTATGAAAAAACTGTTAATCATCATTTCTGCCATAGTTTGCGTTCTGTTAGGAATTGCAATAGCTGGATATATTATTGTTAAAAAGACCATATCGGATGAAGCAATTAAAAACCGTTTAGTGAGTTCAATCAGTGAATTTGGCCAGGTAACTGTTGAACATGCACACCTTGACACCATGGAGGGACTTGTTATTGATAACCTTTCATTTACGGGCACCACTGAGGATACGCAGGGAAAATCTCTCAAAATTCCCAGGCTCGTTTTGAAATATAATGTAAAAAGTCTTTTAAAAGGGCAACTCAATATTAATAATGTCATTATCGTTGAACCGGAATTAACCATTGAGAAGCCCACAGACATCTGGTCGCTTTTAGATGCTATCAAAACAGGCTATGACAAGGCAAAAATGCCCATTTATGTGGATGCCTTACGGAATGGTGTCGAAATAAGGGACTTAAAGCTTCATGTTAAAGAAGACCCTGACACAAAAAGCCCGGAAATTATGCTATCGGGTATTAATATCTCATTTTCACCTTATGCCGGTTCATTTCAGACTATTAACATAAGGGGAAATATCGACGATGAGTTTATCGGGAGTTACACATTCACCATGAAGCTTTATCCGGATATCCCAAAGCTTGAAATTGATGCCAATGCAAAGAACCTGATGGTGAATGAAGGGGTCTGTGCCCGGTTTCCTTATATTGGAAAAATGCTCTGGGATAGTTACAAGCCTGTAGGAAAGATCAATTTATATTGCATTGCAAGTTTTGATAACAGGAACAGCCAGAAAAAAACAGACTACAGTGTAAATGTTGACCTCAATGGGGTAGAGGCCCTGTACGAAAACTGGCCATTTCTTCTCTATAATTTAAATGGAAATATAAAGGTAAGTCCCGATAAGTTGTATCTCAAGGGACTTGTTGGGTATATTAAGAGTGAAAACTTTACTTCCCAGGCTGAATTTAATGGGGAATTTGATCTCTATGGTTCCAAAAAGACCCTTGTTATGAACATTCCGAATCTTTTTATAAATCAGGAACTGTTAAAAAACATTCCAGACTTCGGGGCACAAGTATGGGAAAAAATACAACCAACCGGATTAATAGATATGTCACTCCAGTGTAATGTTGACGAGAAAGAGAACTCCAGCAGTTTTCTGGTTATAACATGTAAGGATTTGGAAATCAAACCGCATGAATTTCCCAAACCTATATCCCATGTAAACGGTCAATTTAAGCTGTGTAATAATATAATCCTGTTTAAAAATGCCAGTGGTTTCATACAAGGGGGAGACCAGTCTATTTATACCGAAATGAATGGCATCTATGATATGCAGAGCGGACGGAAGATTTTCAACTTTCACGTACCCGATCTAACCATTACAGAGTCATTTTTAAAAACCTTGCCTCATAAAGAAATTGGTGAAAAATTGTGGACAGCCCTGAGTCCCAGTGGCAAGGTGGATGTTATTGCCAATTTTCAGGGTTTTAAGGATGAAAAGGACAATAACTACGCTGTGGAGATTAACCTGAAGGACTGTGAAATTCACGATAGTAAATACAAGATTCCCTTATGGGGAATGTCGGGAAGGCTGGAAATAAACAAAGATGGTTTTGGCAGTAAGCATATTGATGCAAAATGTTGCGGGGGGCATATTGAAGGTACGCTTTCCGTCAATACGACTGTTGAGCCTTATCAATATGAAGGCGAATTAAACGTTTCGAGGATTATTATTGAAGAACTTACCCAGAAAATCATGGAAACACATAAACCATGGACAGGTATCCTTTATGGACGGATTAAGTATCGGGGAAGCGGGTCAGACCCAAAAAATTTTTCTGCTGAGGGACACATGAACATAAACGAGGGATACCTTTCCGACGTTCCGATCATTCTCAGCGTATTCAATTTTCTTGACCTCTTACCTAAAAAAGAAAGTTTTCACAGCGCCCAGGTGAAATTTGTGGTTAAAGATGGCGTCGTTCATATTGACGATGGACGGATTTACAGTGATACCGTTGAACTCAATGGACGCGGGGATATCGGCCTTAATGGAAATCTTCATTTAAATGTTGTAGCTGGATTTAGCAAGGGGGTATTTTCACAACTGCCGATTATAGGAAGATTTTTTGATTTGATTGTCGGCGGTGTGCGAAAGCAACTAACTATGGTGGAGATAGGGGGAACGTTTTTAAAGCCGGAGAGCCACGCAAAGCCGTTTCAGCCCTTTACCAATTCCATCAAAAGCATGTTTGAATTGTTACCCCAGGAAGAGCATATTGGTACTGAGAATGTGCCAGATGCCGGAAAGTAGTGAAAGAAAGAAGGGAAATGCATCTTCTGGCACTTTATAAATATTTGATTTTTCCTTCCGTATAAAAAATTGTTGTAACCAGAAACCTTGAATTTCCTAAACATGACCCTATGCTAGAACACTTCTTTTCTCCTCAATCGGTTGCCATTATCGGGGCATCTCGTGAGGAAGGTAAAGTTGGACACGATTTATTTAAAAATCTGATAATTCACGGGTACAAAGGACGTATCTACCCGGTAAACCCCAAAACCGGTACTATCCTGGGAATAAAGACATACGCCAATCTTACAGAAATCAACGACTCAATAGATCTTGCCGTCATTATTGTACCTGCCATACATGTTAACAAGGTGGTGGATGAATGTATTGAGAAGCACATCGATTCCATTATCGTTATTAGCGCCGGTTTTAAAGAAAGTGGTATCCAGGGAGCGTCATTGGAACGTGAATTATACCAGAAAATTAAACAACATTCGATCCGCATGCTCGGCCCTAATTGTCTTGGGCTCATAGATACCCAATCATCTCTGAATGCCTCTTTTGCGTCGGATATGCCTGCCAGAGGCAATATCGCATTTTTCTCACAATCCGGCGCTCTGTGCACTTCGATTCTCGACTGGGCGGCAGGGGAATGCGTTGGATTTTCAAAATTTATCAGCATGGGAAATAAAACGGATATCGGTGAAGTTGATCTTATGCAGGCCATTAGTGATGACCCCCATACGAAGGTCATCCTCGGTTACCTCGAAGGCGTTAAAAATGGTACGGCATTTCTGGATTCAGCCAGGGCAATCACAAAAAAGATCCCCATGATAGTGGTGAAATCAGGGGGTACCATGGCTGGCGCAAAGGCTGCGTCGTCACACACGGGAACGCTTGCAGGGTCTGAAAATGCTTTTGATGCCGCATGTAAACAGTCGGGTATTTTACGGGCAAAGACGGTGGAAGACCTCTTCGATTATGCCAGGATATTCAGCCAGCAACCATCGCCCAGGGGACCACGGATAGCGTTGATTACAAATGCTGGTGGACCGGGGATTATCGCCGCAGATGCGGTTGAACGGTCACAACTAAGAATGGCAACATTTTCCAAAAATACCATCGAACAACTCCGTTCCATTCTACCAGACATGGCAAATATATACAACCCTGTTGACGTCCTGGGAGATGCAAAGGCCGACCGGTATAAGTCCGTTATTGAAAAGGTGGTGGAAGACCCGAATGTGGATGTGGTTCTTGTTATCCTGACACCGCAGACCATGACAGAAATTGAAAAAACGGCAGAAGTGGTGTGCGATGTTTCAAGTCAGACCGATAAAGCCATCGTAACTTCTTTCATGGGCGGGAAAAGAATCGATAGCGGTTTAGAAATTATGTGTCAGAGAAGGGTGCCGAATTATTCCTTTCCTGAGCGGGCAATCTTGGCCATCGAGGCTGCGTATAAATATACCCTCTGGCAAAATAAAACATTCTCAGGTATAAAAAATTTTCAGGTGAACAAGGAAAAAGTGGAGTTCCTTTTTAATAACGCTAAACAAACGAAACGGTGTTCTCTTGGAGAAGAAGAGGCAAAACAGGTAATTTCGGCGTATGGTTTTAGAATTCCCAAAAGTATTTTGGCGTCATCTGAGACAGAGGCAGTAAAAGCCGCAGAAGAAATTAGTTACCCGGTTGTCATGAAGATTTCCTCTCCCGACATCCTCCACAAATCTGACTTTGGCGGGGTTGTTGTTGGATTAAAAGACGCGGTCTCCGTGAGGAGATGTTTTTGTGATATTACCCAGAAGGCGCATCGCCTTATGCCCGATGCCGAAATACAAGGAGTATTGATACAGCAGATGATTACCGGTGGAAAGGAAGTAATTCTCGGTATGTCGCGTGACCCACAGTTCGGTCCTTTGGTAATGTTTGGGCTTGGGGGTATTTATACCGAAGTATTAAAGGATGTTACCTTTAGAATTGCGCCGGTTGGATTATCTGATGCAGAAGAGATGGTGCAGGAGATACGGTCATTCCCGCTTCTTCAGGGTGTACGCGGCGAAAAGCCTGTAGACATAAATGCCATCGTAGATAATATTTTAAGACTCTCCCAGTTAGTAACAGACTTTCCGGAGATTTTGGAGATGGATATCAACCCCCTGGTTGTGTTTTCCGAGGGACATAATTCGATTGCACTGGATGCGCGTTTAACCATATTACTTAATAA
>JAHFOW010000127.1 GCA_023261465.1 Planctomycetota bacterium
GGATTTCCCTCTTATCTCTCCCGTAAACGATGGGCGATGCGATGAGCGGGAGATGCTTCAAGTCGACAACAGGGAAGTGGTAAATGTCCGCGGAGAATTACCAGCTTTGAACTTATCTCCCCAGGGGCTATTACAATTTATAGAACAGAGGCTGCAACAAAAATGCGCCGGTATTGAGTACGCCATTAATGCAACGGGTATTATCCTGCACACAGGTCTTGGCCGGGCTCCGATTCCTGAGGATGCTGCACGCCGGATACAAGAAATACTTAAGGGGTTTTGTACCCTTGAGATTGAGAAGGATACAGGCAGGCGGGGAGTCCGGTATCATGGCGTCGAGCGTCTTATCTGTATGATTACCGGGGCAGAATCGGCATTGGTAGTAAATAACAACGCTGCAGCGGTTTTGTTGACGTTGGATACTTTAGCTAAAGGCAGAGAAGCCGTCATTTCACGTTCTCAATTGGTAGAGATTGGCGGATCGTTCCGTATGCCGGATGTTATGGCTAAGAGTGGCTCAATCCTGGTTGAAGTGGGTACGACAAACAAGACGTATGTGAATGATTATAAAAATGCCATTACAGAACGTACCGGCCTTATCCTCAAGGTGCATCAGAGCAACTTCAAAATCGTGGGTTTTACTGAATCTGTTGAATTAAAAGACCTGGTTTCATTAGGGCATGAGCATAATATCCCCGTGGCCTATGATCTTGGCAGTGGGGCGTTGATTGATATTCAAAAATATGGATTGCCCCATGAGCCAACCGTTCAGGAAGCGATAAAGGCCGGGGTTGATGTCGTTACGTTTAGCGCCGATAAATTACTCGGCGGTCCGCAGGGCGGTATTATTGCTGGGAAAAAAAAGTGGGTTGATTTGTTGAAAAAGAATCCATTAACGCGGGCGCTCCGTGTAGGGAAGTTGACTATTGCTGCGCTCGAAGCGACTTTAAAACTCTATCTGGAAGAGGATATCGCCACAAAAAAAGTTCCTGTTCTAAGCATGATGTTGACGCCCGCAGAGATTATTGAAGAAAGGTGTAAAAGATTCATAGATGCCATGCGGTCCAAGTCGGATAATTACTTTGAAATCTCTTTATTTGATGGTGTTTCAGAGATGGGTGGCGGTTCATTACCGGGAGAGGGAATACCAACAAAAATTGTTTCGCTCCGCACTGAAAAGATGTCTGCCGGAGCACTCGCCGGGCGATTGAGGATGCATAACCCGCCTGTCTTTGCAAGGATTGAACAAGACCGTGTTCTTATGGATATGCGGACGGTGTATGATGCGGAGGTTGATATTATAGTTCAGGCTTTAGAAAAGATCGTTCAGGGATATAAGCGTTTTCTATGAAACAACCGGATACATCAAAAAATACAAATACCCATCAAATTGAGCACATTATTATTGGAACGGCGGGACATATTGATCATGGGAAGACGTCCCTGGTCAGGGCGTTGACGGGGATTGATACCGATAGGCTGCCTGAAGAGAAACAGCGCGGATTGACTATTGACCTGGGTTTTGCCTATCTTGACCTTGATACTGGCCGGAGGGTAAGCATTGTTGATGTTCCCGGTCATGAAAAATTTGTTAAAAATATGCTTGCAGGCGCTACGAGCATTAACCTGGTATTGTTTGTTATTGCGGCTGACGACGGCGTTATGCCGCAAACCATGGAACATCTGGAAATCGTCAACCTCCTGGGCATTCGGCATGGACTCATTGCCCTCATGAAGAAAGACCTGGTAACCGATGAATGGCTTGCCGTAGTACAGGAAGATATAAAAAAGATGTTAGGCGGCACGTCGCTTGAAAATGCGCCTATTATACCGGTGTCCGTTATTACCGGCGAGGGAATAGATACGTGCAAAAAGACCATTCAGAAACTTATAGACCAGATAGAGATACAAAAGAGTATTCGTGTATTTCGTATGTCCATTGACAGGTCTTTTACCATGTCTGGCTATGGATGTGTTGTAACCGGCCCGATTTCGGGTGGACAGGTGTCTGTGGAAGATGAAGTAGAATTATTACCGGTAAAAAAGATTTTACGGGTGCGTGGGATCGAAGTGATGGGCGAGCGTGTGCCGACGGCATGTGCCGGACAAAGGGCTGCAATTAATTTGTCAAATATAAAATCTACGGAGATCAAACGTGGTTATGCACTTTCTGTTCCCGGCTATCTGCAACCAACAAACCTTGTGGATGTATCGCTGAGATTAATTAAGAGTGCGAGAAATCCATTAAAAAACAGGGCAAGGATACGTTTTCATGTCAATACCTCCGAGATTATGGGTCGTGTTATCCTGCTTGACAGGGAAGCATTAAAACCGGGTGAAGATGCCCTGGTGCAGATCATGCTGGAAGGTCTTATTACTACCGAAAGGGGTGATCGTTTTATTATTCGGTCTTATTCTCCGGCTTACACTATTGGCGGCGGCAAGGTGCTGAGATATGGCACGAAGCGCTTAAAACGGTTTAAAGAAGATACGGTAAAGGCATTGGATATTTTTGCCCGTGGAAGTCTTTCGGATATCGTAGAATATTTGTATCGGGAAGACGGCAAAAAAACACTTACCGTTGATGACGTCTCCAGGAGTGTAAATGTTCATCCTTCCATGGCCGAAAAAGTTGTTGGCGGATTGATAAGCAAGGGCGTCCTCCTGTCATTTTCACTTGATGGTAAAAATGTGATTTTTCATCGAAACAAAATTGCCTCTTTCAGGGAAGAAATTTTAAGGATATTGAAAGGATTCCACAAAGAAAATCCCATGAAAATGGGTATGGAGGAGAGCCAGTTAAAAACGACATTAGGGAAAGATATAAACCCGCAGTTGATTAACGCTTCGATTTTCTTCTTGAAAAATGAGAAGTCCATTAAGACTGTTGATAACAAGGTGTCGCTTATGGATTTTAATGTTGTGGCGTCAACACAGGATAAAAGCGCTGCTGATAAGGTAGAAGAATATTTTGTAAAGGCAGGTCTTGCCACTCCTTCAATGGAGGAGGTAAGTGCGAAATTTGGCGCCTCTGCCAGATCAATTATTTCGTTACTTATTGAGCAGAAGAGACTCGTTGAGATTGAAAATAGTCTTTATTTCCCTGCAATAACGCTGAATAAATTAAAAGAGGTTATTCGGGAGCAGATTAAAAAGAATGGCCCCATGAGTGTGGCGCAGTTCAGGGATTTAACAAAGACGACACGCAAATTTGCTGTGCCGCTGCTGGAGTATTTCGATGCAATTCATTTTACACGGCGAACCGGTGATGTGAGGATTCTGCTGTGAATTTTGGGTTTGCGTTTTTTTAACTATTTAGTTTTTTGAAAAAGCAGGGGCGAAGCATTTGCCAGTTTGGGTATGGACGCATTTATGCCAATTTATCGCAGATACTTCGCCCTTACTAATGATGTATGATGAGAAACACGATGCCCAGGACAGACAACATCCCGCCGATAATTTCCTTCTCGTGATGCTCGATACGACAAAGATTTATCTTTTTTACACCCGTATAAGCAATCGTTGTTAAGGCTGTCATACCTGATACCGTTGTTACTGATAACATAATTATAAGCAGGAAAAGCGTGCCCCAGCTAAAGGTGCTGGCAGCTAAAAATATGGGCAATACGGCCACGCACGGTGAACAACTCAACATAAGGAAGAGTGAAATTACGATGGCCTTGTCAGAGAATTTTGACTGGCCATGGTTATGAGTGCATGGCCTTAATCTTCCAACGATGACAAAGGCAATGCCAATGATGATTAAAATAATACCAGATATTGGTTCTGCAATTGCCTCTGCGTGTTTTGAAATATGAAACCCCATAATGGTAATGATTGTACCCAGAATACCGGTTACTATGGAATGTCCTAACCCGGCGATAACGGTGACAAGAATGGTTTTTGTCAAACTCCACTTTTGTCCTTTTGCTATAAGGGCAAAGGGCATCCAGTGGTTTGGCATAATTGCGTGGGTCAGGGCGATGCAGAAGGTCGCCACGATAAGGCTGATTGGTGTATGGTGCATGGATAGTTAGTTATAAGTTAGTGAGTTTTAAGTTTTTAGTTTCGAGTTTTTAGTTTTAAGTTGAAGGAATACTTTATCTCCAGTGTGCTTGCTTTACAATCCGATAATCGCTATACCCGCCAGATCTGCCGCCTTTATGGTTTCTTCAACGTCTAAAATAAGCGTCTTTCCTGACTCAAGGGCAAGGACGGATGCAGAGGCTTCTTTGAGCGTTTTAATCGTTTCCAGCCCGACCGTTGGTATGTCGAATCGCGGGTCGAAGTTGTGTTTGCTGACCTTGATGACCACAATGTCTTCTTTTCCCAGTATTCCACCCCGGCGAATGGCCTCGTCTGTGCCCTCCAGCGCCTCTACGGCCAGAACCACCTTTTCTTTTACCGCCATACACTGGCCGATACCAAACCGTGCAATTTCTTTGGCAATCGGCCATCCAAAGTGGATGTCTTCCAATTCCTTTTCTGATGGCTGTTTTTTTGTTAATACGCCCTTTTGTGCCAGCAATTGCGGCACGTAGAGTGTTGAATTTTGCAACTCAATGCCGTCTTTCAATAATTCATTGGCAACAGCCTCAAGGAGTGAATGGTCGTCCCGTCTTTTCACGTGTCTATACCAGAGATTGATAGTCCTCAGGTCTGGCAGGAATCGAAGATTCCTGAATGAAGAAAACATATTAGTCTTGGTGAGGCCGCCGGCCATAACCGCCTTTGTTATCTGTTCGTTTTTGAAAATTTTTATCAGCTTACCAATCTGGGCAACGCCGACCCAGTACAGTTTTTCAACATACCGTTCGATTTCCGGGGAGGTTTCTCCCTCAATGCCCACGGCAATAAGGGGGACTTTATTATCCCGTGCGCCTTTGGCAAACAAGAGGGGGAATCGGCCGTTTCCGGCAATTAAACCGAGTTTTTCCATAGCTCTTCCAATTGTTTTAACCGTTTTTCCATAGTTTTAATCTGATCTTTGAGTTCCGGTAATTTTTCGATAATTACATAACACCGGCGCATACGTTGGATGGGGAGCGCTGGTGTTCCCAGGTATGTCTCGTTATCCGGGATGTCTTTTGCTACCCCCGAATAGCCGCCGACCGTAACATTATTTCCGATTTTGATATGCCCCACTACTCCGACTCCGCCAGCGAGGGTAACGTGATTTCCAATTTCCGTTGTTCCCGCTACACCCACCTGCGATACAATCAGACAGTTTTCGCCTATCCCGACGTTGTGAGAAATAACAACCTGACTGTCAATCTTTGTACCCTTTCGAATAATCGTCTCGCCTAAAACAGCACGATTTATCGTTGTGTTTGCTCCGATATCCACGTCGTCCTCGATAACTGTGATACCGACCTGGGGGATTTTGTAATATTTTTCCCCGTCGGGCGCGTATCCAAACCCACCGCTGCCGATAACCGTGTTACTGTGAATAGTGACCCGTTTGCCGATTACTGTGCCATCATAAAGCACTGCATTGGGATAAATAACCGTGTCATCGCCAATGCTACAGTTATTGCCAATATAGACGCCGGGATACAAGACTACACGAGTGCCAATATGTGTGTGTTCGCCTATCGTAACGTATTGATGAATGGAAACGCTATTGCCAATGATAGCTGTTTTGCTGACTCTGGCGGTAGCGTCTGTCCCTGTCACAGGTACAGGTTTTTGATACATTAAAAGTTCCACCAACTTTGCAAATGCAAGATAAGGATTGTTGCATACCAGAAGATTTTTTCTGATATCTTTTAATTTTGGTGAGACGATAATGGCTGACGCACAAGTCTGATGGACTTTTTTTATATATTTCTCGTTGGATATAAAAGTAATATCACCTGCCTGCGCGGCATCAATACTCATTATACCGCGTATCTTAACGGAAGGGTCGCCGATTACGGCGCCGCCAACAAATGCAGCAAGTTCTTGTAATGTTTTTTCCATCAAAAATATTTAATTAATTTAATGTATAGGAATTTCAAAACTATCTTGTAGCGCTGGGGTTTATCCCCTGCCGTTGGCCGACCACAAGGGATCGGCGCTACAATAAAAAGTCGTTTTGTTTTGCCGTGCAAAACAAAACCTAAATTTAAATGAAACCGCAGATTTCGCAGATGATACAGATTTATTTTTTTGTCTGCGCAATGTGTGGTTTCAGATCAGAATGGGATGTTGCAAGCTTTATGAGCATCAACGTAACAATTAAAAGCCCCCATCCAAGCACCCCTGTAACTACATTGCTATCACCAAATAACCAAGTGAGTTTTGACCCTTTGTGGTCAAATAATATTTTATTTGTCTTAATGAGAAATACCCATGCGGTATGG
Source organism: Planctomycetota bacterium (assembly GCA_023261465.1). Taxonomy (GTDB): domain Bacteria; phylum Planctomycetota; class Brocadiia; order Brocadiales; family Brocadiaceae; genus JAHFOW01. The sequence goes on from JAHFOW010000127.1 coordinate 6,345, forward strand.
AGTCCAACAGCAAAATAAAGCGATTTTGTCCTCAGACAGGCGTACGATAGTACTATGCCAACAAGAACCAGGCCACCCAGCGAGGGTAAATTTGAGATAAAATGTACAGCAATATTCTGGAAAAACTGGTAAATTACCAGAAAACCGATAAATGGTTGAATACCAGGCAACACCAGCGATTTGATCTTGAAAAAATGTAACATTGCATAAAAAAGGCTGCTAAAGCACATGGCGGGCATTGCGTGCATGTCCTCTAAAAAGCTTTGGAAAATAAATCCCCTGAAAAACACCTCTTCAATACACCCGATAATACCTGCGGCCAGAAGTATCTTGATAAGTTGAATGAAGAAATCTCCCATGGATTTTGCGTCTACGTCTAATACTTTTGTACCGTTGGTGTATAAAAAGGTTGTGTAGAAAATAAACATTCCGGCGCCCAAAAGGAATCCTGTTTGAAAACGACTCTGCCACTCGTGCGTATGTATTATACCACTCGTGGTAAGATGCCCGATCTTTATGGTTTTTCTAAACAAAAAGACCACAAGAATAGTCACACCAGTAATAATACGACGCATAACCCGCCCGAAATCGTAACTTCCCTGCTCATAGTTGAGCAGGTCTGCCAGGAGGTGGTTTGATGGTAGGCATGCATCCAGCAATATCTTTAGAAGCGGCGCAAGTAAGCTGCTCAGGCATAGTATCAGGAGAAACAAGAGGAGTATTTTCTTGTATTGTTTCAGGTTATTAAAAAGAATCATTTTAATGTTCAGGAATTTCAATACAAATCGTAGCGTGAACAGATTAAACGGTTTAAACCGTTTAAACAGATTAAACCGTTTATTGCCGACCACAAGAGATCTGCGCTACAATAAAAGGTCGCCGTATGGCCTAATTTAAATTTATGGTGAAATGATAGTGTTGTCAAAAGCAGTTGTCAACTGAAAATAGTTTCTGCGACGGATATTATGGAATGAGCAGGGTTCCGATAAATCATGCTATGAAAAATGTAAGGGTGTTTTTGAATTTACTTTACAGACTACACTATTTGTAAAATATATTGACTAGTTATGTTTATTGAGATATATTACTGAACTTATTTTTACGGGTATGATTGCATAGGGTTCGAGCATTATGAAGCAAAAAAAACTATGGGGTGGGAGGTTCACCAGGCAGACGGCGGCTTCGGTGGAGGCGTTTACTGAATCGATTTCTTTCGACTGGAGGCTCTATCAATATGACATACAAGGGAGCATTGCCCATGCAACCATGCTTGCTCGATGCAAACTCATTACTGAAAAGGAACAGGATTCGATTGTCAAAGGGCTCAAAGGTATTTTAGCAGATATTCATGCAGGGAAGTTTGAATTTAAAGATGCCCTCGAAGACATTCACATGAATATCGAGTCTGCCCTGATTGAACGAATTGGAGAGGCTGGCAAGAAACTTCATACGGCGCGAAGTAGAAATGACCAGGTTGCACTTGATCTTCGCCTTTGGACGCGTGATCAGGTCAACGTGGTGATAAGCCTCGTATCTCTGTTACAAAAGGAATTTGTGGATAAAGGGAAGAAGAATATTGGGCTGATTATGCCGGGTTTTACCCACCTCCAGCATGCCCAACCCGTTCTTTTAGCCCACTATTTACTGGCTTACGTGGAGATGCTGGATCGGGATAAGACCCGATTGCTGGATTGTTTGTCCCGTCTTAATAAATCGCCGCTGGGCGCATGCGCCCTTGCAGGAACGACATTGCCCACAGATCCTCGATTTACTGCGGAATTACTCCATTTTCAAGGGGTGTGTGAAAACAGTATGGATGCCGTCAGTGACAGGGATTTTTGCGTTGAGTTTGCATTTTGTCTTTCCATGATAGTCCTGCATTTGTCACGCCTTTGTGAAGAATGGATCATCTGGTGTAATGACGAAATGAAATTCATTGAAATTAGCGATGCCTATTGTACGGGTTCCAGCATTATGCCGCAAAAGAAAAATCCCGATGTGCTGGAACTTATTCGAGGCAAATGTAGCCGTGTGTTTGGGCATTTGACGTCTTTACTTACCTTGCTCAAGGGTTTGCCTTTGACCTATAACCGGGATATGCAGGAAGATAAAATTTCAATATTCGATGCATCGGATACCGTTCAAAAATCGCTGTCAATTCTGGCTGAACTGGTAAAAAATACGCACTTTAATGAAGAGCGTATGACGGCAGCGTGTGAAAAAGG
>JAHFOW010000128.1 GCA_023261465.1 Planctomycetota bacterium
GGGACAGGGTTTACAACGGGCGCAGCATACGGTATTTGGTTCCGCGATGTGTGGAAGATTATATTAAAACTCATCATTTATACGCAAAACGATAAACATGAAACATATTCAATATTTTTTAATAATAGTGGTATTATTTTTCGCAAGTAAGGTGTGTATTGCCCAGTGGAATATTGCTGATTACTTTTCAAAAGATCCCAATGCATGGGAACACACAAAGAGAATTATTCACAAACCACCAATAAAGATTGTCGTTACGGATGGGTTGGAAGGTCTGGTGTTTAACCTTGCGGAACTTACCGAGGGTGATGAGGTGGCATTGATTTTTCTTGAAACCCATACCTCTGAAAAATTGAAAAAGGAAGGCTGTGTTGATGCGGGCGGCAAATTACTTCCCGGAAAAAACAGGATTGTATCAGTAATTACGAGGAATTCGGGTAACCGCACGTTGTTTCATTACAAATTCATGCTCCAGAGAAATGTGAACGGTACCCCCATTTCAATCTATAACAACGGGAACGCCGTATTGGAAAGTGAGTACGACGGCAGTAAGCCAGTGAAAGACATCTCTAATTTGTCTGGAATTGAGATGTGCGAAATTGAGATACGATAATTTGTATAGAATGGAAACCACAGATTACGCAGATTGCACCGATAAAATGACAAAATACAAATTCCCGGTAAATTTCAAAACCCAGGGTTATTAGTGCGTGCTAACCGGAGCGAGCCCGCCATTTTCACGGCAATTCTTATTTATGACGACAGGTGCAGTCTGTGCCGTGGTTGTATGAAATGGCTTGAATTGCATGCCATAAGAAAAGATGCCTTTGAATTTATTCCCTGCCAGTCGGATGAACGACTGAAGAGATTTCCACAGATAACCGATGAAGCCTGCCAGCAGTTCTTGCACCTGGTGCTTCCCAATCATAGAATCCTAAGAGGCGATGAAGTCTTACCGGAGATAATGAAGCGATTGAGAGGTTTCCGGTGGTTATCATTCCTCTTTAAATTGCCGGTAATGAAGATAGCTTTGTATGCAATCTACCGATGGGTTGCCAACAACAGATATATTATTGCACAAACGATAAAGCCGCTTGTAGAGGATTAAACCATAAGAAAACCTCATAATTCGAAATTTCGAAATTCCTTGTTCGTTATTCGTTACACGGTTAAATTAATCCGTAATTTTAACTCAGCGCTTATGTTACACGCGGGGAGGGAGGCACAAGGTTTTTCTTTGTGACCTGGTGCCTTCGTGTCAAAAAACTTGCCGAAGGCCGAGTTTATTGCAATACCTTCCGTACAAACCCGCCGTTTTCGTCAAGCCTTTTTTTAGCCTCCGCATAATCAAGCCCCAATTTTTGCATAACGATGGCAACTTTTGCATTCCCATACGCAGCATCGAGAACTTTTTTCGCCTCGTTACGACTAATGCCGGTAACGGTCACGATAATGCGCAGGGCGCGGTCGGTAAGTTTTACGTTTGTTGCCCTGAGGTCTACCATGAGGTTCTCATATACCTTGCCTGTTTTAATCATGGCAGTCGTTGTTAACATATTTAAAACAAGTTTGGTTACCGTACCTGCCTTCATGCGGGTAGAGCCGGTAATAACCTCTGGTCCAACGATGGGGCGAATGGTGACGTCTACTTCAAAATTTGGCGTTGTTTCCGGATTACAACAAAAAAAAATAGTCCTGGCATTCCGTTTTTTCGCCTCAAGAAGCGCTCCTATGACGTATGGTGTTGTGCCGCCTGTCGTAATGCCGACAACAATATCCCGGTTGTTTACCTCTTTTTGCTGAATATCCCGTGCGCCATTATCGGAAGAGTCCTCTGCGCCTTCAACGGCCTGGAACATAGCCTTTTCACCTCCTGCAATGATGCCTATAATCATGGCGGGGTCTGTTCCAAAGGTTGGGGGGCATTCTGCGGCGTCAAGTATGCCCAGTCTTCCGCTCGTCCCTGCGCCAACGTAAATAAGCCGGCCTCCTTCTTTCAGTGCATCGACAATCAGGTCAACTGCCCTTGCAATGTGTTCCCGTTCCCGGTGGACAGCGGTAAAGACCCGTGCATCCTCGCCATTAATACTATCAATAATTTCTATGGTCGTTTTGTTGTCAATAGTAAGGGTGCGCGGGTTGCGTTGTTCAGTTATGAGTTGTGACCGGTCTTTAATTTCCATAAATATGCAAAACAAAAAGTGCTGCGAAATCCAGTATAGAGGATTTCCGGCTTACAGGCTCGTTCCCAAACTCTGTTTGGGAACGCAATTGTTGCCAAAGCTCCGGCTTTGTGCGAAGCGGCGCTTCGGGGAACCAGATAAGATAAATAACAAAGTCGCCGCATGCCCAATTTAAAAGCATAGTAACAATTGTACGGATGGGTTGTCAAAGGTTATTTACAAAGTACGGCAGAGCTGTTATAAATTTATGTTTAAGAAAAATCTCATAAAACCGAATCCACATGAAACTTAAAAATAAACTCAGCAATATCCCAACCTCTCCGGGTGTCTACCTCATGAAAGACGCAAAACATAAGGTTATCTATGTGGGTAAGGCAAAAAACCTGAAACACCGGGTAAGGAGCTACTTTCAGAAAAGCGCCGATACAAGGCTCTACACGGAATATCTGGTAAGGCATGTGGCGGACATTGACTTTGTCCTTACCGGGACAGAGAAAGAGGCGCTTATCCTGGAAAACAATCTGATCAAACAGTTTAAACCCAAATTCAATATCAACCTCCGCGACGACAAGACCTTTATCAGCGTTAAACTTGAAGTACATAAAAAATTTCCCTATCCAAAGGTTGTGAGGCAGATTGAAGATGACGGGGCGATGTATTTCGGTCCTTATGCCTCTTCGCGTGCGGTGCGCGAGACGCTGCGCTATATCCACGACACCTTTCCCATCCGTAAATGTCCCGATAACGTATTTAAAAACAGGGTAAAACCCTGTCTCTATTACCAAATTCATAAGTGCTTGGGACCATGTTGCGGCCTTGTGGATGAAGCAGCTTATCAGGAGCTGTTAGATCAGGTAATCCTTATTTTAAAGGGTAAACACGAAGCCCTTATTGATATGTTGAAACAGCAGATGTACGAAGAGTCAAAAGCCATGAGGTATGAAAAGGCTGCAAAGATACGTGACCATATTCGCGCCATTGAGGAGACGGCGGAGAAGCAGAGGATTCATTCCATGAACTTTGTGGATCGCGATGTCTTTGGTTATTACAGGGCAGGTAAGGAGGTGTATATTGAGGCGATGTTTATTCGGTCAGGGAATATGGAAGATGTAGCCTCATATCATTTCTCTACCAGTCTTATTACCATCGAAGAGGTATTCAGATCATTCCTGAATCAATTCTACAGTCAGACACGCTTTATCCCTTCCGAGTTGATTATTCCCGTTGAATCTGCCGATGCCAGGTTGCTTGAGGAATGGCTAAGTGAGAGAAAGGGTAAAAAGGTAGAGGTTATATGTCCGCAGCGGGGAGACAAGGTACGGCTTATTGAGATGGCGCAAAAAAACGCCCACAATGCCTATCTGGTGTCACGTACCCGGGATGAGGATTTTACCAGAACATTGCAAGTCCTCAGGGAAACCTTAAAATTAAAACAGACGCCGAAACGTATCGAGTGTTTTGACATCTCGAATATCTTTGGTAAACATGCGGTAGGGTCTATGGTTACCTTTGAGCAGGGAAAGCCTGATAAATCGAGGTATAAGCGCTTCAGGATTAAAACCGTTGGCCAGATTGATGATTACGCCATGATGCACGAGGTGTTAACCAGAAGGTATAAGAGGGCTATAGAAGAAGGCGACCTCCCCAATTTGATTATTGTCGACGGAGGCAAGGGACAGTTGGGTGTGGCATTGAAGGTGTTTGAAGAATTGGCCATGGGGCATGTCGACTTGATTTCCCTTGCAAAGGGCAGGACAGAAAGCGTGGTGACCGGTGAAAAAATTGGGGAGCAGGTCTTTGTGCCGTATCAATCAAACCCCATAGTTCTCGAGCCTTCTTCGTCTGAACTCTTGTTTCTCGATAAGGTAAGGGATGAAGCACATCGATTTGCCGTCACCTATCACAGGAAGCTGAGGGCTAAGGAATATTACCAATCGCCCCTTGATAAAATTCCCGGCATTGGCATTGCGCGCAAAAAAAAGTTGATTAAGTGCTTTGGTAGTATTGAAGGTATTCGAAACGCAACAGTTGAACAATTGATTGAAATTAGTAAAATACCGCCGAAGTTGGCACATGATATATTCGATTATTTTCATAAACCGGAGATTGTGAATAATTAATTTCGTTTAAACTTGAAAAACCACAGATTTCGCAGATAAAAACTACTCTTAAATTTATAAAATTCCGATTCGTTTATCAGCCAATTATACGTTTCATAAACCAACACATCATTGTTATGGTTATTTTGAGCAGGAGTTTTATGCTTATGGTATCGAGCAATATCTGACGGTATGCCCTTTTCCCGGAAACACTGTCAAATAACGCCTTTTTCAGTTTTGGATTATCATTTGCCATCCGAATAACAGGTGTTAAAAACCCATATTTAGCGCCCCAGATGACGAACCGTCTCACCGCTCTTGCATAGGGAAGATCTTCTATAACCTCGCTGAAGCCCTCCACGTAATGTTGAAATGCCTTTTTTGATACGCCCATATCCATCATCGTCTCCGCAGCCCTGATACCCATCAAACATGCAGAATTGACGCCTTTCCCTTTAAAGGGGCGGATAAGCCCTGCTGCATCGCCGATAGTAACATACCGATCACCAAAGAGACGTTTCGCCGGCTTTATGGGAAAACAGCCGCGATGGTAGTCGAGGTGTTCCGTTGACTCCAAAAAATTCCCTGGAAGCACGTCGAGGACGGAAGGCAATCGTAAAAATTCATCCATTGATCTTGAAGATATACTTGCCCCCGCGATATTCATGGTATAGTGATCTGCCTTGGGGGTAATTGCCCCAAATTCAATTTCCTTAAGGGATGGTAAAAAGGCATGGATATAACCGTCCGTATTTTCCAACTCATGATGCTTCCCCTTCGGATGAAATTTAGTAAGTATGGTTAACAGGAACTCAGGGGATTTGTAAGGCGTCTCCCGTTCAAATACCCTGTGTGTGCCTTCTTCAAGGCCGAACGCCCCCACGACCACATCTGCCCGTGTGTGTTTGCTCTCACTGTAGACCGTCACTTTATTTATACCAATTTCAACATCAGTCACCTTGCTCCGGATAACAACTGCGCCTGCTTCTTTTGCCTTCTGTAAAAGGTAGGCATCAAATTGTACCCTGCGAAGGGCATAAGAAATTTCACCTTCTCCGTCAAGTTTTACCACATCACCGTTCGTATGGAGATAATAACCGCCCACCTCTCTTTTCACCAGATGCCAGGGAAAAGGAATACCAAGTTTATCCTCAATAATATGCTCAATAGGTTGTGAAAGGACGCCGGCACACTCGTTGTGTTCAATACCGCCTTCAAAATCCTTCAGCTCATAGATGATAACCTCTATATCCATGTTCCGTTTCTTTGCAAGATTTTTAAGGGCAATTGCACAACTGGAACCCGCTGGTCCCCCTCCAATAATAACAATCGTCTGTCCATTTTTCAGCGGTCCCAATTCCCGTTCTCGTAAGGATTCCGGTCTTTGAGAAATCGTTAACCGGATGAGATGCTTTATACAATTGTATTCCTGCCGGATAAGGGCAGAAAAAAGGGTGGGGAACAAGGTAATGTGCAAACGCGGATTAATAATATTCCTGAAAATATCCTTATATTTGGCATTGCCAGTAACCATATTCCACAGGATATCATTGATCTGGATGGATTCCCACGCATCCGGGTAACTTGTAAGATGGTCGATCTGCGCATTTACCAGGTGTCTTCTTGATGTCGTATAATCATGGATAGAAAAAATAAGATTCCCGAAAAAGTTGTCCTGTGCAAGCAGTTTTAAAGCAGGCTTAAAATACCCGTACCGAAGCGCCTCCTCAGAAACCCCGTCTTTGAAGACTGCCTCTGCGGCAAGCCGCGCAGTATCAAAAGCAGACTCAATGCCACTCTTGTAGGTGCGTGAAATGCTGCCATCTCCGATGATCACCAGTCTGTTGCTATAAGGATGAGATGCATGAGAAATGGGGATTTTCGGGAAACAGATGCAGAGGTTTTTAGGCAACAACCAGCCTTCCGGAAGGAATTCTTTTACCTTAGGGTGTTTCAAAAATTCTATGAGGTGAGCCTTTGTTATGTCCTCTTTACCTACCAGAGAGACGGTAACATAGTCCACCTTGGGAATAAAGGCGGCAAATTTAATTTGTTTTATGCCCAGGGCAAAGACATAAATGGTGTTACGAAAACGTTCCTGAATAAATGCGCGTCCCAAATAAAGCTCTGCATTGCAGGTTCGTACTGATGGAGGCTCACGATATCCGAATTCTTTGCCCACGATTCTCTTGATAAGAGCGGTATTCAATCCAAACGCCCCTACCACAAGGTGCGCTGACATCTTTTTTCTTGTTTCTGCTTCCTTATAAACAATATTTACTAAATCGTGAGGATCTTTAGGTAGCTCTATTTCTTCAACAACGGCGGGAACAACTTTTACCCCTTGCGATTCGGCATGCCTTAACAAAAAATCATCGAAGCTGATATTTGCCGTTAAATCTGAAAACCGGGGACCGTTACCCCGAAAGACCGTTATAATTCTTGGTTTGTGCCCACGCTCAGGGTGGCGCAGGTGGATACCACGTTCCTGCGTCTGCATGTAATAGCCGTCAATTTCCTGTTGAGCGCGTGTCTTTGGAAGCACAATTCCCTCTGACTCCATCTTCTGTATGAGCGTCTCAGACAGTACCCCTGCGCACATATTACAACCGACAGGACCCTTCTGTATAAAATCGCGCCCATCAAGAATGGTAACGTTAACTTTTCTTCCATAGCGTTGGGCATAGTTCAGGGCGAAATGGGAAAAAAAGCTCCCCGCCGGCCCACCGCCGATTACCATAATGTTCGCATTGTCTTGAAGAGGAATCTTCATTTTTTTTCTTACTCATGAAAGGAACAAGGCATGTTGCACAGTATACTTTTTCCGAAATGCTATCTTTAAAGAATGTCAAATAACGAATTTTTTTCATTCAAAATACATCATTCGGTGTTCATAAGAAAGAATTGGTGCGGTTATGTTGCGCTAGGGTTTCTTTTGTTCTGTGAGATACTTCTTGATTGCTAATTGGGCAATCGCAAATTCCTCTATTTTTCTTACCCTCTGAAGCACGTGGTGCCAATCTTCTTCAGAACCGCAAGAACCATCTTCCCTCATCTTCTTTTCCAGTTTTTTCAGGTCTAACTCTAACAAATCAAGCCTGCTTTTCAGGTCTTTCATAATGATCTCCGTTTATTCACAATTTTTATTTGAGTTTTTCTTTAATAACTTTGCGTCTCTGCGGTGAGTTATTATTTATGGAATTTTGTTTGTGGCTTTATCATTCTCGCTACCCAGTGAAAACTCGTTTTTTGCTTTATCCAGCCAGCCCTTTGCCGTGTATGCAATGCCAAGCTTCTGGTGTATTTCTTTATCCCTGGGTTTGAAGGCCAATGCCTTGCCAAACTCATTAATTGCGTTATCAATCTGACCCTGAGAAAACAAGGAAAACCCAAGGTTATAATGAATTGCGGCCATTTGCTTCGTCCTGCTTCCGGGAATAAGTTCAAGCGCCTTCTGGTATTCGGGAATCGCTTCACCATGTAGTCCCTTGCACCGGTAGGCATAGCCAAGGTTGTAATGCGCCTCGGCAAAATTCTGATTCTGAGTAACCGCCGTCTGGAAAGAGCAGATAGCTTCATCAATCAAACCCATGTCGCGGTATACCAACCCCTGATAATAATATACCTCCGGATAATTTTTATCCTTCTCGACTATCTTTGAGTATGCCGCCAGGGCCTCGGTATATTTCCCCTCATTCCCGCAATTCAGGGCAAACTGAAACAGGTCTTTATTATCAATCGTCCGGAGCTTTTCGCTGATCTGTTGCGTGTCGTATTGCCGCGAAGTTGATGAGTCCTTATGCATTTCTTCATCAATGCCTGTAGACTTATAAACAATCCCTGCCCCGGGAGATGGCATATTATCCTTGCTGCAGCCTAAGAGAGATGATATGAGGAGACACCCCAGAAAGGGCGCAATATACCTTTTCATAATGAATAAACCTTTCTCATCGCGTAAAATGCACATTGATTATCTAAATTACATTAACAATATCAGGGTAAAACAATCATGGAAAATTTGCAAGGAAAATGGTGATTACGAATTGACAATTCATCTTTTACTTAGACAAGATAGCCCAGATACGGCACTGCCCCCCTGATCCACCTTCAATCTTAATGGGGGCTATAATGAGTGTCGCTCCTTTCGGTGGTAATGCATCGAGATTTGCCACATTTTCAAGAATGAATTTCCCTGCGCCATTTATCACATGATGTACCT
>JAHFOW010000270.1 GCA_023261465.1 Planctomycetota bacterium
TTCCTGAGAAAAATGGACGCCTCGGTAAACCACCTTTTAAAACAGGTGGGAGAAAAGGCGAATGTTGTACAAGTGCAGAAAACGGTTATACCGAAGATCGATATTGTCACCGAACCTAAATCAGAGTGGTAATGGTATCTGAAAATCATTAAGAATTTCTTATTTTATAGTATTATGGGCGCTCATGGTATAATTTTTTAAAGGAGAGTCATTATGAAGATATGGAAAATATTCTTACCTCTGGCGTTAGTGTTGTTTGTAAATAGTGCTGTATTTTCTATGGATTATTCGGGAACATGGAAGGGTACTATTTATTATGGCAGTTTAGATAACCCTACGAAGATAACCGGCGTGACGATGACTTTTAAACAAAACAGCACAAATACAAGATTTAAAGGTTCATTCAGTACTACCATAGCAACTATAGCGGTAAAAGGAACGGTTTCTGGAAGGATATACAACGATAAGTTCAAGTTTGTAGTTAATATAACTGCGCCCAGCGTGGGTTCAATTACGGGCAAGGGCATCATAAACGATGCGTCTACGGCTTTTGGCATCATTTTTACAGGGAACGTGCCCTACCTGGGTACGATAACCAATGGTAGGGGATATTTCGAAAAACAGTAGCTTTAACTTAAGGTAGACACTTATTTATCATTGAGTTATTGCCTGTAAGAAATTAATACACGATGATGCGCTAGTGCATCCTAATAAAATTTTTTGCGTTCTATGGTTAAAGGTTTCTAAAGTATGATAAATGCATCAATAATGACGTTTAATATCTTAAATATCTTACCAATCCTTGTCCTTGCAGGGTTTGGGATGATAGTGCTGGTAACGGACGTTCTGTCATCGAGAAAATGGGTGAACCGGAATATCCTGGCTTATATATCCTTGATAGGAATTATTATTGCTGCTGTGCTTACGAGAAGCTCTACAGGAACGACCCTCTTTTCGTTTAATGAGTCATTTGTCACCGATAACTATTCCCTGTTTTTCAATTTTATTTTTCTCCTCTGTGCGGGACTCACCATCTTAATTTCGCACAACTACATTAAACGTGAAGATATCAACTATGGCGAGTATTATGCCTTAATTTTGTTTTCAACGATTGGTATGATGCTCATGGCATCCGGCGCAGACCTGCTGAATATCTATATTGGACTTGAGGTTATGTCTATCAGTATTTATATCCTGACGGGTTTTAAGCGTTCCAAACTTATTTCAAATGAAGCGTCATTAAAATATTTCCTGCTGGGGGCGTTTGCCACAGGCTTTCTTCTCTATGGCATCTCCCTTACCTATGGAACTACCGGCGCTATTAATCTTAAGCAAATAGCCAGTTTTATTGCAGAAAAAGGGGGGATGTCAGACCCTTTAATGGTCATCGGCATGGGACTGCTTATTGTCGGCCTTGGATTCAAGGTCGCCTCCGTGCCTTTCCATGCCTGGGTGCCAGATGTTTATGAAGGCGCACCAACGCCGGTAACGGCCTTTATGTCAGTGGGGCCAAAAGCGGCCGGGTTTGCTGCCTTTTTGCGTATTTTTCTGACTGCCTTCGGGTCATCCCACCTTGAATGGCAAAAGATTATCTACATCCTTGCTATCCTTACCATGACACTTGGTAATGTAAGTGCGCTTTCACAGACAAACATCAAACGAATGCTGGCCTATTCCAGCATAGCCCATGCGGGGTATTTATTGATTGCCCTCGTATCTGCGAATGATATGGGTGTGTCGGCTACGCTCTTCTATGTGCTGGCTTATATCTTCATGAACATCGGTGCATTTGCCATTATTATTGTCCTGAGCCGCAAGGGTGATGAATGTATACAGATTAACGACTATGCGGGATTGGGATTCAAACACCCGCTCCTGGCCATTGCAATGACCCTGTTCATGCTCTCCATGGCAGGCGTTCCGCCGATGGCGGGGTTTGTGGGTAAATTTTACATCTTTAGCGCAGCGATAAAATCAGGGTATATCGGACTTGCCATTATTGCTGTAATAAATAGCGTGATTTCCGTTTATTATTATTTAAGAATTACGGTAATTATGTATATGAAGGAGCCTGCCAGAGAATTTGTTCCCCTCACGATATCACCCCTCATGGTTGCCGCAATTGTCATTTCCGTTGTTGGCACACTCCAACTGGGTATTTTCCCTTCCAAAGTCATGGAAATAGCCCAGCGATCAATCCTCATGATGAGATAATTTCAAAGTCAAAGTTTGGAATTTTCATCTTTTAATAGTTTGTTAATTTTTGATATGTAAATGCCCGTCAAACTTTTTCCCATTTGCATATAGAGAGGAACATGACCATAAAAGAGATTGTTCAAGAATTTATTCCAAAGATGAATTCTCCTGAAAAGGTTTATGAACTTTTTCATATACTTGGGTATCCCGAAGGTAAGTTGCTTGATCCTACCTATAAAAGAAAGATAGAAGAGTTCGATTTTGCAAAAGAAGAGCGGGAGAAGGTTAAGAACGTCTTTACCGTCTTTAACTATGACAGTAAGCTCCAAATATTCCTGATAGATACCAAAACCATCTCTACCCCCCTTGTCCGATATCTCGCAAAACGTCTTTCAGACAGGTATTTGAATTTCCTTCTTATACTCACCGCAGATTACAAAACATACACTTTTATCTTTCCCGAGTTTGAACGTATTGAGGAAGGCAGACACAAGCTTAAGCTGACCAGGCTTATTCTTGACAGGGAGAATACGTATCATACAGACCTTCTTACCATTTCCAACCTTGTCCTTACTGGCGAAGAAGAAAATTGGAGAGATATCTGGCGTCGGTGGAAGGATGCCTTCAGCGTTGAGAAGGTTACTGATAGG
>JAHFOW010000271.1:0-386 GCA_023261465.1 Planctomycetota bacterium
GCTTTGGAAAGCGATGTAGGCATTTTGAGCCAAATCCTCGGCATCTTCCATCGACTGGATCTTTCCCAACCGGTATTTTGATTGAAAATAGCCCAAGGCCAGATTAAGCACAATCTGCGCCAATTTACCAAAAGCGACCATGTCTCCCCCTTTGCTTTGTGTCACAAGGGAGTCCAAATCAGCGCGTTTGAAGGTCTGATAGGATAAGTTTTCCAAATTCAATGTTTGTATGTCACTTTAATTTAATTTATTTTACTAATTACTAAGATATGAAATCGAAAAATATAATTAGAATTCATTTTTTGTTTGCGCTCTCATTTTTTCTGTGCATCGGCGAAACCGTTTTGGCACAATCGCAACTTGTTGTCCTTCCCAAGACCATTCGA
>JAHFOW010000271.1:396-2846 GCA_023261465.1 Planctomycetota bacterium
ACGATCGGTACTTTTTCCGGTTCAATAAAAGCTCAGTTTCTTCTCCACAGATTGCCCCGCATGACAGTCTGTTCATGGATTGCTACCTGTTACCATCCGCCCAGATTTCAATACAAGACATTAATGATTCTATGTTGGTTTACACCAGCTCCCCGGTGCGTATCTATAAGATACCCATACATGTTGATTTTTTTGAGGATAACTATCGGTGGGGCGCCATTAAAGGGACTATAAGTGCAACCACCTATAAGCCCGGATTAAAAGCCTCTGTTTACTTTTTTTACAATGGCAAATACCTGATTGACAGCATACGAACAGACCAAAACGGGGATTACGAAAGAGAACTCCCGCAGGGAGATTATGTTGTTGGGGCAATGGCTGATTCGAGTTATTTAACATTTGCACCAGGCACAACAAATATACTGAAGTCTCCCATAGTACATTTAAACCGTGATACCCTTATCACGGTAAATATCAAACTTGTAAAGCTTTTAAACAGTGGGGTTTCTTTTGGCGGCTCGGTTACAGATTCCGTAAGCAATCTTCCGGTCAGAAAAGGTGTTGTTATTGTGAAGACGGGCACCCACACTCCGGGAGTAGCTTCTAAAGTAAGCACCGCGGATACTCTTGATGCGTTGACATTCTTTATTTCACCGCGTGGTGATTATATTGCAAACAGGCTGCCTGCCCAGGCATATTATTATGCACAGGCATTATCTGACTATTTTCTGCCCAGCTACTATAGTGCAAAAAATACTCCGGCACTATTCTGGCAACAGGCTGATTCAGTGAACGCGGTATCCACCCAAAACAACATTAACATTAGTGTGCTGCGTGATTCATCGTATGGCGCGGGAGTTATGAGCGGAACCATTACTTCACAAAAGAGCACACTCTCAAACGTCTCCGGGGCAATTATATATGCCAAGTCAAAATCAAACGGACAAATCTATCTCGCCGGTAATTCCTCAGCCAATGGTGACTTTAACCTTTACCAGATCCCGTTTGGCTCTTATTCACTGCTTGTACAACGATTTGGCTATGCTGACTTAGTTTCTTCATCCTTTACGATTGACAGCCTGAATATGAAGCGTGAGAATATTTCGATATTCAACACTACGGATATTGCTGTCACTACCGCAGATAAATCTTATTTGTTGTTGAACAATTATCCGAACCCTTTCAACCCAACAACAACAATTGCCTATTCAATTCCCTATGCAAGTGACGTAGAGCTTACTGTTTATTCTTCAATCGGGCAGAAGATAACCAATCTGTTCAGAGGATATCAGCCGGCAGGGTCGTATAAGATGGAGTTCAGTGCAAGGAATATGGCTTCCGGAATATATTTCATCAAGCTGACAACAAGCCATGAACAAAAAATAATCAAAGCGGTTGCGTTAAAATAAAACCAGTGTGCACTACCCGCTCGGTCTCACTTCTACTTTTTACCATATAATGAACTACCCAGCCACAAGTGGCACTGGTGTTAACTTAGTGGAATTTTGATAATGTAACTCACCCCCGGCCCCTCTCTTGAAAAGCAATGGTGTCAACTTAGTGGAATGTGGAAAAAATAACCCACCCCTGCCCCTCCCTTTGGACAAAGGGAGGGAGTAGAAAAGGCGCATTATTGGCAGATGAAAACGCAATTGTAACTGTATCGACAGGTGAAACCAGCTAATGGGAATGGGTAAAGATTTGTTAAGTTGACACCATTGCTTGAAAAGAGAGGGGAGCAGAAAACCCGCATTATTGGCGGATGAAAGTGATGCAGTTGTTGTTTGGAAAAGTGATGTGTATTTAAGCGCAAGCATAAGAACTTGTTAAATTGACACCATTGCCTTAAAGGAGAGGGGAGCAGAAAATCCGCATTATTGGCAGATGAAAGTGCTGTTGTGGCAGCATCTGCGTGTGATACTTACTGATGGGAAAGGATAAGGCTTTGTTAAGTTGACAGCAATTCCTTCTCCCAAAGGAGATGGCAAGCCTAAGCAATTATTTTATTACAATTTATGGTTTTTGTGTTTTCTACTTTCAGCATCCGTCATTACCCTGAAAGATTAAAAGCACCGTAACCGGCACCCCTAAGTTGTGTAATTCATTACGAAGTAATCTACCCTATTTTCCCAACTGCCAGGATATACCACCCTTAAGCCATCGGCCCGGCATGGGTATCCCCTCAATATCGCTGTATTGTTTATTGAACAGATTTAATGCATCAATTGCGATTCGGAATTTTCCGAATTCGGAGGAAAGTTTCGCATCACACACAATATAACTTTCAAGATTAAACCTTTTTTCATAACGCAGCACCCAATTCAATTCAAACCCCAGAGGGAGAACATGAGACAGCTCCCCCACAAGTTGATGTTTTAATATATCCAGGATGTATTGCGACTGCAGAGCAGAGTTAAGAATATCGGACGAAAGATACGTGTACCCGAAGC
>JAHFOW010000129.1 GCA_023261465.1 Planctomycetota bacterium
ACAGGATGGGCGCAGGTAAAGTATCCTTACGCATCTTCTCTGGAACAGACGGAAGAAAAGTTACAGTACGACTTATATTATATAAAAAATATGTCTGCGATTCTGGACTTTGTAATCCTTTTGAAGACGATACGGGTTGTGCTCTTTGGGGAAGGGAAATGAATTTTGAATTATAATATTTTTCTCCACAAGGTGCGCCTTTCATAGTCAGACGCCTTTTCCTTGTTTATGAGTTCTTTTATTTTGTGCGGGTGTTTGATCCCTTTGAGAACCCAGCTTTTTTGGTCGTCGCTTATGATAAGGTTGCCAACTTTCAATCGTTTTTGTATGGCCCCCTGTTTAACCGTTATGTTGTTAATAGCCGTATAGTTTATTTCCTTCGACCTTATCGAAAAAGGCCATTTTCTTACCTGGATTTCCTGATGGGTTATCGCACACCTTGTTATGCACACGCTAAGAATACTGTGAAGAAAAAGAACACCGCTTGTCACCAGAATAACCTGTCCCGTTATAGTATCTGTACCAAATGCATTGAATGCTAAAAAGGTTGCAAAACCCAGTACCGAAAAAAGTGGCCAGTAATGCCGGAAGCTCGGCTTGGAAGATTGAATAACGGTGATATTTGGATTTTTACGAGACACGCTTTCCCTCTGAAGAATTCTTGTATCTGTTAGCGAAGTTGCCATTGAGGAATTATAGGGAAGCGTATGAGAGATGTCAAGGAAATGCTTTTCTCTCAAGAATCTCATTTGAATATGGAAGTTTTTGTGGTAATATTTTACTTTTAATAGTACTTTCGAAAACCATGAAATATATCGCCCACCTTTAATCTCTCATATTAAGGAATAGAGAATTCCCGTTCCTCTTATGGAAAAGGGTTTGGGTGAGGGATAATTTGTTATCTTGTGTGAAACATTACTACAGACATAGACAGGAGAATGAGATGAAAAAAGTTATTTTCTCTGCGGCGCTCTTTATTTTTTGCGCCTTACTATTGTGCGGATGCAATCCTGAAAAGACGGCGCTGTCTGACAAGGGTGGTATATGGGCCGTGTATGACCGGGAATGCAGGAAATGCCATAAGGTTAGCGGAAAGGGTTGTTTTGTCGGGAGGATAATCTACAAAATCCCTAATTTTACCAATGCAAAGTGGCAGGATAATGCCTCTGATTCAAGATTAATTATTGCCGTGGCTAATGGCAAAAGAAAGATGCCCGGCTTCAAGGGTAAAATCACCGATGATGAGATTGTTGACCTTGTAAAGACATGCGTCAGGAGTTATTACCCGCCACAAGAGAAGTAGAGAATCCTGTTAGTTTTGAATGAGTATCGTTTAAAATGGGAAATACCAGAGGAGAAACAATGTTACGGGAGATGTGCAAGGCCAAGATACACGCCGCAACGGTGACGGAAACCAACCTGAATTACAATGGGAGCATTACCATAGATAAGGCGCTTCTCGATGCGGTGGATATTTTACATTATGAACGGGTACAGGTGTTGAATATCAATAATGGCACACGGGTGGAAACCTACGTCATCGAAGGGGAGCGAGATTCGGGAGTTATCTGCCTGAATGGAGCGGCAGCCCGGTGGGCTCAAGCTGGCGACCGTGTCATTATTATTTCGTATTGCCTCGTTGAGGATAAAGATGCAAGAAATTGGAAGCCAAAGATTATTTCGGTAGACGGTAATAACAAGCTCGTCAAATATATCCCCACATGAGAAGAATCTTATTCAAAATTCCCCTGCCTTTTTTGCACACGAACATCCCTGTTTACGCCTATGGATTTATGTTAATGGTCGCCTTTCTGACTGCCATTACCATTGCGCGCTGGCGGGCAGGGAAGGAAAACATCGACCCCAATAAAATTACCGACCTTGGCATTTATCTCGTCTGTGCCGGTATTTTTGGGGCAAGGCTTTTTTACATCATACAATTTTTTGAAAACTACAAAGACAATCTCCTCAACGTATTCAAGATTTATGAGGGGGGGTTGGTTTACTATGGAGGACTTTTTGCCGCAATCACTACCTTGCTTGTGTTTGTAAAATTGCATAAAATGTCTTTTCTCAAACTCATTGATATCCTCATGCCCTCTGCGGCGCTGGGGCTTGGCCTTGGCCGCATCGGATGTTTTTTAAATGGGTGTTGTTTTGGAAAGGTTGCGCTTCATATCCCCTGGGCAATTTCCTTTCCGAGGACGATTGATAAGGCCGGTATGATTGATGGGAGTCCTGCCTTCCTGCAGCAGTACGAACTCGGCTTGGTTCAGCTTTCTGACACCCATTCACTCCCCGTACATCCCACGCAGCTTTACTCATTTCTTTCAGATATAGCGCTTTTCTTTATCCTCAGCGTTTATTTTAAACATCGGAAGAGGGACGGGGAGATAGCATTACTCTTTGGCATAATTTATCCTATCATACGATTCAGCATGGAAGCCCTTCGCGGAGATAACCCGCTCATCTTTCATCTCTTTACCATTGCTCAAATTATCAGCATGGTTATGTTTGTTGTATCCGTAACGCTTTTTATCATCTCCAGGCTCAAGCCGGTGAAAGTTGTTGCTCAGGCCTCAAACCAGTATATCGTTTCAAAAAAAGTATAGTATAAATATTATATTTAGTGTTTGAACGAAAACTAACTTTTTTGTGCCGGGTTCCTTCCTCGTACAATTTTTAATTTTGCCGAAAAAATTAAAAAAGCTTGCAATCTTCTTTAGTTTTTGCTAGATTTAATGTCCAGTAGAAAAGGTAATTTCCTATCATATTATCATCTCATCTTTACAAAAGGGTCAGCCTATTGAATATTTTGTTGATCTATCCTGAATTTCTCGATGCGCTTTGGGGTTTCAAGCATGCGCTTAAAATCTCAAGGAAAAAGGCATATATGCCACCATTGGGTTTGCTAACAGTTGCTGCAATGTTGCCGGTAGAATGGACAAAACGCTTAGTCGACCTTAATGTGACGAAACTCACGGAAGAAGACCTGAGATGGGCTGATTATGTTTTTATCGGCGCCATAGCCGTGCAAAGAAAATCAGCACAACAAACCATTGAAAGATGCAAAGAAGTTGGTGTCAAAGTCGTTGCAGGTGGACCGCTATTCATAGACGAGTACGAACAATTTGAAGGGGTTGATCATTTTATATTGAATGAGGCCGAATTGACACTCCCATGCTTTCTGGAGGAACTTGAGCGGGGGTGTGCTAAAAGCGTATATAAGACATCAGAATTTGCCGATGTCAAAAAGACTCCTGTTCCCTTATGGGAATTAACTGATCCAGGAAATTACGCTTCAATGAGTATACAATTTTCGCGAGGCTGTCCTTATCATTGTGAGTTCTGCAACGTGACGACATTATTTGGCCACAGGCCACGCATCAAGACGGTCGCGCAGGTTATTGCCGAGTTGAATAGTTTGTATGACATTGGGTGGCGTGGTACGGTCTTTTTTGTGGACGACAATTTCATTGGAAACAAACAGTATATTAAAACTGAGTTGTTACCGGCATTAATCGCGTGGAAACAAAATAACAGAGGGATATCGTATTTTACTGAAGCTTCCATTAATCTGGCCGATGACGAGGAATTGATGCGATTGATGGTTCAGGCTGGATTTAATGCGGTATTTATTGGAATTGAGACACCAGATGAGAAAAGCCTGGCTGAATGTGGCAAAAAACAAAACAAGAACAGAGACCTTCTGGAAGACGTGAAACGCATACAGCGCTCCGGGTTGCAAGTGCAAGGAGGTTTTATCGTTGGTTTTGACAATGATACGCCTTCCATTTTTAAGCGTCAAATTGATTTTATTCAGAAAAGTGGAATTGTTCTGGCGAATGTTGCCGTTCTTCAAGCCCCCACCGGGTCCAGGCTTTACGAACGCCTGAGAAAGGAAGGTCGTCTGCTTGGCCAAATGGGCTTTAATGTAGTGGACAGTATTACGAACTTTATTCCTAATATGGATCTTAATACTCTACAAGAAGGTTATAAGGAAATCATGCAATATATTTATTCGCCAAAATACTATTATAAACGCATTAAGACACTTTTTCTTGAATATAAACCTTTAAAGACTGATGTCACTAAGAATTTAAGGGATATTATAATACTGCTCCGTTCCTTTTACTATTTAGGTATCATTGGAAAGGAGAGATTCTATTTTTGGAAGCTTTTGTTATGGACAGGCATTCACAGACCAGAATTGATATCATTGGCTATCAAACTTTCTATTCAAGGTTACCATTACCGAAAAATTGTTGAAATGAATGTCAGTTAATTCGTTCTATAAATAACAGAGCGCTGCAAGTTTTGTTTCTTTAATTCCCCGGTAAATACATTCTCCTATTAATTCCTGGAATATTTTTTGGCCTTGTTTAAAAAATAGTTAAATGGGCCATGTCCTGGTTCACTCGCTTGGTAGTCCAAAAAATACCACCCCATATCCTCAAAGAAAAATGGGAATCTCCAAAATTAAACATGGCGTCCCCGGAATTAGAAGAAATCTGAAACTAAAAGTTTTGCATGTAGTATCAAATTTAATAAAAATGATGTGTCTTCCATGCTATAATATTTGCATATTTAGTTGTCTGTATGGATAGAAAGTTTTAAGAAAACCGGGAATAAAAGCCTACAGCAACTAATAATCAAAACCCTTGATTCCTCTCAGGTTGTTACGACAAATATCATTATTCTTGAACTGTTGCCGGGATGCTGTGATAAGAAAGAGTATGCCGAAATGAAGATGCGATTAGAGTCACTTGAATTATTACCCGTAAATGGAAAAGTCTGGGATTGGGTATACTTTACCACCCCCTGCCCCCGCCGGCGGGGGACAACAATAGCGGGAAAAATCAGAAAATCTATCTACGTAGTTATGAGACATGATATATCCACGCCATCATCTGTCAGAACTATAGGAAAGCGTAATCGTCTCGCTTTGTTTATGCGAGGTTTTTTGCAAACTTTATGAGAAATAGATAAAATGTAGAACCGTGTCGAGACCAATGCGATTGGCATTTGAAGGTGCTTTTGATATTGGGCAGTGAGGATAGCCCCTTAGATTTGTATTCGGAAAAACTGAGCAAAAAACTGTTTCTGATATATTCGGAAAATACTTTCTCTCGTTATATATCACAGCTTTGGAGTATACAAAAAAGATGGATAAATCCTTTGAAAAAATGGCGCTGGAACATGAACTACTTAAGATGTATATGGACAATATTCCAGACTCTATTTATTTTAAAGATTCTAATCATAAGTTTGTAAAGGTGAACTTGGCAAAGGCGGACAATTGTGGAACCACCCCTGAAAACATGGTTGGGAAGACGGACTTCGATTTCCTGCCAGAACAGCTTGCCAGAGAAGCATTCTCCGATGATGAGCAGGTTATAAAAACTGGTTGGAGCATTAAGGCTAAATTGGAGAAAATAGTTCACATTGATGGGACTGAAGCGTGGGTATTTGTCACCAAGATACCGTGGTATAACAAAAAAGGCGAAATTGTTGGGATTATAGGTGTATCAAGGGACATCACCGATCTTAAACTGACGGAGGAAAATAGACTATTCAATCAAAGGCTTCAGGACATTCTTCATGGGCTTTTAGCTATCAGCCTGAGAGCAATTCCTCTGACTGAGCAGCTGGAATATGCGTTGAAAAAGATTCTTTCCATTCCCTGGCTGCCATTTAGCCCCAAGGGAGGCATCTTCATTATCGAAAACGAACCGGGGGTATTAGTCCTTAAAGCCCATAGGGACTTGCATACATCACTGCAAACCATATGTGCCCGAGTCCCGTTCGGACAATGCCTTTGCGGCCGTGCGGCTGCAAGTCAGGAGATTGTATTCGCTGATTGCATTGATGAGCGCCATGATAATATCTATGAAGGAATAATACCTCATGGACATTATTGCGTACCCATATTATCATCCGGCAAAAACTTATTGGGAGTTCTGGTACTCTACCTACAGGATGGACATCTTAGGTTAAAAGAGGAAGAGGATTATCTGAATGCCATTGCGAACGCCCTCGGTGGAATTATCGAACGGAAGCAGGCGGCAGAAGAAATCAAAAAGAGCCACCAGATTCAGGACGTATTAAACTCCATAGCGCATATTTCGATGCAACCCATTTCCCTGAACGAACAGTTGGAGCACATCCTTGAACTGATTCTTTCCCTCCCCTGGCTTGTTGTGCAGTCAAAGGGATCCATATTTCTCGTTGAAGACGACCCGGATATTCTCGTAATGAAGGCACAGCAAGGACTCGCAGATGAACTGTTAACCGCCTGTGCTAAGCTTCCTTTCGGAAAATGCCTTTGCGGTCGTGCTGCATCAACACGTGAGATAATATTTACTGACTGCATCGACCATCGCCATGAGGTTAGTTACCCAGGCATCTCCCCGCATGGCCATTTCTGTGTACCCATAATCTATAATAATCGGATACTTGGGGTATTGAATATGTATGTAAGTGAAGGCTATGTGAGGAACAAAAGGGAGGAGTCTTTTCTGCTCTCAGTAGCCAATACCCTAGCTGGTATCATTGAACGCAGACAGGCGGAGGAATCCCTGAAAATCATGGCTACGCATGATACCCTCACAAAACTTTATAATCGCACATTATTTTTTGACCGAGGAGAACAGGCATTAGCTCAGGCAAAACGATACAAGTACATGCTTGCTCTTTTATTTTTAGACCTTGATGACTTTAAGTGTGTAAATGATACCTTCGGTCATGGCATAGGAGATCTCTTGCTGAAAGAGTTTGCAGGCATACTGAGAAGGTGTATCCGTGAATCAGACATTGTGGCACGTATTGGTGGAGATGAATTTGCCATCCTTCTTACAAAAATTGGAAATACACAGGACGCTGCGGTTGTAGCTCAAAAAATCATCGACTCCCTTGCCACACCTCTTGTTTTGGAAGGTCGTGAATGTTTAATTGGTGTAAGTATCGGTATAAGTATTTACCCTTACGACGGCAACGATATAGAAACACTACTGAGGAACGCTGATATGGCTATGTACCGTGTTAAAATACCTGGCAAGAATAACTACCTGTTTTATTCTCCTGAAACGAGCGGAACGTAACTTAAAACTCACATTTCCCATTTGACAAAAAAACAAACTATAGTATTGTTATTTAGTACCGAAAAACTCTTTTTGGTTGCGGCTACGCCTCGCCAGGTAATGTACTATTTAAAGGAGAGGAGTTGTGAAGCTCCTCATAATCTGAAGGCAGAAAAATAAAAAAGGAGATTTGTCATGAATGGTAGAAGATTATCATGGTTATTTATGTTTTTTAGTATGGCAACAATTCTAATGGGTGTGTCAGGTCAGTCAGAAGCAGGAAAGAACCAATTTGTTGGTACATACTATACGATAGGCGCTGAAGACGGAATACCTACTCCAGTGATTGTGCAAATCGGAAGAGACGGCACTTATACGACGGTGTCTGGAATACAGAATACTACTTTGGCTGGAGTTGTTTTTACTAACGATGTAGGCACATGGAAAAAAACTTGCAAAAATGAGATTACAGCGAAAACGTTCTCTATATCATCTTTACCGCCAACTGAATCATGCCCCGGATCAGTGGTGAGTAATTGTATAGCCGATCAAGTAATAACATTTACTAATAATTTTCAGGAAATCAATTTGACGGTATCCGGCAAGTGTTACGCTCCTGATGTGAATCTAGCAGACCCAGGCGATGCGCCAGTTATCCACGAGTTTAGCGGTAGCTTTCAGGGCAAACGCCTTAATATACCTTAACGGGAAAAGAGTCCTGATGTTTTCGGGGGTTGTTAGCATTTCCGCAATCCCTTTTCCTCCACTCTTTGGTGCGGCCTGCGTTTTTGCCAATTGGGAACTCACGACCCCTGATTGCCCAGACGCCGTTCCCTTGAACTACCAGGATGAACAGACAATTCCCCGGATGGGACTTTAACCCGTAAGATAAACAAATGTTACTGCGTACGGATACGATACTTAATTATTGTCTTCGCGTTGAAAAATGGTTAAGAATCAGCCATGTCCAGAGACGACCGGCTTGTGCAGGGGGCTCTGCGGCTTGAGATGTTTAGTACATGGGGTAATTTTCTTTCCAAAGGTCTCTCGCATGAGAACGTTGAGGAGTTTAGATGTCATGAGCGAACCGGCCGGCCACTTGGTACAGACAGTTTTATCGCTCGGCCTGAAAATGGTCTGAAGTGCATACTACGTCGGCAGAAGCCCGGTCCGAAGTAACCACAAAAGAAAAATGAAAATCTTCAAAAAGGTATGGTGTCCCTTGAATTCCTCATGTAAAGGTTATTTGTTATGAGATGTTTTGCTGCCCTATCCGTTGCTTTGTTTCTCTGGTTACTCTTGGGCGCCTGTACACCTTTCACTCTTGCAACAGAAGAGGCTTATTCAACGGGACAGTATAC
>JAHFOW010000272.1 GCA_023261465.1 Planctomycetota bacterium
CACGGGTTATGATGACCGGCAGTTTATACGTCACCCAGTATGAATAGGCAAGGCGGTCGCCCCCTGCCTTGCTTGCAGAATACGGATTGCTGGGATTCAGGGCATCTGTCTCCTTGAACGTACCATGATGTGCCGTACCATATACCTCATCAGTTGATATCTGAATAAATTTTTTAATCTTATACCGTCTCGACGCCTCCAGCAGGACAAGGACGCCCTTCATATCGGTGTCAATAAAGGCGCCGGCGCTCAGGATGCTTCGGTCCACGTGCGTTTCAGCTGCGAAGTTTACAACGATGTCAATTCCTTCGGCTTGTAATATATGTTCCACCAATTCATGATTGCAGACATCGCCTTTGTAAAATTTGAATAGTTTTGATAATCCCGGGTCGTCTATAATATTTTTCAGGTTTTCCAGATTACCCGCATAGGTCAATTTATCGAGCACTACAGTACGCTTGCCTTGTTTAATTATACGATGAACAAAATGACTGCCAATAAAACCAGCGCCACCAGTTATGAGTATTGTCATGATTATTTCCTAAGCAAAAATATCCTTAATATTGATTCGGAAACCCTGAACTGCACTTGACGATAATAGCAAACAAGATTCCGGCACTGCATCTTTCACATGGAATTTGTTACCTCTAAATTTATTGCCCTTCAAGGTCAAAATATCGACGGTCTCATTTTTAGGATCAATAATCCAATATTCCCTCACTCCATTTTTTTCATACAATTTTTTCTTAATCCCCAGATCCCGATGGCCTGTGTTAGGAGAAAGTATTTCAATAATTAAATCCGGGGTGCCTCTAACATTATCATTCGTAATAATTTTCTTGTTTTCACTGGTTATGAAAATAATATCGGGCTGAACAATATCCGCTTCCGAAAACAACACGTCAAGCGGTGCGCTATAAATAAAACCGAGTTTATTTTTTTTTACAAAACTTAAAAGATAATATAAAATATTAGAGATAATACGCTGATGTATCTCATGGGGAGAAGGCACTATGTAAAGGTCTCCACTGATAATTTCGTACCGTTTGTCTTTTGGAAGCTGGAGATAGTCCTGATAGTTATATTTAGTGGCCATTTACGTGTTTCAACCTGGAGTTCTGGTCAATCGCAATGATTCTTCTTAAAATCATATTATAACAATATTTTTTCAATATTCACAAAACTTATTCATTTATAAATAAAAAAACCCCTGATTCCCATTAAAGAATAGGGGGAATCAGGGGAATGTGTTAACGGAATGTCTAATTCACGACACGATGCTTTTTAGTCCTTTCCGTTTTTTTTCTCCGCGCTCTTTACGCCTCTGTGTGAACTTTTCTATTTATTTATCAGCTTTAGCCACGTATTGGCTCTCATAAGAGTGGCATTTGCTTTTTCTTTTTCTTCTGCACTTCCGCTGCCGGATATTACCTTCTCTGCAGATTCTTTGTCCGCGCGGGTTTTCTCAATGTTGACGTCGCCTTCCGCCACGCATGTATCGGTCAGCACAACCACATTGTTCGCCATGACTTCCAGGAATCCCCGGTCAAGCGCAAACCGTACTGCCTTGTTATGCGCGTCAATCACCGTTATGATACTCGTCTTGAGTTCCGTAATAAGCGGCGCATGGTCTGCAAGGACGCCAAAGCCGCCTTCTGTTCCTTCGGCAGAGACACTTTGCACTGAATCACTCAATACAACCTTTTCAGGGGTAACAATTTCAAATTTAAATGTTTTTGCCATGGTTATCCACCCATCTGTTTTGCTTTTTCTATTACTTCTTCAATGCCGCCAACCATGTAGAATGCCTGTTCCGGCAGATTGTCATGTTTACCATCAACGACCTCTTTAAATCCCCTGATCGTTTCTTTCAGCGGCACATATTTTCCCTTTGTGCCGGTAAACTGCTCGGCAACAAAGAATGGTTGTGATAAGAACCTTTGTAATCTCCTTGCCCTGCCTACTAATACCTTATCCTCTTCAGAAAGTTCTTCCATACCAAGAATTGCAATAAAGTCCTGCAGTTCCTTGTAACGCTGTAATATCCTCTGCACCTCACGGGCAACCTCATAATGTTCCTGTCCAACAATCCTTGGATCAAGAATTCTCGACGTCGACCTCAATGGATCTACGGCCGGATAGATGCCCAACTCGGCAATCTGACGAGACAACGCAATCGTTGCATCGAGATGGGGAAAGGTTGTTACCGGAGCCGGGTCGGTAAAGTCATCGGCAGGCACATAAACAGCCTGTAATGATGTAATCGAACCCTTCTTTGTCGTAGTAATCCTTTCCTGCAAGTCACCCATTTCTGTAGCCAACGTTGGCTGATAACCTACAGCGGACGGCATACGGCCGAGGAGGGCCGACACCTCAGAACCTGCCTGCACAAACCTGAAGATATTATCAATAAACAGCAGCACGTCCTGGCCTTCTGAATCCCTGAAATATTCAGCCATGGTAAGACCTGTCAGAGCAACGCGAAGCCTTGCGCCCGGAGGCTCATTCATCTGTCCAAAGACCAGCACGGTCTTATCAATAACCCCGGACTCCTTCATTTCGAGCCAGAGGTCGTTACCTTCACGGGTTCTTTCACCTACTCCGGCAAACGCTGAGTAACCGCCGTGCTCTGTAGCGATACTCCTGATGAGTTCCATGATCAAAACGGTTTTTCCTACGCCCGCGCCGCCAAACAAACCGATCTTTCCCCCACGGGCAAATGGCGCAAGAAGGTCAATAACCTTCAAACCGGTCTCCAGCACGGTCGTAACTGTTTCTCTCTCATCAAATGACGGAGGCGCCCTGTGTATGGAAAGGCGCTGCTGGGCTGCTTTC
>JAHFOW010000130.1 GCA_023261465.1 Planctomycetota bacterium
TAACCTCCTCAGGAACATCAAAATCCGGCTGACCAATACTCAGGTTCACCGGATTTTGCATTTTTTGCGCTAAATCGAAGACCTTCCTGATTCCCGATGAATCGATTTGCGACATCCTGTAAGCAATCATTATTTCTTAGCCTTTTCCTTACCTGCTGCTGGCGCTGGCGCCGTCCCGCCTGCTGCTGGCGCGGATGTTGCTGTGGCTGCTTCTGTCTTGGCGACCTTCTTCTCTGACTTGCCTTTTCGTTTGACCTTGGCGGCTTTTACTTTAGGAATACCAAAGACAGACATCGTTGGTTTCCACTTGCCCTCTTCTTTCAATATTTTAATTCGCTCTGTCCTCGTAAATACATTTCTTGGTCTTGCCAGTTTGCCTTTTGTTCTTAAACTTTTGTTAATACTCATGGTTTCTCCTCATTGTTAAACGTATATACATAACGTGTAAAGACAAGGGTTGGCCTTGCCTCACTAATTAAAAATTTATATAATTTATTATCTCATGCGAATGGGATAACATCCGCCGAATTGTTTTTTGTTTTCATACTTGAATTCGGCGAGTGCCTTTTGCGTATTGATTAAATCGGCACTATCATTTGAATCAAACTCGCCCATGCAAATAAATAATTCCTTGCCAGTGTTTACAACAAACGCCGCTTTACTTAAACCGCTCTGGAGTATCTTCGCAAGTTCTTTGGCCTTCTCCATACTTTCCTTGGTATTCCGGTAAGAAACCACTCGCAATGTCCATTTGTCTTTAATGGTATCTTTCGTAACTGCTTTAGGTTGTTCCGGTTGTTTTTCAACTGGTTTTTCAATCTTTGACTGGACTGGTTTGACAGCAGCAGTTTCTCCCGCCTTCGGTGCGAAGGTACTTTTTTTCGATTCCCGTGATTCTACAGATTCTAACCATGCTTCATCATGGCTCAGGACGCCATTATTATACCCAATTTTATGTCCCAAAAAAAAGCATGCAACCGATAGAAAAGTTACAGCTATAGCGCCAATAATGAGCGTTTCCTTCCTCACTATTACGTCGCCTTTGTGGTGAGTTTGCACTGCTCTTATTGTGTCAGAAAATGGTTTCCCGGTCACCGGTGTTTCTGATTTCTCTTTGCTATGAGATTCGCTGGTACTTGTTTTTCTTATCCAATCGAGCGGGTCTCCTGTTATTTTTGGTTTCGTAACATGCTTTTCCTCTGTAATGGGTAGTTGTGGTATTGCACCTGAAGGTTCAGAACGCGGCACAATTTCCTCATTTTGGACGGTGTCGGCCTTTTTTGGTTGAGTTTTAAGAATCTCAAAAAACTCCCTGGATTCGTTTCCTTTAGTCATAAATTCTACTCCATTTTCTGCCGGATACCTTGAATTTTCGTAAAATTACCGCAATTTCATAAGGAATCCTAATTTCTGTAAATTTATAATAAATGCATTATAAAGTCAAGTGATTTATAAGTTTAAAACAGAATACATTGACTGTCATATAAAATGTGATATACTGTTTTAATTTGCAGTATTTTAATTATGCGTTTTTGATGCGGTGTTGGTAGAACAAGTGTCTCGCTTGTCCTGTATCCATTTCTCGCTTTTGATTTGGTCAACCGGGACGATCAGCCTACCAATACTTCTAATTTAATGACCATTGGCCCATCAAGGGCATAGGAATTGATGAGTCGTCTTACTGCCGGGCATTGAGTTTGAAGTTAAATGCCCTTTAATAACCTGGACTATGACAGCAACTATCCAAAAAAAAATTGAACAACTCCGTGACACGATACGATACCATGATCGAAAATATTATGGAGAAAATAATCCAGAGATTACAGACTATGAGTATGATAAACTCGTAAAAGAATTACAGCGTCTCGAACAGCTCTCACCTGAATTCATTACCCCTGATTCCCCAACTCAACGTGTCGGCGGTGAACCACTTACTCAATTCCCTACGGTTGAACACAGGATTCCCATGTTAAGCATTGATAATACATATACAGATGCAGAATTAAAAGATTTTGACCGGCGTATAAAACGCATGGCAGGAATCGGAGGACATCAGGATATTGAATACGTTGTTGAATTGAAGATCGATGGTGTGGCAACTACCCTTTGGTATGAACAGGGTATCTTTGTGAAAGGAGCTACCAGAGGTGACGGTTTTACGGGAGACGATGTCACTGCGAATCTCAAAACAATCCGTCAAATTCCTTTAAAACTGGAGACCGATGGCGG
Source organism: Planctomycetota bacterium (assembly GCA_023261465.1). GTDB lineage: Bacteria > Planctomycetota > Brocadiia > Brocadiales > Brocadiaceae > JAHFOW01. Next base: position 2,230 of record JAHFOW010000130.1, read on the forward strand.
AAAACATAAAATCCCGCCTGTCCTGGAAATACGAGGTGAGATTTATTTGCCGGTGAAAGAATTTCAAAGGCTCAATGAAGAAAGGGAAGAAACGGGTGAACAACAGTTTGCCAATCCCAGGAATGCCGCTGCAGGTTCACTGAAACTCCTCGACCCGCGTATTACAGCCCGAAGGCATTTACGTATTTTTGCCTATGCACTTGGATATTACGAAAGACTGGAACTTCAAACGCATATACAGTGTCTGGAACTTATTTCTGGATTTGGACTGCCGGTAAATCCCCATATAAAATTATGCACAAACATTGATGAAGTTATTCATTATTGCAATGAATGGAATAACCGCCGCAGGGAACTGGAATATATGGTGGATGGAATGGTAATAAAGGTGAATTCTCTCCTTCTCCATGAACAACTGGGTTCTACCAGCAAGGCGCCACGCTGGGTAATTTCTTATAAATTTCAACCCGAACAGGCCGTGACACAAGTGGAGGAGATTATCGTTCAGGTTGGTAAAACCGGAACGCTGACACCCGTGGCCAATCTTACGCCGGTGCCGCTTGCAGGGACAACCGTTAGTCGTGCCACGCTCCATAACTTCGACGAAATCAGGCGGAAGGATATACGGGTTGGCGATTATGTACTGGTTCAAAAGGCAGGCGAGATTATTCCCCAGGTTGTGCATGTCTTGAAAGAAAAACGTACCGGGTGTGAAAGACCTTTTGATGAACCAGCGACATGTCCTGCATGTAAAGAGCGGGTAAGCAGGGACGACCAGGAAGTTTATCTGCGTTGCCATAATTTGTTCTGTCTTGCTCAGGCAAAGCGGCGTATTCAGTACTTTTCAAGCAGGGACGCCATGGATATAGAGGGACTCGGTCCTGCTCTAGTGGAGCTATTGGTTGACAAGAGGCTTGTAAAAGATTATGCTGACCTCTTTTACATCAGGAAAGACGATCTGGTAAATCTGGAACGTATGGGAGAAAAATCATCGTCAAATTTGATAAAGGCCATTGAGGCGAGCAAGAATCGTGATTTAGACCGTCTGATATGTGCCCTTGGTATACACAATGTTGGTTCTCATACCGCAGAAGTGCTTGCGGAGCATTTTGATTCCCTCGAAACACTTGCAGATGAGACCCAGGATGAGTTGGAAACCATTCATGAAATCGGGCCAGTTGTTGCCAGGAGTATTGTGGATTTTTTTCGGAACAAGCATACCGGGGCGATTATAGGGAAACTTAAGGCTGCCGGGGTAAATACGAAGAAGATATCAGCCGCAAAGTTCGTAAAGAATACAAAAATCTCTGGAAAGTCATTTGTTATTACCGGTACACTACAGAAGTATTCAAGAAAAGAAATAGAGACCCTTATTAAAAGCCTTGGCGGTCGTGTAGCATCGAGTGTGAGTAAAAAGACCGATTACCTTGTTGCAGGTGCGGAATCGGGGAGTAAGCTCAATAAGGCCAGGGAGTATAATATCCGGATTCTTGATGAAGATGGGTTTGAAAAAATAATCGGGTGATAAAAAGAAATTTTAAAATTACAGATTCGAACAGATGGCAAAGATGATCTGTGAATTAAGGACACGGCAAGGTAATATGCATATCTGTATCATAAGAAGAATAAAATAAAAAATGAATTATGGAAAAGAAATCGTATGTTCGGAAAGTATATAGAAGAACTCAATTTATGAAACTCTTGATTCGAAGGAATAAACAATGGAAACCATCATAAAAAACGCCTTGAAATCGGCAAAGGCAGATTATGCCGAAATACGCATACAGGAAGGCGTCAGTACAGGTATTACATACGTTGGAAAAGAGCTCGAAGGTATCGGAGAAAACAACACCTTTGGCGGATGCGTGAGGGCTCTGGTTAAGGGGGGATGGGGGTTTGTTGCCTTTAACGATATCGAAAACCTTCCAAGGTATGTGGAAATGGCCTGTGAACAGGCGCTGTTTGTTGGAACGCAACAAAGTCAGTTGGCCCGTATTCCAAAAGTTACCGATTATGTAAAGACGAAGGTAGATATAGACCCTGCTGACATTTCTTTAACAGACAAGCAGGCAATCTGTCACAAATATAACAATGTGATTCTCCTTTCAAGGAATATTCAAACGTCGAATGTACGGTACGTCGACTCTCACGGAACGGTATACTTTGCTAACACAGACGGAAGTTTTATTGTGCAGGAGACTATCTTTTGTGGTATTTCACTTATGGCAATGGCAAGGGACGGCATGAATGTTCAACAGGCATATCAATCTATGGGCGATCTTCGGGGCTTTAGTAATGTCCAGAATCTTGAAGGGAAGTGCGAGGAGGTGGTCAAACGTGCGGTTGACCTGCTTTCCGCAAAACCGGTATCAGGTGGCAAGTATACCGTCATTATAGATCCAAAACTCTGCGGTGTTTTTGTTCATGAGGCATTTGGACACTTGAGTGAGGCTGATTTTATTTATGAAAATGCGCAATTACGTGAAATTATGGTTATGGGTAAACGATTTGGAATTGACGCACTTTCTATTGTGGATGACGGCTCCATGGCAGGCGAGGCTGGATATAACAAATATGACAATGAAGGCACCCCCACCCAGAAAACGTATCTTATTAAAGATGGTATTTTAACCAATCGGCTCCATTCAAGAGAAACGGCAGCAAAGATGAATGAAAAACCCACCGGTAATGCGCGTGCGATTAGTTATGTCCACAGCCCCATTGTGCGTATGACAAACACCTATATGGAGCCGCGTGATTATCCCTTCGAAAAAATGCTTTCAGAAGTCGATAATGGAATTTATGCCATTGGCGCCCTGGGCGGGCAGACAAATATGGAGATGTTTACCTTTAGCGCAGAAGAAGCCTATATGATCAGGAATGGCAGAATACAGGAAAAGGTGCGGGATGTTGTTCTTACGGGCAATGTATTTGAGACGCTTATGAACATTGACGCTATCGGGAATGACCTGAAAATACACGGTGGACTTGGGGGATGCGGCAAAGGTGGGCAATCGCCTCTGCGTGTCAGCGACGGAGGTCCCCATGTTCGTATACAGAACGTCGTTATTGGTGGACGATAATGGATATTTTAGAACTTCTTTCATTCGCTAAAAAGGAAGGCGCTTCGGATATTCATCTGAGTTCTGGAGAACCGCCCACAATACGTATCCACGGGGATATAAGAAAGATTGATTCGCCTCCCTTGAATAGAGAAGACGTACATAAAGTGCTCTATGATATTCTTCGAGACCACCAGAGGAAGGTTTATGAGGAGCAACACGAATTGGATTTTGCGATAGCATGGGCCAATATCGGACGGTTTAGGGTAAATGCCTTTATGCAAAACCGAGGGGAATCTATTGTATTCAGGACGATACCGACTGATATCCCAACGTTGGAGCAACTCGGTATGCCAAAGATTCTGAGTGATCTAACGGAGAAAGACAAGGGGCTTGTTCTTGTAACAGGACCAACGGGATGTGGCAAATCCACCACCCTGGCTGCTATGATAGACCTTATAAACCGCAGGGATAAGTGTCATATCCTTACCGTTGAGGACCCGATTGAATTTGTCCATGAATCAAAGAAATCACTTATTAATCAAAGAGAATTAGGGGTACACACCCATAGTTTTGCTAATGCACTGAAGGCGGCGTTGCGTGAAGATCCGGACGTGATTCTGGTGGGTGAAATGAGAGACCTGGAAACTATTTCCCTTGCGCTTACGGCTGCCGAAACAGGCCATCTGGTTTTCGGCACGCTACATACATCCAGCGCACCAAAAACCGTGACCAGGATTGTTGATGTGTTTCCCCCTGAACAGCAGGAACAGGTAAGAACCATGTTCTCTGAATCTTTACAGGCTGTCCTTACCCAGCAACTTTTAAAACGAAAAGACGGGAAGGGGCGTATTGCGGCGTTGGAAATTATGGTTGGCACAGCTGCGGTAAGAAATCTGATCAGGGAAAACAAGATAGCTCAAATTCTATCGTCATTACAGACCGGACGTCAATATGGTATGCAAACTATGGATCAGGCCCTTGTCGAGCTTTACCAGAAAGAACAGGTTGCCAGGGAATCTATTGAGAAGCTGGTAAGTAACCCGGCGGCGTTGAGCGGAATAAAGTAACTTTTGTGGGGATGAAAAGTATAATGCCCGAAATCGAAGAAAGGGTTGATAGATTAGAGCATTTTATAGCGCAGTTTACTACCAGCACTGGATAACGGGTTCGGTTATTATGATGAAAATTAAAGAACTTTTAGCGGAAATGGTGCGTATTGATGCATCGGATATATATATTACCGTAGACCTTCCTCCGATATACCGTAAAGAGGGTATTAATATCCCCATGGGAACAAATAAGCTCACGGGAGAAGATACCCGTCTTCTGGCCGAAAGTATCATGAGTGAAAAACAGAAAAGGGATTTTTATGAAAAAATGGAAATGAACCTGTCCCTTTTTTATCCGGAACTTGGACGATTCCGGGTAAACATCTTCTTCCAGCAGAAAAATATTGGCATAGTCATACGTCAGATTAAAATTAATATAAAAACGATTGATGATTTGCAGCTTCCACAAATACTTAAAGATATTTCCATGACGAAGAGAGGATTCGTGTTGGTCGTAGGCGCTACAGGATCAGGAAAATCAACCACCCTTGCCGCTATGATTGATCATAGAAACAGCAACAGTTCAGGACATATTATCAGTGTGGAAGACCCCATTGAATTTGTGCATCAGCACAAGAAATCTGTGATTACTCAGAGGGAAGTTGGTATTGACACCTTGTCATTTGGAGACGCCTTGAAAAATACCTTGCGTCAGGCGCCGGATGTTATCCTTATTGGCGAAATCCGCGATACGGAAACCATGGAATCGGCCATTATCTTTGCAGAAACAGGACACCTTTGTTTGGGAACCCTTCATTCGAATAATGCCAACCAAGCTATTGAACGAATTGTAAATTTTTTTCCGGCAGAACGTCATGAACAAATATACCTGTTGCTTTCACTCAATATGCGCGCTATTATCTCGCAAAGATTGGTGCCAGCTAAAGATGGGCGGAGAGTGGCTGTTTTTGAAGTAATGCTTGATACGGCAAGGGTGAAAGACCTTATTCTCAAGAAAGAGATTGGGAATTTAAGGGGAGTTATTGCAAGCGGGGAGCATGAGGGAATGATGGTCTTTGATCAGTCGTTATTCAATATTTACAAACAGGGGATAATTAGTTATGAAAATTGTCTTGCATACGCAGATTGTCCGAACGACCTGCGTATACGCATTAAGACTGAGCGAATCGAAGAGACGCAAGAGGATAAAACGGAGCATTTTAAATTAAAAATATAGAAGACTGCTATAAAGATCAAACGTTTAATAGCAAAGAACGCTTCCGAAGATAAACTCTGGGATTCTGCACGGGCGTCTGGCATTATATCGCTCTTTGATGATGCATGCGCAAAGGTGAAAGAAGGGATAACCACGGTTGAAGAAGTGCTTTCGAAAATACCTATAAGGTATTGGAAAAAAGACACGGGTGAAATGAATACATTGCCAATAGAAGTACAATGAATTTTTCATTAATTACAAAGAAAAGAGGTTTAAACTGGAATGAATAAGATAGAGGAAAAGGTACTGGAACTGGCCTTAAAACATACGCCTTCTGTGGAGATTATTTATGAAGAGGGAGAGACGCGTTCTGTAAGTTTTGAAAATAATAATCTGAAATATATCAATACGAAATCTATTCGGGGGATTGGTCTCCGCGTAATTATGGATGGAAGGATTGGGTTTTCCAGTACAACTGATTTTAGAAAGCCGGAGAAGCTCGTTGCAAATGCCATAGAAAGCGCAAAATTCGGGCAGTGTGCCACCTTTGAGTTTCCTTCTAAAAATAATTTTCCCAAAATCGCCGTTTTCGACCAAAGCGTTGTTGACTACCCAATCCACAAATGCGTGGATATGGGAAAGGAAGCAATAGAGAAGGCATTATCCGTAAATTCCAGTTATGAATGTAGTGTGGGCATCGGGAAAGGACAAGGTATGCGGCGGCTTATGAACTCGAAGGGTCTCGATATCTCCGTTGCATCTACATCGTTTGGTATCGGTATTGACATATTGCAGATTAAAGAGCAGAGCTTTCTTTCTATCAGCGAGGGAGAAGGCGCAAAGCAGATTGTGACA
>JAHFOW010000131.1 GCA_023261465.1 Planctomycetota bacterium
TAGACTATCCTTATACGCCTTTAACTTTAAAAGGGCGCTTCGTATATCGTCCTTATTGATAGGCTGGGGAAAAAATTCATTAATCCCTATCCGCAATGCCTCAATTAAAATATCGGGGTTCTTACTCGATGAGGTTAGGAAAATATTCCGTACCGTTCCTAACGTCTTCATCGTATGTGCGAAATGCAAATCCCTGTTTGGCTCTTCTCCCGCTTCCAGAATCAGCAGGTCATGCGATTCCTGGGTTTTAAACTGAGAGGTTTTGTCATAGAGAGTAAATCCTGATAAATTGGATATGATATCTCTTATTGAATCCAATACACCTTTGCTTTTTATATCAACCAATATCGAAACATTTTTATTTTCTTCTGCCATAAGCCTTTTACCCTATATATTTTTCACAAAAAATGTTGGGTTTCGTTCCTCAACCCAACCTACGGCGCTATAATTGAAATTCACAAACTTTAAATACCATCTCCTTCTTGCCAAACTCTTATACCTATTTCACCAGGCCGGGGATACTTCCCTTTGAACTATAAATACTACCGCCACCTCCTCCTTTGACACCAGGGATTATTGAATCGCAATTGACCTTGCCCATAATTATTTTTCCACCCGGACCACCACCGGCATCATGAACGTCTGTAATGGTAACGGTTGAAAACCCTGCTATTATTATTGATTGATTGGGGTTAGAGCAATCGGTAGCATCGTATATCGGTATTCCAGTAGTCCATGTTAATGGATTATTATCAAGATCGCCATTTTCATAGTGATTATCTTTCATTTTATCAAAAAGGGCCTTCATGCTATCAAATGTTTGTTGAGACAGATCCCCCCCGATAAATTGATATTGGGTCTCTCCTGCAATGGTTTCGGGACTTGTGAACGTTTCATTAAACAAACCATCTATAATATCTCTTTCGTTTTTATCACTTGAAGGCTTAATTGTGTAGGTATGCCATCCTGCGCATCCCTTGGGCTTTTTCGTAGGATGAAATTGTATGGGCTGATTACAATACGTAGCCGGATCCTCTAACCATATTTTGGGGACACTGAAAGGAACGCCCAGCTTTTTAGGACCAATCTTCGTTACACCCGATAAAGCAGCAACCGCCTGTGCAGAGACATTGAAACTATTAATGCCTAATATCCTTGCAAAAAAAGAAGAAACCGGACCATTAGCGCTTGCGTCCCTCCTTGCAATTACCTTTACTGCGTCGGGATCATCCAGTGTCTGTACAAGGACGTGATCTATAGCATTCCATTGTCCAATAATAACATCTGAAGAATTTATAACAATAGAAACTCCGCCTGCCTGATTCTCTGCTCCAATAACTTGAGCAACGGGTTCAATATCTGATGGATTACAGGTATACGTACCTTTCTCACCATTAGCTAATCTCTCTTCATAAATGCTACCGAGCTTACGCGTAGCGGCTAATGCCGCGGAATCGGCTATATTCTGCAGTTGATTCCTGGCTATCATGAGGTAGCCAATATCAACGGCAAAGGTAGCCACACCAACAATAATGACCAGTGAAAGCGCAACCATGATAACCGTTGCGCCTCGGTTGTCCTTTATTTTTAATAGACGTCTCCATTTGCTCTTCATAATCTTTTCCTCAATCGTTTCGGGAGAGAGATTGCTTCGCTATCACTTGCAATGACATCATGGAGAGACGCAAGATTTTGCGTCTCTCCAATATTGAAATTCCTTAACATTTAATTAGGCTCCCGGCAACTTTTTCGCAATCGCCCCTACAAACTGTACATCAAGATTAATACCCACCCCAGAATCCCATACATGTTAAGTTAAAAATCTATAATTACCATCAACCCCTTATTCTGGTATAGGCGTCTCTCCTTGTCCCCCGCTGGCGGGGGTTAGGGGGTGGACAGGACTCCTTCAATTGTCTATACTACTGTTTTTCCCTTTACTTATCACCGTTTACACTCTGCAACACTTCACCTTATGGCTAAGGCAGGAGAGTAATTGCCTATCGTGTTGACCTTCCAATTTCCACCCCCTGCCCCCGCCAGCGGGGGATAGTTGCTACCCATCTCTGCGTGGGCATGTAAAACGGGGCGCTGAGCGTCCACACTTGCGTTCCAACGCAGGGTATTCGAACGAGGTGAAATATGAAAATTCCTTTACCCTGCATCACTCGTATTTCATCACGGTTTCAGCCGTGAGGTTTATTCCATTGGAAAAACGGCTATTTATAAATTTTGGGAATAGTATGAATTGATAGAAATATTGAACGCGTACCGTAAGATTGTCTCCAGACTCAACGCCTGTCCTATCCGGGGTAACGGTAGGCGGGCTCTTGGCGCCAAAGGTAATCAAATGATTCGCACAATAAAAATTCACCACGTCCTCTATTTCTCCATAGCTGATGCGGGGATCACTTAGTACTATCCCATATCGCGCCCCTTCCCTGCTTGCGTTGGTAATAACTTGTTTATCGTACATAAGAAAACTAAATTCTATAATGCCAAATATCAATGCGAGCAGGAATGGTAAAATAAGGGCAAATTCCAATGCGGCAATTCCCTCAGAATCAAGCGGCTTTCTCATAACAACCGGTGTCCTCTCCTTTTACCCACAAGATAAGTCCCCCTTAATAAAGGGGGATTGCGGGGGTTGTGTTTTTCGTTGTTAAGCAATACAACCCCCTTCGCCCCATTTTCTAAGGGGGATTTCAGAGTGTCCCCCCTTTTTAAGGGGGATTTTTTACACATTATATCGTCCGAAAAACACGCATACATAAGATAAAAATTCCTATACAAACAATTTATTGCAAAAAACGTAACAGTTTAGTTTTTTGAAAAATTCCAGTAATAACGCAGGTATCATGCACTGTAGTGGCAATTCATGAACTGCCACTACATACTGTCACAAAGGTACTTTCAACTATATAATGTTTTCAAAAAACTAAAATGTTATCTCACTTATCGTCGTACCCTTTATCACTGTTACCGTTGCAGGGGAAGGTTTCGCCTGTGTATTTTCCGTCATTTCTGTTTTTGCTTTTTTTTCTCTCTTTTCAATCACTTCTCCGGTTCTGTATGAAGAGATCAGATTAGGAATCGTAACGCCTCGTGTAAGTACATCTTCGGCATCGACATAATTCCTGAGCGCCAGTTGTATTTTTCCCTGGGTACTGGCAAGCGCCAGTTTTTCCCCTTCTTCAGGCGTTACCTCCAGGGTAACCACATCCACCGAAATGGGTTTCCCCTTTTTTTCCTTATCATCAACTTCACTTCCTACTGCAAGGACACGAATATTTTCCAATATTGTCTTGGTAACGGGAAGAACCGACTCTTTTTCCTTATAAGATACCGTTACAAGTACATCTACCCTGTGTTCCGGGGCAATATAACCAGAGACGCCAATCACCCTATCTACCTTCACAGACATTGCGCGTTTTTGCAGGCTGACGATGGCAGCCACCCCTCCTGCCTTCACGGTCGTCGGGGCCAGCATGGACTCAATGAGCGGCATATTAGCTTTTAATGGTTGTATCAATACCCTGCCGTCCAGCATAGACTCTTTATTAAAATACCCTGGCGGTAAACTATCTTTCTGAAAAGGGGCCATTTTAATCATATTCTTTTGCAGTAACGTCCCGCTGGAAAAATCAAATTTCGCCACTGCTATTGTCTGGGTTTCTAATGACTTCACATTCACCCTTGACGCCTTTTGTACACGGGTATATGCAAAATAACCAACAGCCAGGGAAATAACAAGAGCTATTCCAATCATCAAAACAGATGCAAGCCTTATTTTCGCCATACCGACGCTCCTTATCTTTATCCTAACATTAAATTATCTTTAACTTCATAATATCGAACAGGAAAACTGAACACAAAGTGCCTGTCGCAATTGCCACACCGTAGGCCAACATGGGCTTCTTTTCCCCTTTTTCCGGAGGAATATAGGAAATTTTCCTGGTAACAACAAGCACCTTAAACATGAGCCAGTATCTCTGCATAGTATCTTTTACATGACCATGAAAAGCAAGAACTGCTAATGCATAAACACCGCCGGCGAGCGCAGTGCCAAAAGAAGCCATTATTATACCCTTCGGCCCTAACAAACCGCCTATGGCGCCCATAAGCTTCACATCCCCTGCGCCCATACCCGCAACAAGGTAAAAAGGAATAAAAAAGGCAATACCCAGAAATAAGCCTTCCAGGCTGAACATACATCCATTGAAACCACTTGCGACTGAATGATAGAATAGGCCAATTCCCATCGTGGGAAATGTGAGCCAATTCGGTATTTTGTGAAAACGGATATCATATACAACGGTAATGGCTAAAATAATTATCAAAATCGAAAGAAGAACTCTATCAACACCAACTGAATTCATATTACTTATAATCGTTTTATTTTTTAATCTGAAACTCAGAAACTCAGGAATTGACAGGGAGAAACTATTCTCCATTTTCCTGAGTTCATAAGTTCCAGATTCACATTTTTGCTAAAATTGCCAAGGTTCTTTTTAGAAGATACTACGTATGAAGGGATACATTATTTAATCAACCACTACCAGTCATTTTCCATGGTGACAAATAATGTACCCCTTTATTAAAAACACTGATAAATTTTTATACAAAGAATTTACCTTTACTCCGTAGCAGCTTGTTCTAACTTTTCTCCGATTTTATCTGTTGCACCGGTAAATTTCCCTTTCAAGGCCGTCCAGGCAGCGAAGACCGCAACAGAAACAAGGGCACCAATCAATGCATATTCAACGGCAGAAATACCCTCTTCATCTTTTAAAAACTTTATCAATCTCTTCCCCATAACTTCTCACCCCCTTTCAAAAAATATAAGATTTAAATCCAAGGATACAACATCATGTTGTATTTACTTTGTACAATAAAACAAAATACCTTACTCCAAAGATACCCTTCAACATCTTCGGTAGTAAGGCTATCTTTATTATCGGATATAAAGACGCATACCATGCGTCGCTTCAGAAAAGACCCTTTACTTTGCGTCCCCTGATCACTCAGGGTTTGCCCTTGTCACGATGTTTTACGACCCTGCAGTTGCGACAAATTTTATTTCTGATTATGAAATATAACCGGCAAAAACAAGGCATTGCCCTAATTCTACCTATCAAAAAAACACTTTTAATCAATTACAACAGGGATAAAAACTTGTGGAGAAAAAATGGAAGAACTTCAAAGGAATTTCAGGCATATTCATTTTAATGAATAGAAATAACCACCGGTTATTTTGGTTAATAAAATACCACGGAAACAAACTATCAAATTTCTTGTTTTTCAAAGTTTTAGTTAGTTATTTGCTGCACGGCATCATTATAACACTTCATTGAAACAACATCCTTCGATAGCCCTTTGAAATATAAAAGGAGTGAAAACAGGAATATTTTTTTCACATAAGCTACTATCGAGATTTTACGAACTGTGGATTATCAAATACGCACAGAAAGAGCGAAAATCTACAGAAAATAAACCGTTAAGGCACAGTATTATACTTAATTTTAAATATTTTGCAAGAGTTAAATATATTTTTTATCCATCATTAATTTTTCGTGTCAATCGCGCATGTGCGGCACTATTTAATTTTTTACTAAGAGAGCAAATTATGAACCATTTTTATTCACAATTAAAATTATTGATGAATAATTCTCAACTTCTTTATTATGACTATTTACGACAGGTGTACAATATGAACAAACATGAATTATAGAATTCAATTGTGTCTTCTTATGTAACATACTACATAAGTGTAACACGACACAAGTGTAACATGTTACACTTGTGAATGCTTATTTCAAGAAGGTATAAATAGCCCGAGAAAAGGAAATTAATTGATCTAAAGTCAACACCTCTCCCCTTACCCGTTCATCCAGGTGCATATCTCTTATAATACCTTTCAAACAATCCCTCGAAATTCCCGGCAAGTTTAAACCTTCAAGGCTGTTTAATAACGTCTTTCGGCGTGAGGTAAATATGGCATAAACAATTTTTTTGAAAAAATGATAATCTGTTATTCGTCCTGCAAATCTTTCCCTATTGACACATATCTTCACCAGCGCAGAATGAACATCGGGTCTTGGCCAGAATGATTCCGGAGACAATTTCTTCATAACCTGTACATCTGAAAATAGCCGGGTAAGAATAGATAAGATGCCATATTCTCTTGTACCAGGAACTGCCATGAGACGTTCGGTAATTTCACTTTGCAGCATGAGCACCATCAAAGAGATGGGCAGATCACCTTCCAATAAATTGATAATCACCGGTGTGCTGATATTATAGGGAAGATTTGAGACTACTTTTATGTGGGATTGGTTGTGTTCCGTTAGCCAATTGTGTATGAGCGTTGGAATCTCCGGATTTATTTCATGTTTTGTTTTTAAAATGTCTGCATGGATCAGGGTTACATTTTTGTATAACTTCAGTATGTCGGATGAAAGTTCATATAACTTATTATCAACCTCCACCGTAAATACGTGTTTTGAGCATTCAGCCAACAACCTGGTTAACCCACCCGTCCCGGTGCCTATCTCCAGCACAACATCGCTTTCGTTGAGATCGGCCATACCAGGGATGCTCAACAAGATGTTCTGGTCGATCAGGAAATTCTGGCCAAACCGTTTATTGGGCGTGATCCCCCACCGGCTGAAAATCTGTTTGAGAACAGACGGAGTATGAGGAACAAAGTTTATTTCTTTTGATGACATAGGTTTAAACAAGTTAATTTTTCCTGCACTTCGCCATCTTCACCGCCATCTTTATGGCCTCCGTCATGGATCGTGGATTGGCAATGCCTTTACCAGCAATATCATAGGCAGTGCCATGGTCCGGCGACGTACGGACAAAAGGTATACCGAGGGTAATATTTACCCCGATTTCAAAGGCGTGTAATTTCAGGGGAATCGCGCCCTGGTCGTGGTAAACAGCAACAACTCCATCATACGCCCCTTTTAACATCTTGTAAAACACGGTATCGGCAGAGACCGGTCCATCACATCGAATACCTTTATTCCTCGCCTTTTCAAGCGCAGGAATAATGATCTTTCTCTCCTCATCGCCAAATATGCCTTCTTCGCCTGCATGGGGATTCAGGCCGCACACGGCAATCCTGGGCATTTCTAAACCAAAATAGCGCATGAGACCATCGTTCGTAATAACGAGTGTATCTAAAATGCCTTCCGTGTTGATTATCTGTGGCACATCTTTCAAGGCAACATGGGTAGTAACAAAGGCCACCCTCAATTTCCCGCCCACCATAAACATAACAACCCGCTTTACGCCTGAAAATATCTGAAGCATTTCGGTATGGCCTGGATAGCCATACCCCCCTAACTGGATGGCCTCTTTACAAATCGGCGCTGTAGCAAGCGCATCAATATGCCCGGACATGGCAAGGTTTATCCCTTTCAGCACACATTGAACCGATATATCGCCGCCTTCCGGAGTCGGTTTCTTCTGCCTTAATAAATCCGGCTGAAAATCACCTATCGGCAAAAACGATAAAGACGGATGCGTATCTTCAATATCTGATATGCCGGATATTGTCCTGCAGGCAAACGGGATTTTTAATGAACCGGCAGTAAAATCAAATACCTCTTTGTTGCCAATAATGACATAGTTGGCTAATGTGCTTATGGACGGGGATTGTAATGCCTTTAAGATAATCTCAGGTCCAATCCCGCAAGGATCTCCCATGGTAATACCGACTAATAATTTTGACCTTTTATTTTTTGGCATGTTTATGCTTAAATTTATTGGATTCCAGGCTCCGGCCTGGAATCTCCTTGTCGGAGAAACTCTGCTTCACACAAAACCTGAGTTTGGGAACGCGTCGAAAATAATTTCCCCTTACAACGGCATTGAAATTCCTAAGCATCAAGGTATTTATATACATTCATCAGCCCAACGGGCCGCGATAAGACAGCCCAGGGCAACGCCCTGGGGAAATAGAAAATAACAAATAAACCCTGAAAGGGTGACATAAAAAACCTTGAAAAACCTTCACAGAACGTTTTATTTCTGTGGTGTTCTTTCTGATTTATCATACATTTATATTGTATATTGCCTGGCTGCTATTTTAACCGAAAAACCCATCCTTTGTTATTCCGCTCTTTCAGAGCTTAAAGATATTATTATACTATTACCCAGGGCGTTGCCCTGGGCTTTCCTAATATAAGCCCTTTGGGCTTTTACAACACCCTCTCTTCCACATTCAGAGATAAAATGCTACCAAGCCCTATCAGCTGCTTATTGACAAATTAGTACTGAGGCGTAATTAAAATAACATATCAAGGTAGATATATTACAATACAAATTTGCTTTTTGGGTCTCTTCATATTGCAATAGCAAACTGGGGAATTGAATATTCAGTATCATAGTAA
>JAHFOW010000273.1 GCA_023261465.1 Planctomycetota bacterium
CATGTAAGGGATGCGGCGATGATGGGTGCAGATGTTGCAACGATTCCCTTTAATGTATTTGATTTGCTTGTTCAGCATCCGCTTACAGATGATGGCGTGAAACGGTTTTTAGCCGATTGGGAAAAGGTGCCGAAAAAGTAACTAATTCACCGCAGAGAATGCGGAAGTCGCAGAATGGGCAGAAACACAAAGAGAATGAAGTTGGGAGGATGAGAATTTTCTAGTTTCCCAACTTCTCAATTTCTGTTTTTCTTCTTTGCGTCCGGTGAGATGAAAGTTTTTTGAGAAGAATAATATTGGAGTAAAGTATTGTTTAAACCAACAAAAAACAAGCTAAGTATTATTTTCCTGATTTTAACATTCCTGCCTCTAGTTGTTATGCGGCTGGTTGTTTATCCTATTACCCTTCAAACAATAAAAGAGGAAATCATTAAAAATCTTGAGGTTGCGGCTCACAAGCAGGCTGAGTTAATCACAAAATGGATGGAAAAATGCACAACGGATGCACAGTTCATTGCCAATAATCCTTTTGTCATTATGGCAATCAAGTCAACCACTGAAGGAATTGAACAAAAGGAATTGTTAAAACACGTGGATACGATTAAGTATTTTGATTACCTCTGGGAAGAGTACGGACATAAGGAAGTCTTTATTGCTGACCGTAATGGCATTATCAGGATGGGGTCAAGGAAAGACCTTGTTGGCGCAAATATATCGGCAAGAGACTATTTTTGTTCCGCTATTGCCGGGACTTTTTTTACCTCCAACATCATACCTTCTGAAGTTCCCATTGATAATGAAGCAGGTGTGCCCGAGGTTGGAGTGCCCACGATGTTGGTATCTGCGCCAATAAAGGACAGCTCTGATGCTATAGTTGGCGTTGCGACAATTCGTATAGACGTATCTGAGATTAATGCAATGATGCAGAATATACATCTCGGAAAGACCGGGGAAACTTACATGGTCGATGTAAATGGATACATGTTAACAGAGTCACGATTTACAGAAGATTTGAAAGCACAACAGCGAATTAAAAAACGGGCGGCGCTTGAGTTGAAGGTTGCTGACCCCGCTGCTGATGTTTTAACGAGGGGTGTTAATGAGTGTATAAAAGGTTTGGAGGGGTATGATGATAATGGATATTTGGACTATCGCGGTGTAAGTGTGTTGGGATTTTGGCATTGGATGCCTGATTATAAATGGGGTGTGATTGCCGAGATTGACGTCAGTGAAGGATACGGCGTACTGTACAAATTGCGTGATTATATTATGTTTGTGTTTGGAATAGTTGCAATAGGAGTTATTATCATTGCCTTCTTTTTGGGCAAAAGGATTTCTGCTCCAATTCATTACATCACTGAGATTGCCAAAAAAATTGCCAGTGGTAATTATAATGCAAGAGCAATTTATAACTCAAAAGATGAAATCGGGGAACTTGCAAGCGCAGTTAATAAAATGGCAGAGGACCTGGAATCAAGGTCTTTATTTAAACCGACAGAACCTACAAAATCACGTGAGGGTAGTTAGTTGGCAGGCAGAAAGCCAAAAAGAGATTTATTTGATTCAAAGGTAAGTACCGCAAAAAAGCCGCCTCTGGCAGATAGGGTGAGACCCCGCAATTTAAAAGAATTTGTTGGGCAGGAACACCTTGTGGGACCAAACAAAATACTCCAAAGGTTCGTAGAAAATAAGGAACTGGTATCTCTGATTTTTTGGGGACCTCCGGGTGTAGGGAAAACAACGCTTGCGGCTATTATTGCTCAGGCGGTGGATGCTAATTTTGTTTCGTTTTCAGCCGTGCTGTCAGGAGTCAAAGATATAAGAGATGTTATTGAAGACGCAAAAGAAAATCTTAAATATTTCAGTAAAAAAACAATTCTTTTTGTAGATGAAATTCACAGATTTAATAAGGCACAGCAGGATGCCTTTTTGCATCATGTGGAAGATGGCACTATTACTTTAATTGGAGCCACTACGGAGAATCCTTCCTTTGAGGTCAATGCCCCCCTTCTGTCACGTTGTAAGGTGCTGGTACTGGAGCAACTCACTGAAGATCATCTCAAGACTATTATGAGTAGCGCCTTATTGGATAAGGAAAGGGGACTCGGTAATCTGAAAGTGGAAATCCAAAACGACGCCTTTGATTTTATTGCGAGTCTTTCTCACGGTGATGCCAGGGTGTCTTTAAACACACTGGAAGCGGCTGTTATGCTTGTTAAGCCCGATCAGGATGGTAACCGAAATGTAACACTTGAAATCGCTAAAGAGGCAATGCAGCGGAAAACGCTTCTTTACGATAAAGGCGGCGATGAGCATTACAACGTAATTTCAGCTTTTATTAAATCCATGCGTGGCAGCGATCCTGATGCTGCTCTTTATTGGTTGGCGCGTATGTTAGAGGCAGGTGAAGACCCGCTCTTTATTGCACGGCGTATGGTAATATTTGCTTCTGAAGATGTAGGAAATGCCGATCCTCAGGCTGTTCAGTTGGCTGTGTCTGTTAAAGACGCTTTTCATTTTGTTGGAATGCCGGAAGGATGGATACCATTGGCGCAGTGTGCTACATATCTTGCCTGTGCGCCTAAGAGCAATGCCTCTTACGTGGCTTATTTAGAAGCACTAAAGGATGTTAAGGAGAAGGGTGCCATGTCAGTGCCATTTCATATTCGCAACGCCCCTACACGTTTGATGAAAGACCTTGGATATGGCAAGGGGTACAAATATCCTCACAGCTTTGGGGGATATGTAGAGCAGAGTTATTTGCCAGATGAACTTCAGGGTAAGGAATACTACAAACCTACGGATAATGGATGTGATAAAATAA
>JAHFOW010000274.1 GCA_023261465.1 Planctomycetota bacterium
AATACCTTCCTGAACGAGTTTTTCCGCATAGACCTGCTTTTTTTTACCGCCCCGCTTGATGTATGCCAGTCCAATGGTAAGCGCGCGTAAAATCTGCCCGCTCAGCGCCACAATAATGCCTAGAATAACTTCACATTTTTCTCCACGTTCACTCGTAAAGACCGGCCACGTTCCCTCAACAAAGAGCAGCGCAAAAACCAACGGGAAAAGAGCATTCCGATATCGGAAGAAAAATTTACCTATTTTGATGATCATTTTACGGCTACCATTCCACAGAAGTTATACCATTTAAAAAATACATCACAATACCGAAAACCCTCCTTCAGGAGAAGTTCCCTGTTTTCCAGTAATTTGTAAGGAATTAATACATTTTCGAGCGCCTCCCGTTTCTGGGAGATTTCTAATTCGCTATATCCGTTTCGTTTCTTGAAGTCGTAATAATATTTTATGAAAAGTCTGTTAAAGACAGAGTCTTCGCCTAAAACTTTTTCCACAAGGATGAGACAGCCATTTTCATTCAAACCTTTTAGGATGCTTCTGACGAGATTGTCACGCTTGAGAGGCCTGACAAATTGAAGGGTGAGCACCATAATGACAACAGAGGCATTTTCAATATCTATACCCTGATTCAAATCGGCGCAGACCAGCGTATGTTCCCTTGAAAAATTATGCTCGGCGAGTTTCTGTTTACACTTGTCAAGCATATCCTGTGAGTTGTCAACGCCAACGAATTTTACATTACTGGGGATGTTTTGACCTAAATTAAGGAGTGTGGTTCCTGTGGCGCATCCCAAATCATAGATATTTGTTCCATTAACAGCAAAATCTCCGGCAATTTCGACGATCATTCTCTGGGTTTCCCGATAAAAAGGAACTGACCGGTCCAGCATGTCGTCAAATACAGAGGCGACTTTTTCTCCAAAAGCAAAGTCCGCTATATTTGCCATGTTTTCTTTGAATACCTCATCTTTTGACATAACTAAACACCTCTAGGATTTTTTTGAACGAAGACGGCCGTAAAGATTTAAAAATAAAAGTCCACGACTCCCATTATAGCTTCAGTGAGATTTTAATATTGAATTACGATTGTCTTGCCTGTTTACCAGGCAAGAAGTAAACGAAAATTTTATAGAAAATATCATATCCCCCTACCAAATATCAACACTTTTCTTAAAGGATTTGCATACTTTATAAATGCTATCGGGGAAATATAGCCCTTTTATAATTGTGCTTTGCAGAATTATTCTGTACCGTTAATGTAGTGTTTGTTTATGAGAGCAGGATTAATTATCCGTTTGAATATTTCCCGCGAGTACCATGTCTAAAATAATTGTTAAGGACTTTAACCTCGATCATACCCTTTTGTGTGGGCAACTGTTTCGGGTAGTAAAAAATAAAGATTGGTATTATGTTACGGTAAGAGACCGTATCTTCAGTGTCCGTCAAACCTCCCGTCATCTGGAATTTCATGGCGTTGACAAGGATTTTCTGGAGCATTATTTTGCCCTCGATGAACCGTATTCTGCTATTTTGACTCACATTGAAAAAGATACGCATATAGGCAACGCCATTAAAAGATATCATGGTATGCGTATTGTGCGGCAGGACCCCTGGGAATGCCTGATTTCTTTTATTTGTTCATCCGCTGCAAATATCCCTAAGATACAATTAAATCTCACGTGCCTGTCTCAATTCTTTGGAAAAAAGATTTCGTTGAATGGATTCGGGGGATATTCGTTTCCCAACCCCGGCGACTTGCATGACCTTGAAAAAATCTTTCAGGCAAAGACTGGATTTCGTGCACGATACATCAAGGCTGCAAATGATCTTGTTACAGAGTCATTTCTGACTTCATTAAAGAAGATTCCCTATCCCGAAGCAAAACAGATGTTAAAGCAGATTCCTGGCGTTGGCGATAAAGTGGCCGATTGTGTTCTTTTATTTTCTTTGGGTTTTACTGAGGCGTTTCCCCTTGATACCTGGATCAGAAAAATTATCCAGAAACTCTATTTTAAGGATAAGGCAATGCCAGAGCGGAAGTTGAGGGATTTTGGATTGGAATATTTTGGCAGGTATGCAGGATATGCCCAGCAGTTTCTCTATATGCTTGCACGAGAGTCTGTGTCAGATAAGAAATAAGAGTATGAGGTTGGGAAGATACGACGCCAAGATTACCAACTGCACATCCGCCCGACTTCGTATCTTCGTTTTTTTTATTCTGTGCCCCTGGCAATTGGTCGATCAGGATTGGTGATCCACTCGCTCCACGAACCAGCGTACAGACGCGCGTCTCCCATGCCTGCATGGGCAAGGGCAAGGAGATTGTGAGCCGCTGTCACGCCTGAACCGCAGTAGAATATTGCACGTTCAGGAGTTATAGCGCCCAGGAGTTTTTGAAAGCGATCTCTCAAGGCCTGCCTTGAGAGAAAGAGACCATCGGCATCCAGATTATGCATAAATGGTGAAGATTGAGCGCCTGGAATGTGTCCTGCGACGGGATCAATTGTCTCGTTTTCGCCCCGATAGCGATCGACACTGCGGGAATCGAACAAATGCATATCCACCTTATGCAGTATGTCTTGAACGTCACGCGTACTAAAAACCAGCGCATCGCGGACAAGCGGTATAAAAGCGGCCGGTTTTCTTGTTTCCGAACCGCTTGTCACCGGATAACCCCTCTTTTTCCATTGCTGCCAGCCACCGTCGAGGACAGCAACATTATCATGCCCAAGCCAGCGTAACATCCACCAGAGCCGTGCCGCAGCCATTGCCCCGCCTTTATCATCATAAGCAACAACCT
>JAHFOW010000275.1 GCA_023261465.1 Planctomycetota bacterium
TTAAGCGGACGGCGAACAACCACTTCTAACCACAAAGCCTTTATTAGAAAAATGCTATTTACCAACCGCAACACAAAAAATCCGGGCAAACTGGCCAACGCCCGGCCAACTTCTTTACGCCTGAACGCCGTATATAAAACCGGCACTATCACTGCCGGTACATCTAACAGATATCCCAAAAGAAAAAAAGGGCTCACCAAAATTGACAATATCGGCAATAATACTATGTATGCCAGCGATGCAACCGTTGCATCCCAGAGCGATACCGCTACTATCATTCGCAGAAAAGGAACTTCCAATAAACCCTTCCAGTGGAGCTGAACATTCTGCACAAAGCCATGTGACCATCGTTTCAACTGTTTGCTCATAAAAAGAAAATTATGAGGCTCAATCGGATAACACACTGCCTCAGGTATGAATCTTACTCCCTGCCCCGCCTCATAAAATGACCACGTCAGGTCCATATCCTCCGCCATCGTTCTGGTCGACCATGCTCCATTGGCTCTGAGAACATCTGTCCTGTATACCGAAAAACAGCCTGACGAAATCAAGGGCGTACCGTAATAATCCTGAATAGGTTTATAAAATGTAAACGCAAAAAGATATTCAATATATCTGCCGCGTTCCCACAGGGTTTTAACATGTCTTGGCAGCACAAATCCGCAGGCAGCCACAACGCCCGGCTTATTCAACGCCGGTAAAAGCTTCTCAATCGCATCCGGCGCCAGAGTAGTGTCTGCATCTATCGCCATAACATAAGGTGTATTGACCCTTTTTAGAGCAAAGTTCTGTGCGCCTGCCTTTGAACCCGTATTGGCGGGCGGCCGAATTACGGTTACTTTGCATTTGCGGGCTATATCACCGGTTCCATCACTGGAAAAATCGTCCACTACAATAATCTCAACCGGTGGCCAGCTCTGATTTTGAATACTTTTTATCGTATCTGTTATAGATGCGGCCTCATTGTATGCAGGTACAATTACCGTGAGTCCGCTTTTGCTATGCATGTGTATCTGTGCAGATTGCTTTGCTTTTTCTGCAGGCCGGCATTTTCCATTTATTACTTTTTGAAACATTCTTTTGAATTCTAAATTTTGTCTGATGCGAAAATATAATTCCTCTACTAAAATCACCTGCCAGGCTGGTGTGAATAACAGAAGCTATTAGGAAATGAATATAATATAAAGATTATCACATAATAGTAGGGGAGTGCAAGTACCATGTAGTAGAGCGTTTCATTAATACCTATACAGATTTGTTGTCAATATGAACCAGGGAATCAACAGTAATCAGAGCCTGATAATGGTTATCGTGCGGATTAATACACTATCGTGAACAGAACGGTTTTTTTAGTTGTGTAAACGTTTTAATCACCATACAATGTTTACTTGTGTGGTTGAATGGGAAGAATGAACAGGCCACGCATCCGGAGCTTAATACATTAAATGTATTAAATGCTAAAAGCAGTCAGGTCCGGGGGAGCCGATTGTAGTTGCTGATTCTGTATTAAGGAGGCAAGCATGTCGAACGTCAGTAAAAAAGATGTGGAAAACCTCATGTATGACCATTTAACGGAGACACTTTCTAATTTATTAAGTGTCCTCATATTTGAGGAGGCGAAAGCAGGCTTTCATAAAGGGAGTCAAAAATATGACGAAAATATTGTAAGGTTATTGATTTTTGAAAAGATATGTAAAGAAATGGGTATTTGGGATGAATTTTCAAGACGAAATGAAAAACTCGTTGACAGATTCCGCGCCATAAAAAGAGAGTTGGGAAAAGGCGGTATGGAAGTCGTTTCCCGAAGAATCGATAACCAAAAAGAGGAAGAGGCTTACTTAATATACATAATCGAGACGTATAAAGAAATCGTCAATCTTATATCTTCTTAACAATCTGCATCCTATTTTGCTCCCCTTTTTTAAGGTACGCCAGGAGATGGTGGGGAGCTGAATTTACTTTCTCAATGATATGCTTGTTCCTGCGAGGAGATTAAAGACCGTTGCGATAAGGAAAGCATGAAAGGAAAATGTCATTCAATGAAAATTATTCTGAGCATATTTGCTATGGGTTTTATATCATTCTTTTCAGGACAGGGTTTATATGCGGGCGTCCTCGAAAATGTCATGGAATCCAAGGCAACGGTTATTGATATGACCTATCCCCTGAATGAAAAGAACGCCCACTGGCCAGTTGGTCAATATTCACCGTTTAAGTATGAGGTTATTGCGACAATCAAAAAGGACAGGGTATTTTCCGGCAAATATAGCACGCCGGAACATCTTGGGACGCATATTGACGCGCCCAATCACTTTGAGCAAAATCAGCCTTCAGTAGATCAAATTCCCTTCGAACAATTGATTGGCCAGGCCATTCTCATTGATATAAAAGACAAGGTGGAGAGAGACCATGATTATACCCTCCCGGCTTCTGACATTCTCCAGTGGGAGGAGTTATACGGGCAAATTCCTGATGGGTCGATTGTATTACTCAATACGGGCTGGGGCAAGCGGTGGAACAGTTTTGACCATTATAAAAATAACGATAAAAACGGACAGATGCACTTCCCCGGTTATTCAAAGGAGTCGGCTACATTTCTTGTCGAAAAGAGACATGTCAGGGGCGTTGGTATTGACACCCTCAGCGGGGATTGTGGCACAAGTTCTGATTTTCAGGTACATCATGTGATAAATGGCGCAGGGAAATTCATTCTTGAAAATGTGGCAAATCTCGATGCATTACCACCGAAAGGAGCGACACTCATTATAGCCCCCATTAAGATTGAAGGTGGATC
>JAHFOW010000132.1:0-2332 GCA_023261465.1 Planctomycetota bacterium
AAAAATATTGAATATGTTTCATGTTTATCGTTTTGCGTATAAATGATGAGTTTTAATATAATCTTCCACACATCGCGGAACCAAATACCGTATGCTGCGCCCGTTGTAAACCCTGTCCCTGATTTCAGTCGATGAAATACCAATCGGCGGTATCGCAACCTGCAACCTTTCCATCTCTGCTACTTTTTCATCAGAAAATATCCCCATCTTCTTCAACCTTACAGAATCACTTTCGTTCCCATTTGGCGAAACAACATTATTGGAAGATTTAAGGGCGCTTCCATTTTTTGAGGTTGGCGAACGGTTGACCATAACGAAAGAGCATAATTGCGAAAGTGTGCTAATATCTTTCCAGGCGCTTATTTCATTCATCATATCCGTTCCAACAATGAGAAATAAATTGTTTGTTTTCCCAAATATTTCCTTAAAAATCCTGATGGTATCGACGGTATAAGACCTTCCCAACCGTTTAATCTCCAGATCAGATATCTCAAAATGATTGTTATCACTGATTGCATCAATCACCATTTGATACCGGTGAAATGAGTCAACAAGATCTAGGGGCTCTTTATGGGGAGATATGCCTGTTGGCACAAAAATTACCTTTGACAAAGCCCTCTGCTGAAAGACCTCTTCCGCAACAATAAGATGGCCTATATGTATTGGATTAAACGAACCACCAAATATACCGATGTTCATAATGTATTAAATCAGTCTTTGAAAGACGTACCAGTTCACGTGTATGGTAACGGCACAGACACCCCCCCCGGAATCGTTCGGCTGTATTTACGACGCAGTTCCCTTTAGAAAAGGGGGCAAGGGGGTTTTCCTTTTGCATTTATTTCAAGTCGGCTGAACTGTTATAAAAACAAATTACTACAAAATTTTGAGAAAAACGCTTCTGCATCATTTGTGATTAAAAAAACGTGAAATGAATTATATAACTGAATATAGATAAGTCAATGAAAATGGATTTGTTTTTCATTGACGATGGGAAAAACGTGTGTTAGTATCCAAAATCAATATTTTGTGCCAGACATAGTTTCGGCATACTTCAAGTAACTCAAGGCTTTAGCCTTGTTAAAAAACTCATCATTGTAAAGGATTAAGGATTTTATGAAGATTGCTTATTTTGATTGTTTTTCCGGTATCAGCGGGGATATGACCCTTGGGGCATGCGTGGATGCAGGAATGGACATAACCCTCTTAAAGGAGCAACTATCACAACTCCACCTCCAGGGATATGAAATATCCGCAGAAACAGTAAAACGGGCAGGAATCAGCGGCACAAAGGTTCATGTAAATATTCCTCACGATGATCATCACACAGACCACCACCATGTACATCTCAGGCTCTCTGATATACAGGCAATTATCGAAAAGAGCGCCCTCCACCCTGATATCAGGCATGATAGTATAAGAATCTTTCAAAGATTAGCGATGGCAGAGGCAAAGGTGCACAATACCTCGGTTGAGAAAGTCCACTTCCACGAGGTCGGCGCTATAGATTCGATTGTTGACATTGTTGGCTCTGTGATAGCCATAAAGCGCCTCGGCATAGAAAAGATATATTTTTCTCCCGTTCCCACGGGACATGGTTATGTAAAATGCGAACATGGCACCTTCCCGGTGCCCGCGCCGGCAACGGCAGAATTGCTGAAAGGACAATTCCTGAGATTCGTTGATATCGAAAAAGAACTCACCACACCCACAGGGGCCTCCATTATAACCACACTCGGAGAAGGTCTGCGCTGCATGCCGGAAATGAAGGTACTTCAGATTGGTTATGGCGCCGGCGGTAGCGACAATCCCACCATACCTAACTTATTACGCATCATTCTTGGAGAAACCATCTCGGAAATTGCCACGGACGAAATGTGGGTTATCGAAACAAACATAGATAATATGACCGGCGAGATACTGGGGTATGTGATGGACAAGATATTTGATGCAGGCGCCGCAGATGTCTATTTTACCCCCATTCAGATGAAGAAAAACAGGCCGGGAACTATGGTGAGCGCCATTGTGGCTGAAACTCAAGTGCCTGCCGTTGAATCTGTCTTATTCAATCAAACAACCACCTTTGGAGTGAGGAAATACAAGGCATCCCGCACCGTCCTTACACGGGAATTTAAGGAAGTGGAGAGTTCACTGGGTAAAATAAAGGTCAAAATTGGCACATTCAACGGTGAAATTAAAAGTGTTTCACCTGAATATGAGGATTGCAAGAAGGTCGCAGAAGAAAAAGGTATCCCCCTGAAAAAAGTTTACGATATCATTTCAAGGGATTTGGAAAATTGTGCATAGTCAATCAAAACCCGGAAAACCACAG
>JAHFOW010000132.1:2432-8285 GCA_023261465.1 Planctomycetota bacterium
ACCACAGATTTTTACAAGCCGTTTAACGATTTGTTGCGCTTGTGGATTATTTTCATTGGGACCCTGTATGTAAAATGGCTTTCCATCCTTTCCAAACTGAAATTCCTCTGAACACCCTTTTGGGTCAATGTCTCTCAAAATCATTTTTGCCCTTATTTATAATTTACAAATTGCATGGCAAATTCGTAATTCTGATCCTTAATCGCCTTCATTATTCCCTGGAGGTCGTCAATTTTTTGTCCTTGCACACGAACCTTGTCCTCCTGAATTTGCGCCTGTATTTTGAGTTTTAAACCTTTAATAAATTTGACAAGTTCCTTGGCTTTTTCCATAGGTATGCCGGACTGGAAGGTAACAACCTGACGAATGGCGCCTCCTAATGCGCTTTCCGCCTTTCCGAAATTCAGTGACTTTAAGGGAATCCCCCTTTTTTCTAACTTTTCTTTTAAAATATCGGATAAACTCTGCATCTTATACTCATCATCGGCAATGAGCGTGATCGAGTTATCGCTGTTTAACGTAATAGATGATTTGCTTCCTTTAAAGTCATATCTTACCGCAAGCTGTTTTTTCGCCTGGTCAACTGCATTATTCACTTCATGCATCTCCACCTTACATACAATATCAAACGAATGCATTTCAGCCATAGAAATATTCCTCAAAAAATCCTAATAACCCAAATTCCGTATTTCTTCTTCGCGAAATCAAAAAAATAGTGATATATTAAATCACTATAATCAAAAAGTGTCAAACAAGATTTATCTGTAAAATTGCACAAACAACTCTTCGGAAGGTAAAACAATAGATAAAAAATAATTTTTAAAAATGTGACGTACGTCACAGACATATATAAAATATTTGATATAATGTTTGATAATTAACACATCATTATTGTACTATCCCGGTATCATAACTTTATATTGGAGGGTTAAGGTATGTGTCTGTTAAATTTAAAAATTTTGAAATATTTCGTGCCTTTTTTATTTTCATTCTTTCTGTCTTACACCTTTGCACAGGAAACAGAATCTCCCCCCGTTGCCAAAATAATAAAGATTTCGGGGAAGGTCTGGCTTTCCAGGGGAGATAAAAAAGAAGCTTTGATAAATCCTGTAGAGTTGAAGAAAGGCGATATACTTGAAGTTGAAGACAGATCGGGTTTAACGATTGTCTACTTCGATGGCGGCATGCAAGAAGAATGTAAACCAAAGTCAACTCTTGAGGTCGGCGCAGACAAAAGCATCGTACGGCATGGAGTTGTCATGCCTGTAAAGGGAACATCAGGGAAAAAAATTATCCTGGACAAAAAAAATACTCATCCACCCCATGGTGATATTGCCCATGCCGGCGGTCAGTTTATCCGTGGTATTTTACCGCCCAAACAGTATTTTGAAGACGCTCACATCCGGCGTTACGCTGTTGTGATCGGTATTTCTCAGTACAATGACCCAAAAATACCGGATCTGAAATATGCAGATGTAGACGCCCAGGCGTTTTATGATTTTGTTACCAGCCCCATTGGCGGAAACTTTGAGAAAGAAAATGTATTGCTTTTAAAAAACGAACAGGCAACCCTGAAAAATGTGAAATTAGCCATTACGGATTTTCTCAAAAAAGCTATCGATACAGACTTTGTTGTTATTTTTATGGCATGTCACGGCGAACCAGAGCCTGACCGGCCTAACAACCTTTATTTACTCATGCATGACACCGAACTTGACAGCCTTCCGGCAACGGCATATCATATGGAAAACGTCAATACCGATATGAAACGCTACATATCAGCCAAAAGACTTATTTTTATCGCAGACGCGTGCCACAGCGCCGGTATAACAGAAGGCACTGTAAGTACACGAGGGTTTTCAAATTCCATCAACGTGGCAATTTCCACCCTTAAGGCAACCCGCGAAGGATGGGGTGTCGTAAGTGCAAGCCGGGCTGGTGAAATCTCCTTAGAGTCCGGCCAATGGGGAGGCGGACATGGGGTATTCACTCACTTTTTATTAGAAGGATTGTCGGGAAAGGCAGATTTGGAAGGAAACAAAAATGGTATCGTAACCATTGCAGAGGCATTTGATTACGTTGAAGAAAAAGTAAAAAGAGCTACCAGGAATGCACAACATCCCGATATTGCAGGAAATTTTGACAACAACCTGCCCCTCGGTTTTCCCGGAGTAGATACTTCCGTGGGTGAAAAAGAGTCAACAACTTCAGAACTTCGCTACGGAGTATTGCAAGTCACTACCTCACCCGAAGGAGCGCTCATTTATGTAAATGGTACTGAGACAGGAAGAACACCTTTAAACCTCAAACTGATCAGTGGCACATATCCAGTATCAATACAAAAGACAAACTATGCTGACATAAAAGACAGTATTTTTGTCAATCCTGATGAAAAAACCGACGTCTATTACAACCTCACGGGAAGTGAAATACGCGAGGTTACAAAGCCTAAAGAAATAACATCAAAGGGGACTCAACTGGAATACATCGATCCTGCAAATGCGCCGGAAGACAAACAGAAAACAAAGGATAATATCGATGCCCTTATTAAAGATCTGGAAACGATGGCAAAGGAGCAATCAAAGGAAGGAAAGCCTGCAATTGCTCAAAAACCAAAAGAAATGAAACCTGATACGACTGAAGCATCCCGTGCCATACCTGTATCAATAAAGGAATTTACTGCCAGGATGGGGATATTATCAAATAAACGGGAGATGGAACGGTTAAGACATTTCATTATCGATGCCCTGCTGGGTCAAAATGGATTTAATGTAGTCGAGAGAGATTTGGAATTTCAGGAGGAACTATTAAGAGAACAAAGGCTCGGCGGTTCTATTCTTGCCGACGAGTTATACAGAATTGAACTGGGAAAGATACAGGGTGCCGCATTCCTCTGTTTTGGCGGGGTATCTCAGGGAGATACATCCGGCAGCTTTATCCTGAGAATGGAGATTGTCAATACTGCAACCACCCTCATCGATACGCTTGAACATACTTTTAAGAGCGAGGACAACCTCAAAAGTGTCGCCAGCGATGTTGCCACAAAAATCAGGGAAAAGATAACGGCAAAACGGAAATTGTAAAAATATGGCACAATTATTCACCGCCGCATAAACATGAATCTGCAGAGACAAGGCAGTGCCTTGTCCCTGCATTTCAACGGGTAATTTGAAAAGGAGTAGTGGGATCAAATGAATAATAAGTCTTCAAAGAAGAAAATGAAATACGTCATAATAGCCTTCTGTATACTGGTTTTGGCAGGCTGTGCAACGACGGTTTCTCAAATAGGCGTGGACAACTGGCGTGACTATTATAAACCAGGCAGCACAAAAGAAGAAATTACTAAAAACTTTAACCTCTACCGCGGCAAATGGTGGAACTATTACATCCGCGGGCGATGGTATGCAGATGGCAGTTATTGGGATGAGGCCGTACAGGATTTCAAAAAGGCTGTCAGTTTCCGGAGCGCCGACCAGCGTTCAGCAAGGAGTTATGGTCTTCATTTCCTGGAATATTTCGCTCATCGGGAATTGGGTGTTGTATACTACCATCAGGAAAAATACGAAGAGGCAAAACAGGAACTGGTGGCATCGCTCTCCACGGCCGATTCCGCACGGGCAAAATTTTATTTAAATAAAGTCAACGAGGCAATCCTCAAAACAAAGAAGGCAGAGACAGAACCGCCTCAGATCAAAATCTCTTCTCATGCACAGGGAGAAATCCTTAATACGCCGACCATAAAAATAAGTGGTATCGCTTCAGGTGAAGGCTATGTAAACAATATCAACGTTCAGGGAAAAAGACTCTTTATCGAGCTTGCCGAAAAAGACCTGGCATTCGGTCAGGATGTCTCACTTTCAGACGGTGATAATGAAATAATCCTTGAGGCGACAGACCTGTTGGGAAAAAGCGCTCAGCGAAAACTCAGTATCACCCTCGATATGCACCCACCGGCTATCTATCTGGATGACGTTCAGGTGCACCAGAAAGACGGTAAACAAATAGCCACGGTGAAGGGAACGGTCGTGGACAACTGTTGTTTAAAATACATTTATATCAATGACAAGGAAATACACCTCGAATCAAACAGTGAAATGAAATTCGATGAAGATATTGTTATAAACGGCGAAAAGAAGATTTCCGTCAGGGCGGCTGATGTTGCAGGAAATGAAACACGGGGCACGCAGCCGCTTGACGTAAAGGCTACCTTGTGGCCACTTGATATACTTAATCATTCGAAATATGCTAGTCAGCATGCTGCACAATCAATACGTGTTGCCTCAGACAGGCTTGATAAAACAGGGATAAGGACACTTCTTGCTTCACAGGAGAAAAATGCGTCCCAACCAGTATCCGGAACATCTTCTCCACACCATGTCGGGAAAAAGCACGGAAAAGACAAGGTGTCTCAGGATACCCAGGTTGACAAAGTCCCGCCGGTGTTACACACAGATTTAAAGCCGGCGATTGTCTATAATCAAAACCTCTTTATAAATATAGAGGCGCATGACGACACCGGCATTGCAAAGATATTTGTAAACCAAACACCCCTTGATATCCGCCAGGGGAAACATGTCTTTATCAATCACTTGTTAACGCTCAGCGAAGGCGGGAACAGCATAAACATAAAGGCAATTGATACACACGGAAATGAAACCCTGTTACCACCGGTGAAGATTACCCGGAAAACCTTTGAATTCCTTGAAACAGAAGCGCGGTATACGGTTGCATTGTTACCGCTCAGAATTATTTCTGAGAATGGCGTGCCTTCTGAAACGATTTACTCGCTCTTGCTCAAAGCATTCGACGAAGAACCGAGGAGATTTAACTTTGTGGAGCGGGATAAGGCAAAACTGGAAGAAATCCTCCGGGAACAAAAATTCAGCAATACAGACCTTGCCGCGCCGGAAACTGCTATCAGGATCGGGAAAATCCACGCTGCCGAGTGCATGCTTTTCGGCTCAGTTGAAGAGGATTCAAAAGGTATCGACCTCACCCTGCGGCTTGTCGATACAGAGACAACGCAGGTGCTTGCTAATGTCGATGTGTATGACGAAGACAAGAGCGTCAAAAATCTTGAATGGCTTACCTACGGTTTATCACTCAAGATGAGGCAAAAATTCCCTATAGTGCAGGGAATCGTCATACACACATCGCCGAAGGGGTTCCACTTTGATGCCGGAGCCACCAGTAATGTCGGTATTGGCATGAAGTTATTGCTTTTCCGTGAAATCAGGGAGGGCAATCTTTCAATAAAAGAACCATTAAGCACCATAGCCAGAGTTACCCAGGTACAGCCCAATTCCTCCTTTGCTAAAATTATAAGCGCGAAAGACGCTGAGAAGGTGGAAAAGAAAGACCTGGTAATATCGAAATAAGACTAAAATCAAAATTAAATTCTGGGGCAAAGGGCACGCGTGTTAATTTAATTGGTTTTTGGGGTGGTATGGACTCTAGAGACGCCCCGCCTGACCGTCTCTGCAATTTGTCCGTGCCATCTTACAAACTATAACAGCTTAAAACCTTGTGGGTACGGGCGGAGTCAACTGTCCCCCGCTGGCGGGGGCAGGGGGTGGAAACTGGAAGGCCAAACACAACTGACAATTACTCTCTGAGCTCAAGCAAGAAGGTGAAGTGTTGCAGAGTACAAACGGTGATAAGTACATGGAGTAAACGGATGGTAGGCACAATTGGAGAAGTCCTGTCAGCTGGTAGACTGGAGGCGTTAGCCTCCAGCCCCCATTCGTAGCCAGATACATTGGACAACTATCACTGTATCCTTTTAAACCATACGTCTTTCTCGTAGTTAGCGACCCCACAGTGTTGCTCTCGAACAGAGAAAAGTACCCTATC
>JAHFOW010000276.1 GCA_023261465.1 Planctomycetota bacterium
ATAATAGACCGCCCAAATAATAGAAAATAATGTGATAATTGGGAAGTCTAAAACAAAGTTCGGTAAGATATGGCATAGAACCGCGAGGAGACTGCGATGAACCCGCTTACACCTAAGGATCTTGAATCTGGGACAGTGCGTGCCTGGGCTACGACAACCCAAGAGCTCACGACAAAGCAAGGTAGTGTCTGTCAATTCTTCGAACCCTTCGAGTGTGGAGGCTATAAAGTCGTGCTCCGGCTCGACTGGAAAGACCTCGACAGCCAAGGCAACCCGATGCTGGACGCGGATTTCTACAACCTGAGCACAGACAAGATAGACAAGTCGATGACGGCGCAACCGGCGCACCACACGCAAGCCCAGGGCGAGGGAGAACGCACCTACCTATGGGAGTTCGCGGACGAGTCAAGAAAGCTGCGAGTCACGCTCACTTGGTTAGTGTCCATTACCGCGGTGGTGAAGTTTAGTGACTCCTGCTCAGCCAAAGTGATTAGTGCGGGGGAGGTCTTTTAGTTCACCAAGAGTATAATGCCGCACCGAACAAGCGCATCAACCTGACGCGTTCAAGGTTGTCGGATCGGATACTGGAGGCGCGACGACGCGCAGGTTATGCAAATCGTTAGTTGTCTTTCGAGGGAGTTGTGCTAATTTTGTGCTAAAATGAATCGAAATAGATAGAATTAATTCAAACGAATAGAACAGATATAATGCCAACAATCCTCTAATTAACAAGGTAAAACAGGAAACCAGCCCACCATCAAGGACTTATAATATTTAATCTTTTCACCTTACAAACATGAACCCACTATTAGTCCAAACCCGCAAGAAATCTTTTTAAAACATTTAAAGCAGATAATTTTGAAGGATTAATAAGCATGACTATATTATGGTAGCGGTGGAGGGAGTCGAACCCCCGGCGCGCGGCTTATGAGTCCGCTGCTCTACCAACTGAGCTACACCGCCACTTATTTGGTGCATTGTCCAATTGAAATTGGTTGTAATAATTACAGTACCAGAATAACAATTCAGGCCAATATTTTCAAGAAAAATAATAAGGTTGTTTTTATTGGATTTGTTGAATTTTAACTTGACAAGGATTCTTTATGGTGTTAACTTATTACTCAATTACCCCTTTTGTGTTTTTGGGTAATTCTAGGTTGTCCAGCCTAAAGCTATCAGAGCTGTAAGCTAACCTTCCCGGTAGTGTTCGTTCTAAAATTTTCCAAGTGCATGAATAAGTAACATCAATGCCCCTATTCGTTAAGGTATTTTTAAGTTTTCCACGGTTAAGAAGAATAAATTACAGATAGATTTTACGGTATTTCTCCACGTTTTGTCTTGCCCGGTAATTGCCTGTCTGTCTTTAATACAAAATGTTCCTGATGAAACCAATTCATTTGACGATGCAAATTCTTTTAAGCTAGATACGGAACACACTGCCCTATCAGGGTATCAGGCCAGGTTTTTCCGTAGTACCCTTTTACTATTGAACCTGAAGATATTTTTCAGTCATTATTATAAACGAGATGTCAGAGCGATTTTTTATCATAGATGGGCATTCACATTGTTACCAGGCTTTTTATGCTATTACAGCACGTCTGACGACGCCGGATGGGAAACCGGCAAATGCTGTGTATGGGTTTACACGAATGCTCCAGAAGTTGCTTCGGGAACAGCGCCCGGAGTATATAATCGTTGTATTTGACACAAAATTTACTACTCACCGACACACTGCATACGGCGAGTATAAAGCAAACCGTAAACCTACGCCTGATGAATTACAGGTGCAGTTCCCTTTGATTTATAAGGTTGTCAGGGCATTTCATATTCCTATTTTTGCAGCGAAAGGATATGAGGCTGATGACGTAATTGGTACGGTGGTGAAAAGACTCTCTGGCGAAGGAGTTGAAGTTGTTATTTTAACTTCCGATAAAGATATGGAACAGTTATTAAGTCCACAGGTGAAAATTTATCATGCAAAAAAGGGCATCATGATTGACGATGCGGCTCTTTTTAAAGAAAAGGGCATTCGCCCGGATCAGGTTGTGGATGTCCTCTCTCTTTCAGGTGATTCGGTTGATAATGTACCCGGCGTGCCGGGTATTGGAGGCAAGACGGCGCTGGAACTTATTCAAAAGTGGGGTTCTCTGGATGCCGTTCTTGCAAATGTAGACGTCATCTCCGGTAAAAAGAGACAGGAAAATTTACGTTTATATGCAGAACAGGCAAAGCTTTCCCGCTCTCTTTTGAGGCTTTCTGATGATATTCCTCTTCGTTTTGATATGAATGCATGTAAATTTAAACATGCGGAAACAATAGAGTTGAAAAAAGTGTTTAAGTCCCTGGGCTTCAATAGCCTGCTTTCAGATATGGTTGCAACGGCTAAAACCGAGGAAACAAACTATCAGCTTATTGATACCATTGAGAAATTTTGCACATTTCTTGATATATTAAAAAAACAGAAGTTATTTGCCATTGATTTAGAAACTACCCATACGAAACCACTCAGGGCGCTCATTGTCGGCATTTCGTTTTCCTGGCAGCCGAAGGATGCGTATTATATTCCTCTCATGGCGCCCGAAGGCGCAAACCATCTGGATACGCATACAGTACTCCGTGAAATTCGTACGATTGTGGAAGATGAAAATATCAAGAAGATCGGACAGAATATTAAATACGACCTTCTGGTATTGAGAAATAATGGTATTTTGTTACGAGGAATTGTTTTTGACTCTATGATTGCCTCCTATCTCCTGAATCCGGTGAAAAGGAATCATAAT
>JAHFOW010000002.1:0-14747 GCA_023261465.1 Planctomycetota bacterium
AAGGGATTTACTCCCACTTTTCGAGTTCTGATGAAAAAGAGCCGCACTTCAGTAAACTACAAATCCTGCGATTCAAAGATATTCTGGCGTCTCTTGATGCCCTCAATATTCACATTCCCTTACGGCACATGGCAAACACGGGGGCAATTATCGGATATCCGGATGCCTACTTTAACATGGTCCGACCGGGTATTTCTTTGTATGGACTTTATCCATCAAGTGATGTCTCCCGGGATATTGGCATTAAACCTGTTATGAGCTTCAAGACACGGATTATCCATATAAAAGATATGAAACCCGGAGACGTCGTGGGCTACAGCCGCACCTATACTATTACACAACCCACCCGTGTCGCAACCCTTCCTTTTGGATACGACGACGGATACAACCGCTTGCTTTCAAATCAGGGAAAGGTCATTGTTCGAGGGGTTAAGGCATCAATCATTGGGCGTGTGTGTATGGATCAGTGTTTTATAGATGTGAGCCATATAAAAGATGTGTCAGTTGGGGATGAGGTTGTTTTATACGGCAGTCAGGGGCAGGAAACAATATCCATTGAATCCGTTGCACAGCAAACAAATACTATTCCCTATGAAGTTACCTGTAATATAAGCAAACGTGTACCGAGGATTTATATTAACAGGGAGAGATAAAAAGGGCGCGTTGTGCTTTTTTCTGAAACGATATACCAGGGGGATTCAACAGGTTAATATGCTATTTTTTAACTTTTACGGAGAGCGTTTTTTTCAAATCTCCCGCTTTGAATGTAATCTTTGTTCTTCCCGTCCTGTTCTTAGCATTTACCGTAAATATCGCCTGACCATTGGAACCCGTTTGGTTGCTCTTTGGTAGGACCTTTACATAGTTCTTCCCGGATTTTCCCATAGTTGCCTGGACTGTTTCGCCTTCTACAGGACAAGCATCGGTTCCGGTGATTGTTACCACCACCTCACGCCCTTCCCTTTTCTTAAGAATTAACCTGCCCGGAAATGCTGTTATTTTCCGAGCTTCACAATTTGGCGTTGTTTCCTCTGCTTTTGCTAAAAAATTTTCAACAGACCACCCTGCTGTTCCATTTGTGCAGTTTCCCGTACCGTCATCCCAATTGATATGCCACCAGGAGAAATTATCCCCTTGTTCAGGCCCATCTATGACCATTCCGGTATTTCCTGATAACGCAGTGCACTGAACCGTACATGTTACACAGGGTTGTTCTCGTATATTAAGTTTTGTAATTGCTATTACCCTATCCCCCGTTTGGAGAGCTGTTCCTTGCACTAACTGATAATCCTGATAGTAATGCTTTAGTATGGCCATCCAATCCTTGTTTCCATAACCGAGAAAGGCGCCTGAAGTGCACGGTGCTTTTGTGGTAATAAAGGTATCAGTAGCCCACCGAATTGAGCCATACTGACACAAACCACGGCCATGTCCATTGTTTGTTGCTCCGCAACAAACAGGATCGTAAATACATGTGCCCGTATAACAATCACCGCACCCCCTGTTATTGTTTTCCGCGGCATATTCTGATTTGATTACCGTATTGCTGTCATTCGCCAGTACATAACCTGACGTCTGGTCAACTGCATTGTTTGCCACCGTTGATTGGACATTGCCGACTACCTGGCAGGACGTCTTATCGCAGATATCGTAATGATAAACATCGATGGGATTTCTTACATAGTAAACACCGTAACTCCGTATAGCTACCGCCCCTGCCTTCAGAGAATTCATGCCATTTGCAAGAGCGCCCCAACAACTATACCACTCTGCCGGTAATACATACTTTACATAGGTATCAAGACTATACACTGCCACAGAGGAACAGGAAGTACTGTTGCTACAGTTTTTCCCCACTCGTATGGTATGAGGAATGGTGATTAATGGTGTTTCCTGAGTTTCACGGAAGGTTTTCTGTTGTGTGTCTCCTTCGGTATTTTGGGGTGCTTCATTCTCATCCTGCATATACCCGTCTTCTTTGAAACCTTCCTTTATGTCCCGTCGCCGATAGGCCCTTTCGTCTATAACCTTCTTTCCCTTCCCGCGCTTCAGGTGAACACGATATATCCAATCGGTATCTGGCATCAATTCAACGTATTTTCTTAATTCTGTTCTATACCCTTCCTTTTGAAAGCTAATTTCTGCCACAGGAATACCTTCGCCGTGTGGAGGAAAAGGAATATTCAAAATAAAAAAACCGCTATCGTTTGTTTTCGGGCAAGAATTACCGCCATTCTCGCCTATCTGTACATCTGCTATGGGCATTCCGGTATTATCATCCACAACAAATCCAATAATGACCGTAGCATCAGGACGATGTAACGATGCGATAAATTCTGGATTAAGTTCCGTCGGTGTTTCGAGCGGATCAAGGTAAACATTGATAATGCGCGGCGATTTATTGTTTACCGTAAAATTTGCTGCCATGGAATGATACCCAGCAGCTTCAAAGACGTAATCATAAGAACCGTACGTTAAAGATACAGGAATGGTGCCTTTTGTTGACTCTTTTTTTCCTTGTTCTCCTCCTTCCTGATAAATAATCAGGCCTCTGGTAGTGTCCTTAATTACCATATTATCAGGGCTGACGGCATAACCTGTCATGCTGTCAATGAGGTTGATTTGCTGGCGGTATGGGAGCGTAGCTCCCCGGCTCAAAGGAGAAGATATGCAGAGAAAAAATAAGCATACGCCTGTAAGAAAATATTTTTTATCCATGGTTTTTTTGAAAGGTTAACTTCAAAATCTTCTTTGTGCCGGGGTTAACCTTTACCTTATTGTCTATACAAATTCCAATAACCCAGATAGGTTGATTCTTCATCACCACGATAGGAATCGCATCGCGATCCATGAGCGGAATTTTTTTGTCAATAAAGAGGGCTTTTAATTTCTTGTGTCCGCTGATCCCTAAAGGAGAAATTATATCACCGTCTTTGCGTCCCCGAACGGCAACGGGCATGGTAATACTTTCCAGGTCAAAAATTTCCTCATTCCTGGTCTTGTTTTTCCTGAATACATCCAGAGATACATCGCAAACGTCCATAATTTCTGCAATCAATTGTCCCGCATGTGGAATGGATGTTACGCCGGGTATCTGAATGAGCGTCTCAGATACGCGAGGGGGAGATAATTGATACGGTTCACCTTTTTTAAAGTACAGCATACCATGCTCATGCCAGAGATACAGGTTTCCCGGCAATTGAAAATGTCGTCCCTTTCCTGGCCGGGTTAGTTCATTGCATATCTTTGTATAGTGTTCATACGTTATCCCTCCTAAGGGTATGCTGAGTCTTTTGAATATCTCCCGAATTACCAGGCTTTGTAATACTCCTGGTTGTTTTGACAGGGCGTAGGTATGAACGGCATAAAAATCTTCCGCATATTCTTTTGTGGAGGCTTTGAGTATTTTTTCTGCTTCCCGGGTTAAATATTCATTATTTGTATCAAGGATCTGACATAATCGAACGAGGGTATTTTTTATATTCGGGTTGTATTGATTTTCCAGCAGGGGAATCAATTCAAGCCGTATCCTGTTCCGAAGATACAGAGGTTCATAATTAGTGGCATCGGTTCTGTAACAGAAGCGTTCTTTTTCAAGGTATTCCATAATATCCTTTCTCCACGTAAAGAGAAGCGGGCGGATAAGTTGTACAGAGGACTTCGGGGTTAACGGGCGTTTCACCGGAATCCCTTTTAGACCGATTATCCCTGTGCCTCTGATAATACGGTGAAGGATAGTCTCCGCATGGTCATCTGCATTATGAGCAACAGCGACGGAAGTTGCATGGTATGTTTGCGCTACTTCTTCAAAAAACCGGTATCTTTCCAACCGTGCAGTTTCTTCAATAGAGCATTTGGTTTGTTCTGCAATTTTTTGAATATCCACCTCTTTCTGAACAAAGGGCAACGAGAGGTCTTTTGCTAAATTCCGGACAAATAGCGCATCCTCTTCGGCGGCCTGTCCACGAAGTTTATGGTTGAGGTGGGCCACATATAAACGCATGGGAAGCTTTTTAGTCCCATTCAGAGCATGGAGGATGCTAAGGAGTGCAACCGAGTCGGGGCCACCCGATACTCCCACGATAAGGGCATCGTGGGAACTAATAAGCTGGTAGTTTTTTATCGCGGTATAAACCTCGTACGATAACTTGTTTAAGCGCATATTTTGAACTATATCTATTTTGAATAAGTAAATCAAGTTTAGAAATAGGTTGACTTTGGTTATTGAGTTCGTAAAATATCTCGTATAGGGTACGATCATCAACCGTCTTAATATCTTGAATTTCAAAATACCCATAGAGACGCAAGATTTTGCGTCTCTATCTTTTAAAACAATAAACTGACAAAGGCATGATTTAATTTTTTGCTATTTTCATGGATACATTCCGGCATACAATAAACAAAAAGTATTTATATCTTTTCCACTCCATCATACTTTCCTGTATAGCCACAGTTCATATCTGCGTATCAGGTTGCCATGGCGAGTTGAAAAGAAACAAGGTATTGCCCATTAGTGTGACGGGAATTGAGCTGGGTGTGGAATTGGCAACCACCCAGGAAGAACAGATGTTAGGATTAATGTACCGTAAAACATTAGGAGAAAACGAAGGTATGTTATTCATATTTCCCGAAGAAAGGAGACTCTCTTTCTGGATGAGGAATACCCGCATACCTCTTTCTATAGCTTTTATTAAGGCCG
The DNA here is from genome assembly GCA_023261465.1 of Planctomycetota bacterium. Lineage (GTDB taxonomy): Bacteria > Planctomycetota > Brocadiia > Brocadiales > Brocadiaceae > JAHFOW01. The sequence continues at coordinate 4,700 of JAHFOW010000002.1, forward strand.
ATGGACGAATTGTTCAGATAGACTCCATGAAGCCTTTTACTCTGGATTCTCATGTTTCGCAGGAAAAGGTCAAATACGCCCTGGAGATGAACGAAGGCTGGTTTAAGAAACACACGATAAAAGAAGGCGACTTCGTAAAAATACCCATAGTTCTGGGCGCTGAGGAAAAAACGGGAGTTAAGAGATAATTATGACACCATTGGTTACTATTATTAATGAAAAAGACGGCGCAGAGATGGTTCTTGTACCAGCGGGCGAATTTATGATGGGTGAGGAGCGAAAGGCTGTAAGTATTGACGCCTTTTATATTGACCGGTTTCCCATAACGAATCTTCAATATAAGAAGTTTGTTGACGCCACGGGAGCAAAAGAACCTTTTTTCTGGAATAACGAACGATTTAACAAGCCGTTACAGCCCGTTGTGGGCGTTAGTTGGAATGACGCCGTTGCCTATGCAAAATGGGCAGGAAAACGTCTGCCCAGGGAGGCAGAATGGGAAAAGGCGGCACGCGGGGCTGATGGCAGAGAATATCCGTGGGGGAATATCCAGCCGGATAATAAAAAAGCCGTTTACAATCTTGATCCGGGCACAGGTGCCCCGGCACTCGTAGGCGAGAGGAAAGATGGCGCCAGCCCTTATGGATGCTATGATATGGCGGGAAATGTCTGGGAGTGGTGCGAAGATTGGTATGATACAGGAAAATTTCGCGTTGTCAGAGGGGGGTCTTGGCTCAACCACCATTACATCCTCAGAAGCGCCTACCGAAGCTGCAGTTACCCTGAGGGAAAAGACAATAACGTCGGCTTTCGTTGTGTAAAAGATGCTCGGTAATTATTTTTTTATACCCAGCGCGCGGAGAGAAAGCTGGATTTCATATTTTCCATCAAATTTAAAATCTTCATCAAACACTTTTTTGAGGTCGTAAATATTTTTGAAATCTTCCCTGGTGTCATTTTCTGTCTTTCCCATGAGACCGCTTTCTACCAGGTTAAATACAACATTCCCGAAATCTTCGTCCTGCTTAATTCCCATTTGTTCAAACACGGTTAATGCCATATAGCCAAAATTTTTTATTGCAAACTGCCTGACGCCCTCCAGAAGCTGCTTTCCGGTTACATGGCGCTCGATGTCGCTTGTTTTGTGTTGGCTCTTGCCAAGCATATGTATTGTGAAATCAAGCGCTTCAAACATAAATTGATATGCCTGGGGGGAATAGCGGGGGTCTTTTTTAATGATTTCCCGTATTTTGCTCCACGTATTTGTCATGTACAATTCTCCATGTCTTATCATTAGCAAAGGAAACGTTCATATTCTTCATACTTTGATAATACGCATCAACTTTTCCCGACAAATATATTTTCCTTAGAAAATGGTTATCAGGCAACAGTTTCAGCTACATTCATTGCTGAAAGTTCAACCCTTGGAAACAGGGGTTTGCCCTTTTTCACAACTGTACCCTTCTTAAACCCCTGCTGGAATTCCAAACAAAGCTGTTGGCCTTCTTCTCTTATACCAAGCTGTCGTTGGATTTCAGCGGCGGTTTTTGGCATAAATGGGTAAACATAAAAGGAAATATCCCGAATAGCCGCAGCAAGAGTGCCAAGCGCCGCAGCAAGCTGTGGCCTTGTTGTGTCTGATTTTGCCAGAGACCACGGTTTTTTGTCCTCCACAAATTTATTGGCCCGGCCAATAAACTCCCAGACAATCTCGAGCGCCCTGCTGAATTGCAGCTTATCCATTTCGCTATCCATTTTCATGTGCGTATCCCGTGACAGACCCCTTAATTCATCTTCCTCATCAGGAACCTCCGGTATAATCCCCTGAAAATACTTGTCAATCATGGTAAGCGTGCGTTGCAATAAATTTCCGAGGTCGTTGCCCAGGTCAGAATTAATTCTATGAATAAGGGCGTTATAGGAAAAATTACCGTCCAGCCCAAAAGGAACCTCCCTCAGGAGGAAATACCGGTAAGCGTCGGTGCCATATAATTGGATAATACTGTGGGGGTCTATTGCATTTCCCAGGGATTTCGATATCTTTTTTCCCTCAATCGTCCACCAACCATGTGCATATACTTTACAAGGCAGGTCTATATTCAACGACATAAGAATGGCCGGCCAGATAGCGCCATGAAACCACAGGATTTCTTTCCCAATGATATGGACGTTTGCAGGCCAGTACTTTTCGAACTTCTGCATGTCGTCATCATAGCCCAGGGCTGTGACGTAATTCATAAGCGCATCGATCCAAACGTATATGGTATGCGTTGGGTCCATAGGGACCTGAATACCCCATTCCACCGCTGAACGGCTTATGCTGATGTCCTCAATGTGTGATTGTATTCTGTGAAGTATTTCGTTTCTCCTTGATTCAGGCTGAATAAAGTGAGGATGTTTCTCGTAATACTCAAGGAGGGCGTTCCGGTATTTTGATAACCGAAAAAAGTAATTCTTTTCCTTTACCTTTTCCACTGCCCGTTTACATTCCGGACATTTAGTCTCGTGGAGCTGCGATTCAATCCAGAAACTCTCACACGGGATACAATACCATCCCTCGTATTCTCCCAGATAAATGTCCCCGTTTTCAAAGATTCTTTGAAAAATATTTCTCACGCGACGGCAATGGTCCTCGTCCGTTGTTCGTATAAATCCGTCATGGGAGATCTCCAGCGCTTCCCATAAGTTCTTAAACTTATCCACGACGGTGTCGACAAATTCCAGCGGGGTTTTATTATACGCCTGCGCCGCCTTCTGGATTTTCTGGCCATGTTCATCAGTTCCGGTCAGGAAGAAAACATCGTAATTCTTCATCCTTTTATATCGCGCCAGCACGTCTGCGGCAATGGTCGTATAAGAATGGCCTATATGCGGCACATCATTCACATAATAAATGGGTGTTGTAAGATAAAATGTCTGTTTACTCAAGTTCACAATCCTTTTCACAGTGATGATTACATGGCGGTTCTTTTTCTGGTTCAGATATAGGTTCTCTTACCTTGTCAATAATCTCACTCACCGGTATATGGATTCTGCTTGCATTATTCAGTTCAATGGTAACTTCCTGTTGCAGCACATCGTAATTAATGACTTCTCCAACTCCCTTCGCCGTTTTCACGATAGAGCCTTTTCTGGGTAAGTTACGCTTCAGTTCGTCATAAACCTTATCTTCATAGCGCAGGCAACACATCAGGCGGCCGCACCTGCCGGAAATTTTTGAAGGATCGAGGGTCGCTTTTTGATTCTTTGCCATTTTCATGGTAACCGGTTCTAGATTCTTGAGGAATGACCTGCAACACAATTCCCGTCCGCAATGTTCATAATCAGCCAGAAGCCGTGCCTCGTCCCGGACTCCGATCTGTTTCATTTCTATGCGGGCCTGGTATTCCTTTGCCAGGTCTTTCACCAGTTCTCTGAAATCTATGCGCCCGTTGGCAAGGTAATAAAAGATAATCTTACGTGTTCCGAATAAATGTTCCACACTCGCCAGTTTCATAACGAGTTTATGCTCTTTGATCTTCTTCTGGCAAAATTTGAATTCCACCGGCACCATTTCATTCATTATTTTGTTATATTTTTCTTTATCTTCAGGGGTGGCCTTCCGCAGAACTTCTCCGAGGTTATCCAGGGGAGCGTCATCCGGCACTTCTTTTACCCAGGCAACAACATCACCAAACTCAATACCACGGTTTGTGCGAATTACAACCTGATCGTCTTTTCTGAGGGAATTAAATGTGGAAAAAAAATCAGCGGTGTTTTTTAAGACGCCAAACCGAATAGTTAAAATATGTCGCATGAGGTTACATCGAAAGGATTCTTCTAATAAAAATTATATTTTTATTATTATCAATTAATACTGTGTGTTTGTCAAGTTTACAAGTTTCTCATGTTTTTTTATAATTTTGGATTATCGCTGTTTCAATGAATCACGCTTGCATTATTATTTTTGAATATGATATTATTATGTCGAATTCATCTAAAGTATTTCGCGTATTCTGTATTCCTCAGGGCTCTTTTATCAGGTATAAGTTTTATGAAATCAAAAATAGTCCACATTAGACAGCGAGGGTAGAAAATGAAAAGACTTCTCTTCGGTTTTTTGGTATCTATTTTTCCCATAATCCTGACACATCCTTTATATGCACAGGACGCTTTGAGCAAGTTAAATATGATGGAGATTGTTATCTCAAATCTTGTATCAAGGGTTGAGGCATTGGAAAAACGGGTAAACGAGTTGGAAAAGGGCAGGGGTCTTTCATCTGCAGGCAGTACGCCAAGGGTGGCAAGGAAAGAACCGCCTCCCAAAGAATCCTCTACGCCAGCGATAACGAATGGGTTTGAAGATATTGGAAATGGGTTCTTTGTAAGAAATGTGCGGTTCAGTCCGTTTGGGTCGAATGTGCTGTGCATCGGCGAGATTGCAAATAGAACGGAAAAAAATTATCGTTTTGCAAAGTTCACCCTGGAAATATACGATGACCGTGACTTGCCGGTTAAAAAAGAAGAGTTTTCCATTCCAGACCTCCCCAAAGAGAGCGTTAAACCCTTTGAAGCCATGATCATTGGCGTTGAAGCCGGTCTTATCTATCGTTATGTGATCAGGCCAGATTGAATAGAATTGAACATAAATATCATTGAGCGAAAAGGCCGTGTCCTTACCAGACCGACGCTGAAATGCCTCAGTCAGGTTGCCGCAATAAATCCAGCCCTGGGGTGCGTTCATCAGTGCGTATATTGCTATGTTCGGGGATATTCAATGTATCCAGGCGATGGAAATGTCCTTGTGTATGGCAATATGACAGAAAAATTAACACGGGAATTATCCACACGGAAAAAATTGCCTGCGTATGTATTCTTTAGCCCAACCTGCGATGTGCTCCAGCCCATACCTCAGGTACTCGATATGACGTACGATCTGATGCGTATCTTATTTGAACATGGTGTTGGCGTAAATCTGCTTACGAAGGGGCGGATTCCAATAAAATTTTTCCCCCTGTTTCACCATTACCAAGAACTCCTTCATGTTCAAATCGGGATTACAACGCTTAATCGGGACATTCAAAAAAGAATAGAACCCTACGCTTCAAATCCAGGGGAGCGGATGAGGAATATTGAACGGCTCTGCAAGATAGGTATCGTCCCGGAAATAAAATTAGACCCCTTAATTCCCGGCGTGACCGATACGGAGAAAAATTTAACATCCTTGTTTAAGGCACTTCAGGAATCCGGCGTAAATTCAGCAAGCATTAATTATCTCTTCCTGAGACCGCAGATCAAAAAAAACCTGTATAAGGCATTGGGAAATACCCCTTTTCTGACAAACATTATGGAACATTACCGCCATGCAAAGACGCTCAATCTCCTGGCAGAGAAATCTCACATTACCGCCCTGGATGTTGAGTACAGGCGGCGCGCATACGAACAGATATCCGGATGGGCTGAGGCTTACGGAATATATGCCTACGTGTGCGGCTGTAAAAATCCTGATATTACAGAAGAACCCTTATGCGGCAAGAACTGGGGACGGCATTTTGAAAAGCGCTCGTCGCAGATGCGGTTGTTTTAATTACAAAATATATTTGACAAAATCATGAGAAAAAAGTAATACATTATCCTGATAATTACACAAGAAAGCCGAAAGAAAAACGATACAGTATGCTTTATTTTAAATCATTTATTATTTAAGGAGACACCATGAAGATTTTTACCCATATTGTATTGCCATTTGCTTTTTTATTTCTGCCATTAACGGGCACACCGGCATTATTTGCCAGTTCCGGGGAACAAGGCCATTCCGTTCACTGGGGTTACGAAGGTGAATACGGTCCCGATCACTGGGGGGATATCAAAAGCGAATATTCCCGGTGCAAGGGGGGCCAACAGCAGTCACCCGTTGGTATTGCCCTGACTGAAAAGGCAGAACTGGATAAAATAAACGTCCATTACTACAACACTCCTTTACGGATTATTAATAATGGCCATACTATCCAGATTAATTATGCAAAAGGCAGTACCATAACTATTGGGAATAACAATTACGAGCTTTTACAATTCCACTTCCACAGCCCCAGCGAACACAAGTTAAATGGGAGTACCTACGATATGGAGTTGCATTTGGTTCATAAAGGCGAGGATGGGAAACTTGCGGTTGTTGGTATCCTCATGCAGGAAGGCAAGACAAATGATTTCATAAAAACCCTATGGAATAATCTTCCTGCCGAAGCAGGAAAAGAGAGATCGGTTGCCGAGGTCAAGATCAATGCCAGCCAGATACTTCCTCAAAATATGGCCTATTACACATACTCAGGTTCGCTTACCGTGCCTCCATGCAATGAAATTGTGACCTGGTATGTATTGAAGACCCCCATTGAAGTATCAAAGGCACAGATAGAAAAATTTACTTCTCTTATTAAAAAGAGCGCACGACCAATAAAACCCCTCTATGGCAGGGTAGTCAGGGAGAGTAACTAATAAAGATACTTTTCAGACTGAAGCCTGAAGGTTTAAGTTACTTTTGGATAAATACATGTAGAGACGCAAAATCTTGCGTCTCTACATTATTGAAATCCCTAATTCAAATTCCTTAAATATTATACTGCAGAGAGGGAGCTTGCCTGGGGTCCCTTATCTCCCATTTCCTCCGTATAACGCACTTCCATTCCAATCTTGAGATTTTTGAATCCATTACTCCGTACGCTATGTTCATGGAAATAAACCTCACGTCCATCGTGCGTGGTAAGAAAGCCGTATCCCCTATCGGGAAACAGTGAGCTTATGCGTGCGTGCGGTACTTCTTCATGATGTTTCACTTCTCTGCGGTGCAGTTGCGCATGATCTTCCAACTTGCGGCGGGCAGCGTCAAAAGAATCCCTTATTGCCATATAAAGGTCCGGATTTGGTTCGCGTTTTATTATCAGTTCCGTGCCGGGAACTGTTATATCGATGTGTACATTATACAACGACCGCTTGGGTAACGCCTCCACAACAACCCGGCAGCTTGTGATTTTGTCGTAAAATTTATCTAACTTCCCGGCCTTTTCATTAATATCTGCTTTAATTGCTTCCGTAAGCTCCACATTACGCGCGGTAACCTGCAAAGGAAGTATCATGTTTCTCCTCCAAAAAAATCAAGTAACGTATCTATGATACAAATGAAGTAATTTTAGCAACCGATTCGGGGTATGTCAACGCAAAGTAGGTAATAGGTTCATTATTTACCCACTTTTGAAAAACCGGTTTAAGCCGTTTCCCGTTTTATTTCTTGACTCTTTTGTTCATTTACATATAATAAAAATTTCTTTAAAAGTAAAATTATTTATATATATCTGAAAGGAAACCTCTTTATGAAGAAGAATTATTTATTTACACCAGGCCCAACTATGGTGCCCGCAGAGGTATCGCTGGCCGAGGCGCTCCCCATGATCCACCACAGGACGCCACAGTTCTCGCAAATCTTTTACGAGGTAAGCGAGGACTTAAAATACCTCTTCCAGACAAAGACGGGCGAGGTTTTCACCCTCATGTCATCGGGCACAGGCGCCATGGAGGCATGCGTGGCGAATGTCCTGGCCAGGGGGCAAAAGGCGCTCGTGGTTATCAGCGGAAAATTCGGCGAACGCTGGGCCGAACTCTGTACTTGTTTTGGTATTGAAACAATTACCATCGACGTTGAAAATGGCAAGGCTGTGAATCCATCGGACATTGAGGCCGTTCTTAAGAAGACGCCCGGGATCAAGGTGGTATTTACCACCCAGAGCGAAACCTCTACCGGCGTTGTGCACGATATAAAGGCCATTTCCCCCATTGTTAAAAAATACGGCGCATTAATGGTTGTTGATTGTATTTCTGCCATTGGTGTACACCCCTTGATGATGGATGAATGGGCAATTGACGTTGCCATTACCGGTTCACAGAAGGGGTGTATGATGCCGCCAGGCCTCGCCTTTGCCTGCGTTAACAGCACCGCCTGGGATGTTATCGAAAAGGCGGATCTCCCCAGATATTACTGGGATTTCAGGAAGATGAGAAAAGACTTAAAGGATAAAACAACGCCCTTCACCCCGGCCGTTTCCCTGGTTATGGCAATGAAGACTGCGCTGGATATGCTCAAAAAGGAAGGAATTGAGAATGTCTGGAAGCGCCATGCACGCCTCGCCCATGCTACACGGGAAGGCGCAAAGGCATTAGGGCTGGAACTCTTTGCGGGGGAATATTCAAGCAACGTGTTAACCGCCATTAAGGCGCCCAAAGGAATTGATGTTGATAAGATTATCAAGAAATTACGCGATGAGACAGGGGTAACCTTTACCGGCGGTCAGGATGAATTAAAAGGCAAGATCATCAGGATCGGCCACATGGGATACGTCAACGACTTCGATATGCTCATTGCCATTGCAGCACTCGAGAAAGGACTGTACGAGGCCGGTTATCCGGTACAACTCGGCGAAGGTTTGGCTACCGTGCAATCAATCCTGGTGGGCAAGAAATAAGGAATTTCATATTATAGAGACGCAGAATCTTGCGTCTCTACCGGGCGAGAATTTACAACCAAGCGACCGTAACTCCTTGATAAATTTAACCTCCCTGCCCAGGTCCTGCATGGCCGCAGTCTCGGTAATCTCAAAAATTATGCCAAAACGTCTCCGCCGTGTTAATAAACTGGCCGGGTATGACAATCTCCCCGTTCTCGCTCCGCATCCACGCCAGCACTTTATAGTGATATACAGCACCGGTCTTCTTTCAGCGCCTTTTTAATACGCCCCTTCCACTTAATCCTTGCATTCATCTTCTCTAACAAGAGGTCTTCTGGACGATAAACATGCGACCGGTTGCGCCCAATCTCCTTTGCGTGATACACTGAGGCATCAACCTTCTTGAAGAGGTCGTAGAGGGTATCCCCATGGTCAGGAAATACCACAATACCAACACTTACCGGGGATATGAGACAGTTACACCAATAATAGCGCCCATCTCTCTTTTTGTTCTTAAATACACCCCTCCACGCTTCTCCGCTCATGATCGTTTTCCACATATCCTCTTACACCGTCTGCACAGTTTCTCCTGTTGAGATGATGCTAGGATTCTTTCCCATAACTTCTTCCTTAAGATTACCCGACAAGCTGCGGAACTGCTTGAATAATATCTTAAACCTGTGTTTTAATTTTTGATGATATCAGGTCATTATACACAAGTATAATTTTGTTAAATGAAAATTCCTATGCGATACTACAAAAAAACAGTATAATTATTTTTATTTATGTTTTCAATATAACATATTCTTTTAAAAGTATTTCCGTGCCTGTCATCGCACAAAAATTCAGAGTTTAAGGAAGGTAAAGAGGATTTATGAAAAAGGTTTTCTTGTTGTTTTCTGTTTGTTTATTGAGCATATCGGCTTCTCGTGGACTTTATGCGCAGCAGGGCCAAAAGCTTACGGTTTCTGAAATTCTGGGGGAAAGGAAGGAAATCTACTTTGATGATGATAAATCCGGCGATTTTCCCCGGGGATTTCAAAGCGGCCTAACGGGAAAGGGAGAACCAGCGTCCTGGACGGTTAGAAAAATTGAACGGGCGCCTTCTGCCGATAATGTTGTTGTACAAACGAAACCCGATGAAACGGATTACCACTTCCCGCTCTTGATTTTAGAAGGGGCGTCTTATAAGAATGCATCCGTATTTGTAAAATTCCGGGCAGAAGGGGGTAAGATAGACCAGGCCGGTGGGCTTGTTTTCCGGTATAAGGACAACAACAACTATTATGTACTCCGCGCCAACGCCCTGGAAAATAATGTCAGACTCTATGTAGTGGCCAACGGGAATCGTACCCAGATTGGCGGGAAAAATACAAAGGTAACACAGAAAGAATGGCATTTACTCAAAGTTATCTATACGGGAAACAAGATTCAATGTTTTTATGAGAATACTAAGGTATTTGAAGTAACGGATACTACCTTTGACAATGGCGGCGTGGGTCTCTGGACAAAGTCCGATTCCTCTACCTATTTTGACGACCTGGTAATTCAGGAAATAAAGTAGAGTCGTTCCAGCGGAA
>JAHFOW010000002.1:14847-30098 GCA_023261465.1 Planctomycetota bacterium
TTTGAAGTAACGGATACTACCTTTGACAATGGCGGCGTGGGTCTCTGGACAAAGTCCGATTCCTCTACCTATTTTGACGACCTGGTAATTCAGGAAATAAAGTAGAGTCGTTCCAGCGGAACGTCTCTGCCATATTAGCAGTTTATGTTTTATAGCCCAACATGTGCTAGCTGTTTCATAACTCTTTATTTTATAATTTGTTATTAATAATTTTCCCCGTCAAGTGTAACAGTGGCGTTGATTTTGCTCAATTTGACCCTTAGCAATTTCGATATTGTAGAGACGCAAAATCTTGCGTCTCTACATACGCATTTTTTAAGTCGCCGTGAGACATAATCTAATGTATAGAATTTCAAGGCTTATTGTCGTGCAACCCTTCAGGGTTGCATGTGGCAAGGCTAAAGCCTCGCCCTACGTGTGATAGCGAAAAAAGTCGCCGAAGACATAATTTATAAACACGTATTTTATACTTTATACTTTTTTTGAAAGGAGTTATGTTATGGCCAGAGATTTGATAAAGTGGTCGGGTTTCCCGTCCATTTCCTCTTTACAGGGTGAAATGAACCGGATGTTTGACCGTTTCTTCAAAGGTGGTGAGGAGTTTGGATTCGAAACAGGGGCATGGCTGCCTCCCGTTGATTTGGTGGAAACCAACGATAAAATCACGGTAAAGGCAGAAATTCCCGGTATCGACCCAAAGGAAATTGACATCTCCATCCAGGGCGACACCCTCATCATCAAGGGAGAAAAGAAAGAGGAAAAGGAAGAAAAAGGAAAGAACTATTATCGCATGGAAAGGCGCTACGGTGGTTTCACGCGTTCTATAGATCTTCCCTCCTCTGTGGATACCAACAAAGTGTCAGCAGAATGCAAGAACGGCGTGCTTGAAATTACCTTGCAAAAAAAGGAAGAGGTTAAACCGAAACAGATTCAGGTGAAGGTAAGCTAAGGTACTTGTCTGGTATAAAGTACAGGAGGTTGAGAAATTGTGCGGGAGGGGATCTCTGGCCTTTTCAATTTCTCATCCTCCACATTTTCATCGTTCTCCAACAACCGTAATCTCCGGTTCCAATGTATACCCCAGTTTTTCTTGTACTTCCTCACGCACCAATTCGATAAGTTGTAAGACATCGGCAGCTTTTGCATTACCCGTATTTACGATAAAGTTGGCATGTTTCCAGGAAACTTCGGCGCCGCCCACGCGTTTGCCCTTCAGCCCTGCCTGATCAATCAGCCGCCCAGCGCCAATTTCTCCATCATGCATTTTAATCTTTTTAAACACCGACCCGCAGCTTGGATACTCCTCTAAAGGGGGTTGTTTTGCAGAACGCCAGGCAAGATTTGATTCCACCACCGCCTGTATTTCTTCTTTTAGTTTCAGTTCCAGCTGAAACGTAACATCAAGCACAATATCTTTCTGTACCTGTAAAATACTGCTATCGTAATCAAACTCAAAATAGTCAACCCCAACTGTTTGAATCTGTCCTTTTTCCGTAAAAATACGGCTTGCGAGCGCTATTTTTTCAATAAACATCGTCCGTTGTCTATCGGGTGACAAGAAATGTAAATTCTGCCACATTGCGCCTCCAACGGTGCTTGGAATACCTGCAAAGTGCTCAAACCCTGATAATCCACGATCGCAACACAGATTAACAATATCGTTAATAATTGCGCCACTCTCTGCAAATACCCTATGATTGTCAAGGAATGCGATCTTATTTGCTAAATTACGAATCACTAACCCACGAAATCCCTTATCGGTAACTAAAATGTTCGCCCCACAGCCAAGGAGAAAGTACGGGACATAATTATGGTGCGCTTCCTGCGCTGCATTTATTAACTCTTCAATTGTGTGAACTTCAACAAATAAATCTGCCGACCCACCGATCTTGTATGTTGTGAACGGGGCAAGAGGTTTATTTTTTTTTATATTTGGAATATTTAACATCATCAATAAAATTATGGTATATTATGTTGTTTAAAAATACACTTTAATAAAGTTAGCAAATTTATTATCCAATATCTAGCCTTAAATAATAATGAATATCCGCATTGTTAGTGACGAAAGAGAATTTCTGTCCCTGAAGGACGACTGGAACAGAATAACACAGGACCTTATACCATTTCAAAGATTTGAGTGGATACATTTATGGTGGAAATATTTTGGAAAAGATAACGATCTCCAAATTCTTATAGTCAAAGAAGGCGATACAATTTCCGGGATAGCGCCTCTGTTCATAAAAAATATGCGGTTTTTAAAATTTTTAACCATCAGAAAGTTGTGTTTTCTTGGCGATGGGATTGCCCCTTATTCAGATTTTTTAATCCAGCAGAATCAGAATAGAGAACAAGTTTTTCAATCACTCTTTCAATTTATTTTTATACATCTTTCATTTGATATGGTAGGATTAAGTAATATCAACTCACATAATCCTCATTTTGACCTGTGGCAAAAATACACTGATTTAACAAACCTGAAGCTGGAACTTACTTATCAGTGTCCTAAAATCTGTCTTTCCGGGTACACGTCTTATAAAGATTATTTCAGCCAGTTAAGTAAAAATCACAAGCAGAGTTTGAAATTCAGGCAAAATAAAGTTATGAAGAGCGGCGTCGATGTAGAATATGTTTTCAAGAGAGATATAACAGAAGAAGACATGGAAACGATAGCAACAATTCATGTAAAAAGACAGAAATTCCTTCACCAGAAAAACGTTCCTGGGAGATTCAGCTATTTTGCAGACACAAAAAAAATGGCTTTCCTGAAGGACTATTTTTGCCGCTGTAATCACGAATCAAAGATTCTTGCTTACATGAAATTCGACGGTTCGCCTATCTCTTATATATTGCTTATGGCAAGCAAAAACACCTTGTTCTATTGGAATACGGCCTTCGATAACGACTATGCGTTCTTTGCGCCTACAAAATTGTTAATACACGAACTGGTAAAGTATGCTTTTGAAAACAACTTTACGTATCTTGATTTCCTGAGAGGTAGTGATTCATACAAATTGCAGTGGTCTAATGACATGTCGGTCAATTACCAATTAACCCTAAGGAAAACCCTTACAGCGAGACTATCTTATTTATACAAATCCGTCGTGCCGGAATTCTTGCTGCCAAAGAAACTCAAGATTCAGCCTCTTGAATAAAGAGATACATTCGCATGAAAAAATTTTGTCCCGTGCGTGAGTGTGTAAGGGCGAAGCATTTTCTGGTTTGAGTATAAACACATTTACGCCGATGATAGCAAATGCTTCGCCCCTACACTTTATTATTCCTGTTTCAATGCTCTCTTGAGCACCTTACCAGTTGGACCGTGCGGCAGCTCTTTGAGAAATTCAAAGTACCTGGGCATTTTGTAAAGCGGCAAATACTTCGCGCAATATTCTTTAATTTCACTTTCACTACACGTCATATTTTCGCGCAACGCTATAAATGCCTTGGGCACTTCACCACGAACTTTATCGGACACTCCAAGGACAGCTACTTCAAAGACTTTTTCATATCCACTAATAACATGTTCAATTTCATTCGGTGAAACATTTTCTCCGCTGATAATGATAAGCTCTTTTTTCCTTCCCGTGATCCACAGGAATCCTTCTTCATCCAGTTTCCCGTAATCTCCCGTCTTGAGCCAGCCATCGGAAGTGATAGTCTTTTTTGTTTCCGCCGGCAATTTAAAATATCCTTTCATCACATTCGGACCCTTCACCCAGATTTCACCTTCATTGTTTTTTGGCTGCGGGTATCCATTATCGTCTGCAATTTTTATTTCGAGATTATTTAAAGGAGGGCCAATACTGCCATACTTGAATTTATCCGGGAGATTTACTGACACTATTGCTGTGGCCTCCGTCAGACCATATCCTTCTGTTAAAGGTACAGAAAATGTTTTATTAAACGATTCCAGCACATCTCCCGGTAACGGTTCTCCACCTGAAGTGCATAGTTTCAGTGAACTCAGATTATAGTTCGATGTCTTTGCCGTTCTCAAAAGAACCCTGTACATAGAGGGAATAGCAAAGAGGGATGTTATTTTATGATTTTCAATTGCCTCGAGAACCTTTGGCCCGGAAAAGCGTTCATGGTAGATGACTGTCGCACCCATACACACGGGCAGGATTAAATTCGTAGTAAGTGCATAGGTATGGAAAAGCGGGAGTATTCCCAGCAGTATATCCCTTTCTGTAAACTTAAATGCAGAAATGCATCCCTCAAGATTTTTCAAAAAGTTTCTATGTGTCAGCATTACTCCTTTGGGATTAGTGTCTGTTCCCGATGTGTAAAGTATAGCAGCCAGCTCTTCCATATTGCCCAGTTTTACCCTGTCTTCTTCCATCGGGGTAATATTGTCCTTATTACCATCTGAGAGCAGGATATTTTTTATGTGACCTTGCATCTGAGGTGAAAACACCGTGTTTGTAACAATAGTGTCCATCTCGGCGTTTTGGATTACAAAAGACAATTGTTGCGGTGAAAGGAGATAGTTCAGAGGAACCGGGGTTTTTTCTGTCATTAATACCCCATAAAATGATGTTACAAAGTCTTTGCCATTGGGGAGGAGTATTCCTATATGATTGCTGGATATATTTATTAAAGATAATCTGGCTGCATATAAGAGCGCTTCTTTGCGAATATCTTCATAGGTGTAAGTTCCATGTAAATCAACAACTGCAATTTTTTTTGCGTGTTTTTTACACGTGTCCAGAAAAGTTTTTATCAGTGTCATGAGGAACAGCGATATTCTTTGTTCGGGTATACGAAATTTTATGTGTATAGATACTTTGCAGCGCTAATTTTTATTTTCATCCAGATATTCAATATCGGCAATTTTTTTCCCCGAATATTTCTTATCCAATTCTTCCATATCGCCATTTTCTGAATTACCAAGGGTACTTTCCCATGTGTAATTTACCTGCTGTGATTTTTCACCACACTCTTTTTCTTCTTCCTCTTTGCAACCTATACACAGGGTAGTAAACGGAATTGCTTTTAACCTGGCCTTTTTAATTTGTTTGCCACACTGTTCGCAAATTCCGTAGTGGCCAGCCCTGATTCTTGCCAAGGCTTCTTCTATCTGTTTTAATTCTCTCGCACCCTCTTCCGCAACGAGTATTTCCAGTTCTTCATTTGAGATGCTTGACGCTATTTCGGCCACATCCGTTATCTTTTCACTATTGGCGTCCTTGTATTTTTTGAGTCTCTCCTCAACTTCGTGCAACAACGTCTTTTTTTTAGCCTGGAGAAGACATTCCATCTGTTTTAATTCTTTGATATGCATGAAACTTTCGAACTCCTACAATAAAAATTAGATGTCAAGATTCCTGACTTCCAGTGCATGCTTTTCAATAAACTCTCTTCTTCGCTGAACGTCTTTTCCAGCTAAAGTGCTAAAAATGGCATCTGCTTTTACTGCATCCTCAACTTTTACTTTTAAAAGGGTTCTGGAATTAATATTCATGGTAGTTTCTGCGAGCTCTTCTGCATTCATCTCGCCAAGACCTTTATATCTCTGTATTTCCAAACCTTTTCTTCCCATTTCACGAACTTTTATTAATACCTCTCCCAAGGAATTTGCATATATCTCCACGTCATTTGATGTCAACTTATATTTAACATTTGCGGCGGTCTGTCCATCGAAATATTCTTCTATAGAAAAGCCGAAACTTTCTATCATCTTTACTGTTTTTTCTATTTCCTTGCTCTCATGATATTCAATGACATTTATCGCGATTTCTTTTTTTTCCTGATCAGATTTTACATTTTCTTCTTCATCGAGAATTTCTAATTCCTGTCCTTCGTTTTTCTGTTTTTCCTTGATAAATTGCTCTAATTCTGCTTCCCGATAAATATAAAAAGTCTTTTCCTTATACGTCACTTTATAGATAGGAAAGCTTTTGCTTTTTTTGTCCATTAAACCTATAAACTTATCAAGCGCTATACCCTTTTTCCTCAATATTCTTTCATATTCTTCCATTTGTACCAGTGATTGAAGGAATTTCTCCAGTTTCACACTGTCTATTTTTTCAAACTTCTTATTTTCAACTTCTAAGATAGTTCCTTCTGCACCAAGTTTAATCAATGTCTTTTGCAGTTCCCTGTCATCATAAATATACTCCATTCTTTTTCTTCTCGTTACTTTATAAAGCGGAGGCTGGGCGACATATATATGCCCTTTCTCTATAAGTTCTATCATATGGCGGAAGAAAAATGTTAACAGCAATGTTCTTATATGCGCCCCATCTATATCTGCATCTGTCATGATAATAATTTTAGAGTACCGCAGATTTTCCAGCTTAAAATCATCTATGCCAATTCCTGTACCGAGCGCTGATATTAAAGTTCTTATTTCTTCATTACCGAGCATTTTGTCAATACGCGCTTTTTCTACGTTAATAATAACTCCTTTAAGGGGCAGTATTGCTTGAAAAGTACGATCCCTCCCCTGTTTCGCCGTGCCACCTGCAGATATACCCTCAACGATAAACATTTCTGAGCTTTCTACATCTCTGCTTGAACAATCTGCCAATTTTCCCGGAAGACTTGAACTGCTCAGCGCCCCTTTCCTTCTCGTTAGATCCCTGGCTTTACGGGCTGCTTCTCTTGCTCTCGAGGCCTCCATTCCCTTATTTATAATTGCCTTTGCTGTCGCCGGTGTTTCTTCACAATACATTCCTAACTGTTCGCCGACAACTGTTTCGACAAGACTTTGAACCTCACGATTGCCAAGCTTTGTTTTTGTCTGACCTTCGAACTGTGGATCCGGTATTTTTATGCTAATAACTGCTGTTAGCCCCTCTTTATAATCATCTCCCGTTGGAGGTTTTTCTTCACCCATTATTCCCTTATTTTTTGCATAATTATTGAGCGTTCGCGTAAGCGCTGCCCTGAAACCGCTCAGGTGGGTACCGCCTTCAACCGTATTTATATTATTAGCGAATGAATATACGATTTCGCTGTATCCGTCGTTATATTGCATGGCAACTTCAACAGTAATTCCATTTGCTTCTTTCTCGAGATATATTATATCTTTATGCGCAACATCTTTTCCTTCGTTTAATTCTTTTACAAACGCCTTTATGCCACCCTCATACTTAAACACTTCATTTTTGTCTGTTCTCTCATCTGCCAGAGTAATTTGTAGTCCCCTATTGAGAAATGCAAATTCTCTCAACCTTTTTGCTATTGTTTCATAATAAAACGTTGTCTCTTCAAATATCGTTGCATCAGGCTTAAAAATGACCTTTGTACCTCTTTTTTTGGTAACCCCCCGCACTTCCACAGGAGATTTTACTTCGCCTTTTTCGTAACGTTGAAAATACACATGCCCATCTCTTCTTACCTCAACTTCCATCCACTCGCTCAACGCATTTACGACTGAAACACCAACGCCATGCAAACCTCCAGAGACCTTATAACTCTTATGTTCAAATTTACCACCAGCATGAAGCACCGTCATGACGACTTCCAGCGCAGATTTATTCGTTTCTTTATGAATATCAACCGGAATACCCCTTCCATCGTCAATGACAGAAATACTTCCATCTGCATGTATTTTTACATTTATATTTTCACAAAATCCACCCACCGCTTCATCTACACTATTACACACTACTTCTTCTACGAGATGATGTAATCCTCTCATAGTAGTGTCGCCAATATACATAGCGGGTCTTTTTCTAACTGCTTCTATTCCACCAAGCACCTTAATAGAAGCTGCATCATACGTATCATTTTCCACTACCTGGTTAATTTTTTCCACTGTCCCCTTGAATTCCTACCCGAAATTTAATATCTTCTATAGATTTTTCACCTATTATATCATTAATCTGGGTGATTATAGCATTTCTCTCAAAGCTAGTCAAATAATGAATCATTACTGCCGACTCTACTCCGACCTGAAGTACCCTACCTTTTAATAGGAGCACTTTCGTCATCTTAAAAACCTCTTCTCCCACTATCTGCCTCCACGCTTCTCTCAATTTTTGTAGAGTCCTATCCGAAACGCTCCTCTTTGGCAAAATACCTTTTAGTAACTGACCAATTTTCTTAACGCTTTTCTTATCACGAAAATACCTATCAGGCATTTCATACAACTTTTTATTCTTCATTCTTTTATCTTATTATACTTACATTTCAATAGGCATTATTACATTTAACTGCTCATGCCCGGCCTTCATAAGTACTGCGTCCTCTCCACCGCCAAACTCCATGATAACAACATCATTATCCAAAGTTTTTAATACATCCAAAACATAATCGGGACTCATACTTATCTCAAATTCTGGTCCCTCATATACAACACTTACCTCCAAATCCGCTCTACCTATATCAGCTACTTCTGTTATAAGCTGGAGCTTTCCAGACTTAATTACAAATTTTACTATTCTATATCCCTCATTTGTCATAAACGACGCCATTCGCACAGCCGTAGCCAACTCATCCTTCTTTACTTCTACAATCTTATCGTTTCCCTTAGGTATAACATCCCCATAATTCGGATACCTGCCATCTATGAGCTGGGACAATATCTCACCTCTTTCACTTACAATATTTATCTGCGACTCGCCTATACCTAACTTGATAACCCCCTTACAATCTGACACAAACTTCTGTAAAAATGTCAGACATTTCACTGTAACTATCCCCTCCATAGAGGCGTTATCCGGATTACTTACCTTCCTCTTTACATAAGATAATCTATTGCCATCTGACGTAACCATAGCGATATCTTCCTTATCAACTTTAACATATACGCCACACAAAATTGCCTTCGCCTTCACCGTTGACGCAGCATGCACCACTTTACTAATCATATCACTTATAATACCACTATCAACTTCCACAAAACCTTTTATATCTATTGAATGAACCTCAGGATATTGTCCAACGTCCTCACATACCACCTTAAAATTTCCACCCTTCGACTTTATTACACAATGACCGCTATCAACAGAAAATACAACCTCTTCATTTCCCGCCCATTCTCTTAAAATATTATTTAACCTAACTGCTGGCAAAACAACTCCCCCTTCGCCAATACACTCATTTACCTGTAGATTACACCTCACTAATATTTCCAAATCCGTAGCTGTTAACTTTACCTTTCCTTCCCGAACTTCTAATTTTACGCCCTGCAATACATGCCTTATCGCAGAAGTTGGAACGATACCTGTCACCAGATTAAAACTCTTGTATAAATTGTTTCCACTACAACATATATTTATCATACTGTATTCCTATATTATATAATTTTTTAAATATCTCAGTATTACTATAATACTGTTCATTAACATGAAAGAAAGCATAACTACAATGAAATTAATAACATAACTATACATTAACCCTGTATATACATTGTAGAATCTTACTCTATTAATCTTCACCCGTAAGATGTTAGGTAAAAGTACATGTTAAATCTTACAAAACTATGAACATATATTTTAACAGATTGTATTCTTAATTAAATACTTTATAATTCACGGAGTTCATCTTCCAACTTTTGTATTGTAAGTTGAAGATTCTTATTTTTTTGTAAAATTTTTGAAATTTTATTATCTGCATGAATTACAGTAGAATGGTCCCTCCCGCCAATATAACCGCCTATTTCTGACAGCGACAGATTTGTTAGCTTTCTGGATAAATGAATAGCTATTTGTCTTGGTATTACGAGATTTCTTTCCCTGCACTTTGATAAAAGCTGTGATATACTTAGATTAAATCTTCTTGAAACAACCTCAAGAATGGATTGGACATTTATAGATTTCTTGTTACCGGTAATTTCTTTGACAACTTTTCTTGTCAGATTGATAATGTTACCGTTTTGTATTGACTTTAAGAGTTTTCCCAGCATTGATATGCAATCTTCTATTACAGAAATGCTTCCTGCTACATTTTCTGCCAGATATAAAGCAGAACTATAGGGTAAATCAAAACCCCATAACGATGCTTTTTTCTCAAATAGCGCAATACGTGTTTCCAGTGACGGATAGTCTATACTACAGAGTAATCCCCATTTAAAGCGCGATATTAACCTTTCTTCCAGAGAGCTTATTAGTTCCGGAGGCCGATCGCTTGTGACAATAATTTGTTTTCCCGCGTTATAAAGCATATTAAATATATGGAAAAACTCTTCTCTACATCCTTGCAAGTTCTCCAGAAACTGTATATCATCTATTAGAAGCATATCTGCGTTTCTATATAATGTTCTAAAAGAATCCCAGTTGTTTGACTTTATTGTTGAAATATAATGGCTGACAAAGCTCTCACAAGGAATATAATGGATATTCATCGTTTGCCGGGAAGTAAGCTCGTTGAAAATTGCGCTTAAGAGATGAGTCTTTCCAAGACCCGGAGCGCTGTGTATAAATAATGGATTGTAAGCATTATTTTGAGATTTAAATATTGAAACAGCGGCTGCATACGCAAGCCTGTTGCACTGTCCTACAACAAAGTTTTTAAAGGTATAATAATTACTCGTAAAAATTTCTTTGACGCATTTGTTCGACTTTTGTGATTCGCACATGAAAGGCGATGGAGAGAAAAGGCTTTTGTATAGTTCATTTTCAAGGGAAAATTGAACTTCTTTGGAAGAATTTGTTACTTTATATATAATATGAGAAAAAAGATCTGTGCAGTTGCAATAAAGCCAATCTCTTGTAAGATTATTAGGTACGAAGAAAGTAACGTAGCTGTCAGAAATAGAAGCTACCTTTATGCAGGAAACCCACGTAGCGAAATTTCTGTTTGAAATGAGTTCTTTTATTCCTAACAGTATGTTATTTAGTATAGAGTTTGTATCATGCTCATGAATGAAGAACCAGCGTGTACTGTTATTCTCTAAGATTATATCCGGCTTCTGAATGGTATCAAACATTAGTGAATATGGAATGCAAGATTTTGAAGCAAGTAAGAGAATTCAATATATGCAAATTTGGGATAATATCAACAACAGGAAGAGATGTCAAACAAAAATATGCCAATTATAAGCAAGCGTTTTTGTACCATGGGTTTTACTCTTATAGAACTTATTATTGTTATGGTAATTATAGGTATTGCTGCAGGCGTTGGAGTGCCAAAGTACATTAGTTCTTTAGAAACATTTAAATTTAGAAATACATTGAATGAGGTATCGTCTTTTTTGCGCGAAGAACGCTTAAGGGCGATATCCATGTCAAAAACAACGTCTGTAGCTTTTAATCTCCAAAATGGACGCTGTTGGAATGAGGAGAAAAAAACAATATTTTTGCCGCTGGAAATAGAGTTATCTGCATATAAAACGGAAATGTATAGTGATATTAAGAAAGAAAAAGAGATTAAATTCTATCCGAATGGCACAGCAACAGAAGAAAGAATAGGTTTTTCCTGTAATAAAATGACATCTGTTTTACATGTAGAGCCGTTGGGTGGACTTGTCTATTTTAGAACGGACGAAGATATTGGACAGTTTACCCGGTGTCCAAGAAATCAGGAGATACAATAGCATAATAAAAATATAAAAACCAGAGTATTGATACAATGCAAACATAGAGATTATAATAGATAAAAGTGAAATGGAATGAAAATGCAGCATAATGTAATGGCTGTGTGTATGAAATTTTATTGGAGACTTAATATGAGAAAAAAAGTGCTGGGCTGTTGGTCAGGGAATATGGGTTTCACGCTGTTAGAATTACTCATCGTTATGATTATTATTGGTCTTCTTGCTGCATTAATAGGTCCAAAAATGATAGGAAGAGTCGGTGAGTCACGTCAAACGGTAGCAAAACAACAAATAGAAGGATTTTCAAGCGCCCTTGAAATGTATAAACTTGACACCACAAAATATCCAACACAAGAACAAGGCCTGGAAGCGCTTGTGACAACACCACAGGGAACTTCTAACTGGAAAGGGCCGTATTTAAAGAAAAAATTCGTTCCCAAAGACCCCTGGGGTAATAATTACCTGTATGTTTATCCCGGAGAACATGGCGATTATGATATAGCATCTTATGGCGCAGATGGAAACTCGGGCGGAGAAGGTGAAAATAGAGATGTGGTAAGTTGGGAATAACAAAACAGGTCTTACGTTTCTACGACAATATTAAATAACGTTTACGAAAGTTATCCTTGATGAGTCAATCAGATATTCATACGATTGGTGATATGATTCTGAACACAGGAAAGGTAAACCGGGCCGATATGGACCGCGCCCTTGAGGTTCAGAAACAAACCGGGCAGAAACTTGGGCGTATTCTTATAGATCTGGGAACGGTTTCTGAAGAGGATTTACGACAGGCATACAGCAATCTGCTTAACATCCCCGTGTGGGAGAAGAAAAAGGATGAACAATATCCAATAGTAGAAGGCATACCTAAGGTATTCCTTGTTACAAATCGGGTGCTTCCTCTGAAAGTATATGATAGTATGATTGATGTTGTACTTGCTGACCCCCAGGATACAATGCTTGTAGAGAGTATAACATTAGCCACGAACAAGCTGGCAAATGTATATGCAGGGTGCGAAAAAGACATTCTAACATCCCTGGAAGCAACCTACGAAGGTGAAGTCAAGGAGCAGGAGGACACCGCCTCTTCCAGCATTGAGGTAATGGAGGATGTAGAGCAGCTTCGTGACATGGCCTCTGAAGCGCCCGTTATACGCCTCGTCAATAGTGTACTAACGAAGGCGATAGAAATAGGGGCAAGTGATGTTCATCTTGAAGTTTTTGAGAGAAATGCCCGGTTACGATACCGGGTAGATGGAGTACTCCGTGAATTGGTCCCGCCACCACGTGAACTCTACAATGCGATTATTTCCCGTATCAAAATAATGTCGAAATTAAACATAGCAGAGAAGCGCCTACCTCAGGATGGAAGGATTAGAATGAAGGTAGCGGGAAAGGAGGTGGATTTAAGGGTCTCGATTATTCCTATGAGCCACGGCGAAGGGGTTGTCATGAGAATTCTTGACCGTTCTGCGGTTGTGCTTAATCTGGAAAAGTTGGGGTTTAATCCGGATTTTCTCGTAAAATTCCGGCACATGATTAACAAACCGGAGGGAATGTTACTGGTTACCGGACCCACGGGAAGTGGAAAGACAACAACGCTTTACGCTGTACTCTGTGAAATAGTTTCACCTGAGGTAAAAATTATTACGGTAGAAGACCCTGTTGAGTATAGTATGGAAGGTGTAAATCAGATACAGGTAAATCCGCAGATTGAGTTGACTTTTGCATCTGGGCTCCGTTCTATTTTAAGACACGATCCGGATGTAGTACTTATTGGTGAGATAAGGGATAAAGAAACAGCGACTATAGCGATACAAGCGTCGCTTACTGGACATCTTGTTCTTACAACACTTCATACAAACGATTCAGCATCCGCCTTTACCCGCCTCATGGATATGGGGATAGAGGATTACCTTATATCTTCGTGTGTCATTGGCGTCCTTGCTCAGCGGTTGGTGAGAAAGATATGTATGAAATGCCGGGAGCCATACATACCTGCCGAAGACGTACGACAAACCGTACGACTGAAAGAAGGAATGCCGCTTTATAAAGCCAAAGGTTGTGATGAGTGTAATAACACAGGTTTCAAGGGAAGGAAGTGTATTGCTGAATTTTTGGTCGTTGATGATGCGATACGAAGGCTTATCCTGGCGCACAGAGACTCGGGAGAAATCATGAAAGAAGCTATAAAAAGAGGGACAAAAAATTTGTGGGAAGATGGTCTGGAATCTGTGCAAAGGGGGGAAACAACTTTGGATGAACTTTTACGCGTATCATCTGATACTTAATCAATAGCTACAATTGTGAATGTAGTTGGCAACTTGTAAAACTTCCATTATAAAGAATGTTTAATAAATTAATTTTGCACCTCACCTTCCATGGGAGACGAAAGTAATAAAAAAGCGCCTGCAATTACCAGGAGAAACCCAATCCATTGGGTGAAGCTTGGACGTTCGCGGAGGATTGCATAACTGAGAACAACCGTCACGGCAGGATATAAGGCTGTTAACGGCACTACAACGGTTGCATGGCCATTTTGTAAAGCAAAGTAATAAAATATAAGCCCCGACGCCAGACATATTCCCGAAAGAAAACCAAAGATACTCCAGGACTCGTGCCACGGAACGTGATCTTGTCCACGAAGAACAAGCAATAAAACAACCACGCCGCAAAGCAGGCAAATAACGACCTCTGCAAGGAAGATAGAGACAGGCGGCATTTTCCTGTTAATTGCAAGTTTTCCAAAAAACCCCCATAGTCCCCATAAGAAGATTGTGATTATAGAATAAAATATCACAGAAGACCCTGTTTTCATACATCATTTACCATTGCGTTATTAACAGATTCGAGTTCTGCATGGATAACCTCCCATCTCTTATACAAGGAGTTTAATTCATCAGTGACGGCCTTATACTGTTTGTTGATTTCGACAGACTTTTCTTTGTCGTTATAGAGCGTTGGATCGGTGAGGGTTTTGTCAAATTCCATTTTTTGCGTTTCCAACAAGGCAATCTTTTCCTCAATGTTTTGTACCTCTTTTGCAAGTTTCCGCTTCCGCGCATTTTGCTCCTTCTTGAGCAAATATTGTTGTTTTTGTGAGATGCCTTCTTCGGATTTCGAGGGTGATACTGCCTTTGACTCGCCACCGGCCGTCTGTGTTGATAGTTCGGCCGTCTTCTTTTCAAGGAAATCCCTGAAATTTCCTAAATGGACAAGGAGATTCCCTCCTTTCATTTCATAAACTTTACTGACTAACCCATCAAGGAAATATCTGTCGTGCGATACAATCAATATACTCCCCGGGTACTCCAGCAATGCGTTCTTGAGTATTTTCTTGGTAGTAATATCAATATGATTAGTGGGTTCATCCAGGATGAGGAAGTTTGTGGGTTTCAAGAGCATCTTGGCAAGAGAGAGCCGTGCCTTTTCGCCGCCACTCAATACCTTAACCGACTTAAAGACGTCGTCTCCGGAAAAAAGAAATGCGCCCAATATATGCCTTACCTGGGGAATCATCAAAAATGGCGCGCCAGACTCGGTCTCCTGCAACACGGTATTATTGCTATTCAATTTTTCCGCATGTTCCTGCGCAAAATAATCAAAGAGAACGTTATGGCCAAACTTTAAGGTACCCGTATACGGCTGTTCTATGCCTGCTATAATTCTCGACAATGTAGATTTACCCGATCCATTTTGTCCCACAAGAGCGATTTTCTCCCCTCGCTCAATCGAAAGACATATATCGTGGAAGATCACTCTT
>JAHFOW010000003.1:0-3564 GCA_023261465.1 Planctomycetota bacterium
ACATATAGATTTGGTAGAGAGGCGAATCATCAGGGATGAGCAAATACCGGTAGGGGAAAAGGTATACTCACTGTTTGAGCCACATACAGAATGGTTGTGTAAGGGGAAGGCGAATAAGCGAGTTGAGTTAGGCCACAAAATACTGGTAGCAAGCGACCAATGGGGGTTTATCGGACATCATCAGGTGGTAGAAAAGCAAGCGGATGTGGCGTTAGTCCTCCCGTTAGTAGATAAGCTATTGAATCTGTTTGGCAAAGGAAGGATAGAGAGTATAAGTGTAGACAAGGGTTTTTACAAGAAGGAGTACAAGGAACAGATAAGTCTCTCGATACCGAAAGTGATCATGCCGAAAAAAGGAAAAAAGACGAAGGCAGAGCAGGAGGAGGAGTCGGAGAGGACATTTAAAAAACTCAGACACAAGCACTCCGGGGTGGAGTCAGACATAAATCGTTTAGAACATCATGGGCTGGACAGATGCCTGGACAAAGGGATAGTAGGATTTAAAAGATACTGTGGGTTAGGAATACTGGCGGCAAACTTACACACAATGGGAAATATATTGCAGAAGAAAGCACAGAAGAAGAAAGGAACAGTTCGCAAGGCAGCGTAAAAAATCCACGTAAACAAAAATCCAGGGGGATAGTGTGCCCGGAGAACGTGAAAAAATGGGGAAAACCGGGCGAAATGAATAAAACAACAGTATCGTAGTTTAAAACATCGGGGAAAAAGTTGAAAAGGGGCAATTTTTAAAAATTTAAAATTGTTCAGGGAATGAACTCGTCACAAAAAAGATAGTTTTCGTTCAGACACTACATAGGCATCTTCTATGTCTCCATTAAAAGAAGTATTATAAACACCAGTGGTTGTAGGAACATCTGATGACCATGTCCAACCTGTAACATAAATGTTTCCACTTTTGTCCATAGTCATCGAAGTTGCATAATCACCGGAACTATCGCCAAGAAATGTGGAGGCAAGGAGGGGGTCGATGATAAGGTCTTTTGTTTTGTCGTAGGTGGCTACTTTGAAACCGTATTCCGATTTTGTGTTTCGGATTGCGGATTTCTGATTGCCCGCGTGGGTGGCATGGACAAACTTGTTTGTCCGTGTTTTCCTGGAGTTGGCTGTTTTCGGATTACCGACTACCCCCTTGCCATCACGCTTCTGAATGCAGTATTCAACGTTCACCTCCACCCTCTTTCCATCAATCTTCTGGTAGGCTATAGGTTTTGTGAATTTTACAGGGCCAAATACCGTTTCTGCCTCAAGTTGTCCTTCTCCATTTACTTTTAACGACCTTGCACCGTTAAGACACGCCTTTATCAGATCAGGATTATATCCTGGTTTTACGGTAAAGAGTTTTTCGATATTGTTACCATACGCCTTCAGTCTTAAGTCTATTCCCTCATATACCTCACCAAGATTTACAAGGTCGTAGGTGGGAATATTGTTTTCCCATTTTGCAGGGTCATTTCCTTTAAAATAGCTCACCTTTGTTCCCGCTTGCTCTTCGCCGTTTACGCTGAACATCTTTGCGCCAATGAATTCTTCTTGCAAAACAACGCCTGTTGATTTTGGATTGCGGAGTTCGGATTTGTGTGTGCAGATTGCGCAGACTGAAGTCTGCGGCTACCTTCCGGTTGATTTGGGTTTATGATGGATTCGCCTTGCTTAATCCACCCTGCACGTTCACCCTGTCCGGCAGGAAGGGATGGTACGAAAGACATGATAAAGAAAAGTGCAACAGGAAAGATCAACGCCATAATGCCTTTTTTCACGAAATGTCCTCCTTATGTACTGTATAGGAATTTTAAGTACGCACGTGAGATATTATTTAACTTTTGTCGTCTATCATAGGTATCATGTTGTTGCTTGTTTTTTCTTTTCTGTCCGCGCTATCCTTAATTTTGCTGATTCTGGCGGGACAGATACCAACAAATTTCTTTTTATTTATTTTCCCTACCGCAATGGTACTTCTTTCCTAATCACAAGGTTTCTCATTATTTTCATCGAGTAAATCAGGAACAAGCACCTTTAGCGTTTCTTTGGCGGCAAACTGCTCCGCTTCTTTTTTGCTTTTACCCCATCCCTTCCCGTATTCATTTCCTTTTATCAATACAATTACTTCAAACGACTTGCCATGGTCCGGGCCGATTTGCTGCAAAACCTGATAACCTGGCGTTACGCCGAATTCCTTTTGACTGTATTGCTGAAGCATAGACTTGTAATTCTTCTCATGTTGATTATTACAGACAATATCAATTTCCTTCTTTAAATATTTTATAGTAAAATTATATGCTGCCTCAAGACCGCCGTCGAGGTATATTGCGCCTATAATTGCCTCAAAAACATTAGCAAGGAGCGATTTGGGGAGTAGATTCAAATCATTCAAACCCCTTCCTACAAAAAGGAAGTCTTTTAAATTTGCCTCCAAACTAACCCTTGCAAGGGTTGACTGGCTTACTACCACAGATTTTATTTTTGTTAATTCACCCTCGCTGTACTGGGGAAAAGTCCTGTAAAGATAATCAGAAATAATCATCCCCAACACAGCGTCACCCAAAAATTCCAACCGCTCGTTGGAAAAATTATTTTCCAATCGGCATGATGTATGGGTCAGCGCTTTTTCAAGCACTATAATATTATGAAAAGAATACCCTATATTTATTTGTAACTCGTTGAGTTTTTCTGGATTTACACGACTATTCGTTTGGAGTATCATTTCTTTGGAATTTTCTTTCCTTAAACAACATCGACTCTTCTATTGCAGTGTATTTTGTTGCTGCATTGATTAGTTCAATGGCCGTGCTTCGCCTGAAAGAGACAACTTCTACCCTGCATCCGTGAGCCTTCAACATTTCCACAAGTGGCACAAAATCGCCATCTCCAGTAACCAGCACAACCGTATCCAGTTTTGGTGCGATTGCAATGGAATCAATTGCTATCCCCATGTCCCAGTCTCCTTTTGCTGTGCCATCGGGCCGTAATCGGAGTTCCTTCGATTTAATTTCATATCCTAATCGGCTTAATGCATCAGTAAAGCTCGATTGGTCAACATCGGGTTTTTGCACCACATAAGCAATTGCGCGGATAAGATTTCTATCACCTACAATTTCTAATAAAAGTTTACTATAATCGATTTTTGATTGGTGTAACGCCTTTGCCGAATAAAACATATTCTGAACATCAACAAATATCCCGATTCGTTGTTGATGTCCTTTGATTCGTCCACCTACCATGTATATCTTCCTTTCTAATAAATACTTAAATACTGCGAAGATTGTGTATAGATACCTAACTTGAAAATTCGAATAAAAACTACTCTTTGAAAAAAATTAGGTAGGTAAAATAAAAATAATTTACAAATTCAAAGAACATTTTATTGTTATGACTGACATGTCATAACATACCTTTTTGTATGGCATTAGAACAATACAAAAATACTATTAAACATTATTTTAACAGCCTTTTACTGACAGTCAATCAAAAAAATGAAATAACTTAATTTTATTGACTCTTATAGGAAATTCTGATAGTTTATTAAGAATTAAATAAATCTAAATG
>JAHFOW010000003.1:3664-30011 GCA_023261465.1 Planctomycetota bacterium
TTTTAAGTACTTTGTGTTAATATGGAAATAGACCAATTAAGAAAGCAAATTGATGCACTTGATTCTAAGATTGTAGAATTACTGAATGAAAGAGCTGGGTTTGTATTAAAAATAGGAGAAATTAAGAAGCAAAACCAGGCACAAGTTTATGTCCCAAACAGAGAACAGGAAGTCTACTCAAGAGTTACTGCTCAAAATAAAGGGCCGTTATCGAATGAATGCCTTATATCGGTATATCGCGAACTCATGGCTGGTTCACTTGTACTGGAAAAACTAATCAAGGTATCCTATTTAGGACCAGAAGGCACATTTAGTTATTATGCAGCAAAACAGAAGTTCGGTTCATCTATCGAGTATGTTCCAGTTAGAAGCATTGATGATGTTTTTAGGGATGTAGCAGGAAGTAGATGTGATTATGGAATCGTACCTGTTGAAAATTCTACAGAAGGCGGCATAAGAGAAACATTAAACATGTTTGTTGAATTCGATGTCAAAGTATGCGCCGAAATCATTTTCCCAATTCACCATTGCTTAATGGCAAATTGTAAGGAAGAAGAAATTAAAAAAGTATATTCAAAACTACAGATTTTTTCTCAATGTAGAAATTGGTTGGCAAGTAATCTCCCCTATGCTGAATTAGTAGAAGTAAGCAGTAGCGCTGAAGCAGCGCGTATCTCTGAAAAAGGTTTAAAGTCTGAAAAAGAAGGATTAAATTGTGCAATAATTGCACATGTGGAAATAGCGCCGCAGTATGGTTTGAAGATACTGTGTAACAATATTGAAGATAATCCAAATAATATCACGAGATTTTTTGTTCTTGGTAAGGGATATGGCGCTCCAAGCGGAAATGACAGAACGGCATTGATGTGTTATATTAAAAACCGCCCGGGCGCATTGCTGGAAATTCTTGAGCCATTTAGAACCTACAGCATTAATCTTACAAATATTGAATCGCTGCCTACCAGGAAAAAGGTGTGGGAATATTGCTTTTACCTGGATTTCGAGGGACATACTGCAAATGAAAATGTTCAGAACGCGCTCAATGAAGTTTCCAAGAGATGTTTTGATATGAAGGTTTTGGGATCATTTCCAAAGTGTGATTGAGAAAATACTTTCCAAAATGAAAAGAAAAAAGCCTCTGGTTATTGGAAACTGGAAGATGAATCTCACATGCTCAGAAGCAGTGAAATTCGCACAATTGCTCAGAAAACAGATGATTACGACAAACAAAATTGTTTGTGGTATTTCTCCTTCTTTTATCTTCTTGAAAGATATTTGCACAATATTGGCAGATAGTGCTATTTTCGTAGGGGCGCAAAATATTCATAGTGAACGGGCAGGTGCCTATACGGGCGAAGTGTCCGCATTTATGGTTAAAGAAGCCGGCTGTTCGCATGTTATCATAGGCCATTCTGAACGACGGCACATATTTGGCGAAACCGATGCTTTTATCAATACAAAAGTAAAGACTGCGCTCTCTGCTAATTTGAAACCAATTCTGTGTATCGGAGAAAAATTGCATGAAAGGGCGGGTGGAAAAACAACGCTTGTAATAGAAAATCAACTAAAAAATGGTTTGCGGGGGATTGGCGCTGAACATATTCAAGATTCTGTTATCGCCTATGAACCTGTATGGGCAATCGGAACAGGAAAGACGGCATCTCCAGAACAGGTGAATGAAGTACATACATATATCAGGGGCCTTTTAATAGACATATATGGCAAAGATATTGCAAGAGATACATACATCCTCTATGGAGGAAGCGTTAAGCCGGAAAATACAAGGGATTTGATGGCACAGGAGGAGGTAGATGGACTTCTGGTTGGTGGTGCAAGTATTAACCTTGAATCCTTTTTGAAAATTTTAGACTCTGCTTCAAATTTTTCTTAGTAATGTTTTAGTATTCAGTTTTTTTTCAGGAGAGTTAGATGGTGAAGGCTGAAAAGGCATTTAAGTGGGCAATTGCGATCATTGTCATCTTTGGGATCCTAAATGCATTTTATTTTTTAAATATCGTTATGGGGCTAAAGATTGCGCTTGTTATATTATGTGTGTTCATGATAGGTTCCATCTTGTTGCAATCGGGTAAGGGCGGGGGGCTTGCAGCTATTGGTGGTTTAGGAGACCAGGCGGCTTTTGGCACACGAACAAGTACTTTCTTGTCGAAAGTTACGTATCTGATTGGCGCTGCATTTATTGTCGCTACAATCTTTCTTTTTAAACTATCTATTCCGGCGAGAAATACGATGGAACCTCCATCCGTACAGCACAGTCACAAACATCCGGGACAAAAAGGAGCACATGAGCATGGCGGTGTTTCTCAAAAGGAAGAAACATCCGGCGAAACTGCTGCCGTTGGCATGCAAACGGTTGAAGAAAAACAGCCATCTCAAGCAACAGCCGGAGGCGCACCAAAACAACCGGAAACATATAGTAAGCCACAACATGAACAGCATGGTGGAATGACACCGGTAGAGGAAAGGAAAAAAGAGACAGGCCCCCCAGAAAAACCCGAAACCGGGCAATAAAAAGATATTGTTAAATTTACATTATTTCCGTGAAATCCATATAGTTTTTTGGTGACTTTGATGCTCAAGAGTATGACTGGATTTGGCAATGCCGAATACAAAGATGATGGACGTACGTTATCCGTGGAACTCCGGTCAATTAATAACCGGTTTCTAAAAATTGACTCGCGAATTCCAGAGTTGTTGCAGGCCTTTGAAAGTGAATTTGAACGTCTTGTCAGGGAAAGAATTATTCGTGGCACAATTTTACTCAACATAAACTATCAATCGCACCAACAAGAACATGAATACGTTTTGAACGGAGAAAAAGTAAGAGAGTATTATCGTATTCTTAATGATATTAAAAAGGAAATCAATTCAGGTGAAGAACTGTCCATTAATTCTTTAATATCACTTCCCGGAGTGCTTCAAAAAGGGGAAAATAAGGAAGAAAACGTTGACACCTTGTTTTCCATCTGTATGCCCCTCATTAACGAAGCATTGGCTAAAATGATGGAAATGAGGGCAAATGAAGGAAGCCATCTAGAAAAAGATATTGAAAAGAGAAAGGATGTTATACTTTCGATACTTAATAAAATAGAAACCAGAGTGCCATCAATAGTCAATGAATATAGCAAACGTTTGCGAAGTAGGGTCGAGTCGTTGCTGGCAGGGACAGAAATAGAACTGAGCGACAATAATCTCTATCGCGAAATTGCGATCTTTGCGGAACGTTGCGATATTTCCGAGGAAATCAGTCGACTGAAAAGTCATTTATGTCAACTGGAAGAAGTCTTGCAATCAGATGAACCCATGGGCAGAAAGCTTGATTTCATAGTACAGGAAATGTTCAGAGAAACCAATACCATGTGCTCAAAAGCAAATGATAGTGAAATTCTCAGGGATTTGGTAGATATAAAAACAGAAGTTGAGAAAATTCGTGAGCAGTCCTTTAATATTGAGTAATACTATTTTCGGCATCTTATACACAATGAAACAATGGGAAAGATCGTTATCATTTCAGGACCCTCTGGTTCCGGTAAAACAACAGTATGCAAACTCCTTGAAAAAGACCCGCACATAAAAAAATCAGTATCCGTTACCACACGTCATCCCCGTCCAAATGAAAAAACGGGAGAGTCGTATCACTTTGTTTCAACTGCCAAATTTGAGGATATGATACGAAAAGGCGAGCTGGCAGAGTATGCGTCATACTGTGGCAACTACTATGGAACGCCACTAAATGCGCTAAAACAAGCGCTCGCACAGGAAATATTTTACTTACTGGAAATAGAGGTACAGGGCGCATTGAAAATTACAGAAAAATTTCCGGATGCCATATCTATATTTTTACTACCACCAGACAAAAAGACGTTAAACCAACGGTTATTGCAAAGAAATACCAATGAAGAACAGGACATCGCGCTCCGTATGAAAATTGCAGATAAAGAATTAGAATATAAGGATAAGTACACCTATGCTATTATAAATGATGATCTGGATGTAACAATAAACACAATCCGTAAAATTTTGAATCTGGTCTGATTATGTCATATCATATTATTCTGGGAGTTACCGGGAGTATTGCAGCATACAAAGCCGTTGAGATCGTTTCAAGCCTGATTAAACAGGAAAATCGTGTAAGTGTAATAATGACGTCCAATGCCCGGCGTTTTGTGAATCCGACAACTTTTCGTTCAATTTCGAAAAGCAGGGTTATTACGGATTTGTTTGTCGATGATGACGATTTTGACCCGCAACATATATCCCTGGCTGAAGACGCTGATTTGATTGTTGTTGCGCCTGCCACGGCAAATTTTATCGGTAAAGTTGCATCAGGTATTGCAGATGACGCATTAACATGCACCGTTATGGCGGCGCGTTCTCCCGTAATTATTGCACCCGCAATGAATGACAGTATGTACCTCAATCCAATTGTACAGGCGAACATGAAAAAATTAACCCATTTCGGATACATTTTTATTGAACCAGAGGAAGGACGTCTGTGCACGGGAAAAACAGGAATCGGAAGACTAGCTGCTCTTGAAACAATTATTCCTATAATAAAAGAGGTACTTGATAAAAAAACAAGATAAATGCATACTGTGCAAGTTAAAGTCATGAGAAAAAAAGGATGCGAAGACCTGCCATTACCCCGATATATGAGCGATGCTGCCAGTGGTATGGATTTGTATGCCGCAGTGGATGGGCATGCTTATGTTGAATGCAATGAGATTAAGTTAGTTCCAACCGGCATCCATATTGAATTACCTTTCGGCTATGAGGCGCAAGTAAGACCGAGAAGCGGGCTTGCCTTGAAATATGGATTAACGATCGTAAACACACCAGGCACCATTGACAGCGATTA
Source organism: Planctomycetota bacterium (assembly GCA_023261465.1). GTDB lineage: Bacteria > Planctomycetota > Brocadiia > Brocadiales > Brocadiaceae > JAHFOW01. The sequence goes on from JAHFOW010000003.1 coordinate 8,541, forward strand.
CCGCGGAGAGATTGGCATTATATTGTGTAATCTGGGGAAAGAGCGGTTTACCCTGGAACGAGGAATGCGCATTGCACAATTAGTAATCCAGCCCGTAGTAAGGGCCGAACTGATTGAGGTTGAAAATCTTGAAAATTCTCGCCGTGGTGAAGGCGGTTTTGGTCACACAGGACATTGACATTTCAAAATCATAAATCACGCGCGTTTGTCTTCTTTGATTTGTTCTCGTTTGGCGCATTATTTAAGAAAAACCACTTTCATACAAATTTTACACTACTAGTATGGTAATGAAACGTTTTATCCGTTGTAATACGGCTATTCTCCTTATAGCTTCGGCCTTGTTTGCCCTTGTAAGTCTTATTAGTTACTCTTCTCAGGACCCACCCTTTAACAACTTTCCCATGAACAAACCGGTAAAAAATTTATGCGGAATGGCAGGGGCTCAGATTGCAGGATATATTATGGCTGGTCTGGGAAGGACTTCCTATCTGATTGTTGTTTTTCTTGGTTTATTAGGAATAATTTACTTATATAAGGAATTTATAGAATATCTCTGGGTAAGAGTAATAGGGTTTGTTTTATTGTTGTTTTCTATAGCCTCTCTGGTAACCCTCGTTTGTTATGTGTCGGAGAAATCCTTATTATCCGTAAATGTGGGAGGTATCTTTGGAATTGTCATTGCTTCACGGTTATATGAATATTTTAATTTAATAGGCGCTCTTATTATCCTGATATCCGGTTTACTCATATCAATCATGCTCCTGCTCAATGCGACCCCAGCCTCCTTGTTTTTTAAAATAAGTGATATAAAGAAAAATAATGATACGCTGAAGCCATTGCAAAATAGTCCCCCTCGGATTATTGAATCACCTATGCCATCAAACATACGTGAGTTGGATAATACAAGAACCGTGGTAAATAATTCTGTCACTGCATATACAAAGATGGTGACTATTGATGAACCGGAAAAAGACGATCCGGGTAAAAAAGAACAACCACTTGAGTCTTTTATTCTACCTGAAAAGATACAGAAGCATCTGGTTCCAGAACAATCTGTGGAAGAAGAGGTGGAGGCTTATCCATTGGTTAGTGCTGAAAATAAGGAGCGTACCTACGATTTACCGCCATTTAGTTTACTCGAAAAACCTGCTAACGAACAGCATGCGGATGACTGGAATCATATTACCCAACGCGCTCAGGTACTCAAAAATACCCTTGAGCAGTTTAACGTTAAATCAGAGGTTGTGGAGATCGAAAGAGGTCCTGTTATTACCATGTATGAATTAGAACTTGCGCCCGGCACAAAGGTTGGCAAGGTTGCAGGCCTTTCGGACGATCTTGCTATTGCCCTGAAAGCGCCGAGCGTAAGGGTCGTAGCCCCATTACCGGGTAAGTCATCTATTGGCCTGGAAGTTCCCAATACGCAACGAAAAACGGTTTTGTACCGTGAGTTGCTGGAGGTGTCTGAAGATGCCGGGAAAAGGATGTCTATTCCACTCCTGATTGGTAAAGATGTGGCAGGAAACCCCGTTATCTCAGATTTGGCATCCATGCCCCATTTGTTGATTGCCGGAACTACGGGTTCGGGAAAATCCGTTTGTCTGAATTCCATTATTTTGAGTATCCTTTATTTACGTCATCCAGGCGATGTACAACTCTTGCTCGTCGATCCCAAAATGGTTGAATTTTCACTTTTCCGGGAAATTCCCCATTTGATTAGCCCCGTTGTCACAGATATGAAAAAAGCTGCTGCCGTTTTGGAGTGGGCGGTCAATAAGATGGAAGAACGTTATGCCTTACTTGCCAGTGTGGGCGTAAAACACATCAATGGCTATAACAAACTTGGCATCGCAGAAATCAGAAACCGGCTCAATCCCGATGGCGAGGCAAATATTGATGATGTACCACTTCATTTGCCGCACATTGTTATTGTGGTGGATGAACTGGCTGACTTGATGATGGTTGCGTCGAAAGAGGTCGAGTCATCGGTAATTCGTCTTTCTCAAAAATCACGCGCTGTTGGAATTCATCTTATCCTGGCTACACAGCGTCCTTCGGTTGATGTAATCACAGGACTAATTAAGTCGAATTTGCCATCCAGGATATCGTTTTATGTTGCTTCAAAGGTTGATTCCAGGACCATCCTCGATCAAAATGGTGCAGAAAAACTCCTGGGAAGCGGTGATATGTTGTTTTCGCCGCCTGGCACATCAAAATTGGTGCGCGTGCAGGGCGCTTATGTAAGTGATGATGAACTAAAAAAGGTGGTTGAATATCTGCGGAAACGTGCAGCACCACAGTTTAATTCAGAACTGAAATCCTGGAAGGGGGCATTGGATAAGGGTAGCAATGAAAGGGACAACCTTTATTATGAAGCAATAAGAATTATTCTTGAAACGCAAAGAGGGTCTGTTTCTCTCTTGCAAAGAAGATTGGAAATCGGATATTCACGCGCTGCAAAATTAATTGATTTAATGGCCGAAGATGGAATCGTTGGTCAATACAAGGGAAGCCAGGCCAGAGAGGTTTTTTTGACCCTGGAAGAATGGGAAGCTCAGATGGCCCGTATGAGTGAGGGATCAGACAATGCATAAATCAAAAAAAGTGGCTTTAATTAATTTGGGATGTCCTAAAAACCTGGTCGATGCAGAAGAAATACTTGGCAGGGTTGCTTACAGCGGAAGCACTATCTGCCAGGATCCGGAAGATGCCGAGGTCTTGATTATTAACACCTGCGGTTTTATAGATGATTCCAAGAAAGAATCCATTGATACAATCCTGAAGATGGCGAAACTCAAGGAAGACGCCCGGTGTAAAAAACTCATCGTGACAGGTTGCCTGGCACAGCGCTATCCGGAAGAATTGCAGAATGAAATTCCTGAAATAGACCATGTGGTAGGTTTAAAGGACTTTGAACAAATAACTGATCTATCGGGTTCCCGTCAAAAAAAGGAAAAGGATAAGTCAGTCCAATGCAACGATGACTGGCGTAATCGTATACGGTTAACGCCAAAACATTATGCCTATCTAAGAATTTCTGATGGTTGCGACAATCGGTGCAGTTATTGCGCAATACCTGGAATTCGGGGAAGATTCTATAGTAGAACCATGAAAAACATCCTGGAAGAGGCCAGCCAGATGGCCTCTGAAGGCGTGAAAGAAATTAACATCATTTCACAGGATACGACATCCTATGGAACTGATTTGTATAGAAAACAACAGTTACATGTATTATTAGAAAAAATGGGGAGCATAAAAGGGATCGATTGGATACGAATACTCTATACACATCCAAGACATTTTTACCAGGAACTTATCTATGTCATAGCCCACCATAAAAAGATATGTAAATACATAGACCTGCCAATCCAGCATATCAATGATGATATGCTGAAAAAAATGGGGCGTGGAGTGACACATGGTTCAATAGAGAAACTCATTGGTAATTTAAGAAACCATATTCCTCAATTATTTTTAAGGACATCGGTTATTGTCGGATTTCCGGGAGAGACAGAAGCCCACTTCTCAGAGCTTTTAGAATTTGTAAAAATCACTCAATTTGAAAGATTGGGCGTATTTACCTATTCTAAAGAAGAAGGTACACCCGCCGCATCATTCAAGAGTCAAATACCCAAAAAGACAAAGGAAAGACGTCTCAGTGAGATCATGCTGGCGCAGCAGGAAATTGTTTTGAGAAAACATAAAAATCTCATAGGAAAGTCCATTCCTGTTATCGTGGATGAAAAAGACGAGAAAAATGGTAAGTGGTTGGGAAGGACGTATGGAGATGCACCCGATGTTGACAGTAGAGTAGTTATTTCAGAAAATCATTTGAAACCCGGCGATATTAAAAATATGATAGTGTCTGGCGTTTCCGGATACGATTTGACAGGTACGTTATAATAGTAAGCAATAAAAGAAAGTTGTCATTGTGAGGGCGTTAGCCAGAAACAAACTCGGTGAAGGATTGCTTTGCTGTCTCTCACAATTGCGTTTGTATATCAACTATATAAGAGCAAGACAAATGACAGAAATGAGGCACAGTTGAGCACATTCGATATCTCAAAATCTATTGCGTTTAATTTACCCAATAGATTAACCCTTTCTCGGCTTTTACTGGCAATCGTATTTTTTGCACTTTTATCATATCGGTGCTACACGATTGCCCTGATTGCTTATTCAATAGCATGGGTAACAGATTGGCTGGATGGTTATCTGGCACGCAAGAAAGGTCTCATGACCGACTTCGGGCGTATAGCAGACCCCTTTGTTGATAAGATCATAGTCTGCGGCGGATTCATCTTAATGATACAACATACCGATAACATTGTTCCGGCATGGATGGTCGTTGTTATAGTAGCCAGGGAATTCCTGATTAGCAGCCTCAGGAGCTATTCAGAATCGAAAGGCATTGAATTTGGTGCTAACATGTGGGGCAAGGCCAAGATGTTCACCCAATCTTCCACCATATGTCTGACACTATTCTTCTCCGCTTATTTTAAAGACCTTATGGCCTTCAAAATAGGGATTATCTTTATGTTGTGGGTTACTGTTATTATCACCCTGGTTTCAGGGATTAAATATATGGTGAAGGCAGGCCCGGCTATTTTGATGAAATAGTCTGGATTGTAATTCTTATGGATACGAAAAATTTAGATTTATTCGATTTATTGGTCAAAGTTGGTCCAATCCTAGGGGGGACATTTGCTTTGTATCAATATTGGCGTAATTCAAAGACAAGACATTCTGAGTGGCTTTCCTCACTTTACGAAAAATTCTACGAGCAACCTCATTATAAAAAAATGCGTTGGATAATTGACTATGAACCGAAAGAAGAAATTGCATTAATTCGTAAACATATAAAAAATGATACGAAAGATAAAACAGCAGAAGAACTTGTTGAACTTTTAATTGATTATCTTAATTTTTTTGAGTTTATTGGAAGCCTTTTGAAATTGAAGCAAATCTCTTTAATTGAAATCAAGATGGTCTTTAAATATTACATTCTGAGGATTGCAGACCATGACTTTTTGATGGAATTCATCGAAAATGAAGATTTTGAAAATCTCGATTCATTAATTATGCAACTTAATACTTAAAAATAGCGGGAAAAAAAGGATAATTCCCTTGAAGAAACATAATGAATATCTCTTTGTCTATGGAACATTACGTAAGGATTATAAGAATGGAATGTACCATATTTTAGAGAAATACGCCGATTTTGTAGGAGAAGGTATATTCAATGGCATTTTATACGACATTGGTGAATATCCAGGCGCAGTTCCTTCAAAAAAAAACTCCCAAATTGTTAAAGGAGAATTATATTCGATACACAATCACAAATTTGTCTTTAAGAAACTCGATGAGTACGAGGGATATAGCGGAAAAGACCCACACTACATGGAATTTCTCAGGAAAAAAGTTTCTATAACTTTAATTAACGGTGAAAAATATTCAGCCTGGATTTATATTTACAACCGTTCCACGAATGGATTAAAAGTAATTCAATCGGGAGATTATGTGAAATATTGTAAATTTAAAAAACAATTGCCTTCAAATACCGTCAATATTTAATTAATTTTGTTTATTTAACTCAATGATAATTATATGTTTCAGAAAGGGATAATGTAAATAACATTGTTATTTTTTCTTGAATCTTTCCCACGCAATTACTGACTGACCCAGGGAAATTCCTCCATCATTGGCAGGGAATCGTTCGTTGAACCAGACCTGAAATCCTTCCTTTTCCAGATATGTTTCCGCAAAATTGAAGAGCAGTTTATTCTGAAATACTCCACCACTCAGGACAACATCTCTTACTTTACACTGAGTTTTTAATATTTTTGAGACTTCTACTATAATCATTGCAAGGGTGTGATGGAATCTGTAAGAAATAACTGCTGTTTTTAGCGATTTCATAAGATCTTCTCCTATTGATTTTAACAGGGGTTTTATATCTATGATAATGGGGTCATCATGAATAATACGAAACGGATACGATAGTATCTCTTTTTTTTCATTTGAATCAGCAGCCATCTCTAATTCGATAGCTGCTTCACCATCAAAGGTTATCATATCCCTTATTCCAAGCAAAGAAGACACCGCATCAAAAAGGCGCCCGACGCTGGACGTTAGTGGTGAATGAATGGATTTCTTTACCATCATAATAATTAAAGTAACATCTTTCTGGTTGAATCGCTTAAAAAAAGAGGGTGCAGCTTTGAAAATATCGTCACCAAAGGTCTGGTATAAATAGGCAACGGCCATTCGCCAGGGTTCTTTAATGACCTTTTCTCCACCGGGCATGGGAGTATAGTCAAAGCGTGCCTTTCGTGTAAAATTTTCACGACTGGTCACAAAGAACACGCCGCCCCAGATATTTCCGTCCGTTCCGTATCCCGTCCCGTCGAAGGCCACACCAATAACCTCACCGTTAAGGTTATGTACAACCATACAACTAACAATGTGGGCATGGTGGTGTTGGACTGATATAACACGTGTGGCTGGAATATCCATCCCGGCAGCATATTCCAGGGCAAACCGGGAACTCAGGTAATCAGGGTGAAGGTCATGGACAACAATTTTTGGAGTTGCCCGGAATACCTTTCTGAGATTTTCAAGAGTTTCTTTAAAAAACTTTAGGGTTTCGTAATTTTCAAGATCACCTATGTATTGGCTCAATATTGCCTTTGTTCCTCTTGTAAAACAAAAGGTGTTTTTTGACTCAATGCCACAGGCCAGTATTTCTCCTACATTCTCATCGAGATCAATAGTTTCAGGAACAAAACACCGGGCACGACGAAAGGTCTGCATTTTGGATTTCGGATTTTGGATTTTAGAGTTAAAAGTCGAAACTCCTGTAGATTTTATGCTTCTCACTATTGAATCATCAACCCTCGTAAAGATGTCTCTATCGTGAAAAAGAAAGTAGTCGGCAATAGACGAAAGTTTCTCGACGGCTTCATTATTTGAAGTTACTATGGGTTCATCAAATACGTTTCCACTGGTCATTACCAGGGCGGTAAATTGTATTTCGGAGGAACTAAAAAGCAGATAGTGGAGGGGGGTGTAGGGAAGCATGACGCCAAAGTTCTTGTTATGGGGCGCCACAGCATCAGATATTGAGCTGGGAAGTGTCTTTTCCAAAATTACTATTGGTCTAACCCTTCCTTCAAGAAGTATCCGTTCTTCTTCAGAAACAGCGCAAAAACTCGCTACAGTATCAATACCAGGGGTCATGAGGGCAAAGGTTTATTTGACTTCCTCTTTCTTTCCCGCAGTTTTTTGCTGCATCCTGGTTTATTGCATCACAAGCAAGGTGGAAACCGCCGAGTCCTTTAATTGCCAAAATATATCCTTCCTTTAAAAGGCTGATAGCTTTTATAATGGCATCCTGTGAGTCATTCAGACAAAAACCTTTGAGATTGTATTTATGTGCGAGATTATGAATGAAAGGTCGGAAGCCGACACCCTGTACAACGCCGGTAATGTGGATACTCGTTTTCCTGTGCATTCGATAAATTATATATTCCTTTTATCCCCTGCTTTCCAAGGAAAAGAAAGATTGGCGGGAGCGTGTGGGAATCGAACCCACCTATCCCGCAAAAAGCGGGACAGACCGGATTTGAAGTCCGTCGCCGACACCAGCCGACATGCACTCCCGACCACTTTTAAGTGTGACCCTCATTCTTGCCGGAAGATTGTGATTGCGTCGTTTTGTTTGGAGATGTAATATCCTTTGGTGTCAGGACACCACCGGAAAAGAGCATTTTAAATGCGTCTTCCACCGTAAGATTGGAATCGGTAACACCCTCTTCTGTCGTATAAATTAAGAATCCTGTTGTCGGATTAGGAGTGGTTGGTACAAATACACTAATAAGTTTCTTGTCATTATTAATGCTAGTAGACCCTGTGACAAATCCAATGGATTTTGTCCCTTCTTTCGGGAAGTCAATAAAAACTACACGTTTAAAAGACTCCTTTCCCGGCATGCCGATGGCATGGATTATTTGTTTTACCGATGAATATATATTTCGGATAATGGGTGTTTTGGTCACGAGATTTTCAAAATAATGGATAATAGCCTTACCCACAAAATTAGCAGCAAAGATGCCGATAAAATAGAGCGATGCAAACGTGAGAATAAGTCCGAGTGAGGTAATGATAAATTCATCAAGGGAACTCTTGGGTAGGGTAGTACCAGAAACTTGCAATAGTCTTCTTATTACTGGCGAAAGGGTGCCGCCAATAAAGCCAAAAAGGAACTTCACGACAAAAAACGTTACGTACACAGGCAGGATGAGGAACAAACCCGTTATCATCCGCCGTCTAACATCTTTTTTAAACTGGCTGAACATGCTGTGTTTTTTTTCTTCCATTTGCATATTATCTATTAAAAGGTGCTTGATTTCCAGACAAATGCCATAATGCCTGCAAGGATAAAATTAAAATCTGCTATCGTTTCGAGTAACAACCCTTCGGAAATAATCCTTTTATGTGATAAATATTGATATCCCCCGGCATAAGCCACACAGGGGAGTAAGTAAAATCCTAATGTTGTTGTCCATACAAGCAAGGGCGCAGCCACTAAAAGAATCGCCAGAAGGATGGTTATCATAACAAGAATTTTTTTTGTAAGTTCTTTTCCAATTGCAATGGGTATTGTTTCCTTTCCCAGAATACGGTCGCCCTGGATATCACGAATATCAAGAACTATTGCCCTGATAAATGCAAGACTAAAGGCAAAGGCAAGCGCAACGGCAAGGGAAGGCATAAAACTTCTCCTGATATCGAGAAAAGGTATCAACGCGGTACTAACAGCCCATGCAATACCATAGAAAATTTCCTTTGAACCAGGGATTTGCTCAAGGCTCCTGTAACGGATGAGTCTTGACAGCCTCTTGGGGATGATCTCCAGACGATAAAAGATACCAAAAAGACTGGCCAGAAAGATACAGAAGAAAATAGGTTTACTGTGGATAAATCCTAATATAAAGGATGCAATAGCGCCGGCAATACCGAGACCAACCATGAGTGTTCTTTTCTTTTCATAAAATTTGGCCCGCGCTGGCTCATTGATTGCAACGGCATCTTTATTGGCAAAGTGGTTTAAGACCTGCATCGAAAATATAAACAGTGCTGCAATCAGGCAAAAACCGTAACGAGGTTGAATCCCCACTAAAAGTGCGCTTGCAAAGCTCAAACTTGCAGCGCCTAATCCCACATAGGTGCAACTCCTCACGAAAAAATCGGCAACATTCTTAAGTCCAAAAAGAAGTTTTCCATATTTGCTGACTTTATAAGAATGTACTTTTTCTACAACCCTTTTGATCATCCAGTTGGGAGTAGAAGCGCCAGCGGTGACGCCAATTGTTTCGTAATCTTTTAGTAGTTCAAGGTCGAGTTCCATATCAGTTTCAACAAGGAATGTTGGCGTGCCCTGAGTCTCGCATATCTTGACCAGACGGGTCGTATTGGCGCTCCCTCTACCGCCGACAACGATCATGGCGTCAACCGATTTGCTGAGACTGATAATTTCATCCTGCCGTTTGTACGTGGAACTGCAAATCGTCTCAAACGTCTCACAACATCCGTAGCGTTTCTTGATTCTCTCGATGGCCTCCTTAAACATACGTTTATCCTGTGTCGTCTGGGCAACAACGCACACTTTATCCATCGGTGGTAGGTGGTCTATTTCGTCTAGTTCCTGTACTACATAACCCCTGCCTTCTGCATAACCCAGCAAGCCGACAACCTCCGCATGTCCCTTATCGCCTACAATTATTGTAGAATATCCCTGTGCGGCATATTTTTTAATAATAGACTGCACCCGCATAACATGAGGACAGGTGGCGTCACAAACTTTTGCCCCCGTACTTTCGATTTCATTTCTTCGTGCCGGAGTGACGCCATGGGCCCTGATTACCACGGTACTTTTGGAAAGGTCGTTTTGTCCTTTAACAACCTTGATGCCCCGTTTTTCCAGATATTCAAGGACCTGTGGATTGTGAATCAGAGGGCCATCGGTATATACTCCCCCATCGATGTTTTTTTCATTTGCGGCATCAAGCAGGATGTCCATTGCCCGCCTGACGCCCATACAGAAACCCGCTGTCTTTGCAACCTTTACCTTCACGGTCTACCTCAAATATTTATATAACAGAAAACTTACGTTCGCTTTTACACTTCAAATTAGGCATTTGATGACTTTTTTTTAAGTGCACATGTAGGGGGGTATGTTTGAAACCTGCCACTACAATTGAAAACCAGTTTAAGTCTCAAACCTGAAGGCTTGAGTTACTTTGGGATTGATGCTTCAAAATACCGAAAAATGGCATAAACAAATAGGGGAGTAATTCTATCAGTTACGACAGGGCATGTCAATAATTTAATATCACTAAAATATCGCTTCAGAGGTGTTTTTCCTTGCCATAGGAGAGTTTGTTTTTCTATAATGTTTAGCTTTGAAGGGTATCGTTAATTTTTACCAAAAGAGGTTATCGTATGTCTGCAATAATTATTGATGGTGAATCTGTCGCTGCAAAGATGAGAACACGGCTCATTGAAGAAATTGATACGCTAAAGAAAAAGGGGTATTACCCGCATTTAAAGGCCATTCAAGTGGGAGAAAATGCCGCTTCCCGGCTCTATGTCCAGAACCAACAGAAGCAATGTGAAGAAGTCGGCATTAAATACACCCTTGATGAATTGCCTGCAGATACAAAAGAAGGCGCTCTCATTGAACACATAAAGAAACTAAACAATGACCATCAGGTAACGGGTATCATTTTACAAATGCCGCTACCTGAAGGTATTGATGCAAAAAAAGCACAGATTTTAATTGTCCCGCAAAAAGATGTGGAAGGCATGAACCCTGCCAATATGGGTGAACTTGTTTATGGAAACACACGATTGGCGCCATGTACTGCGATGGCAGCCGTCGAACTGGTCAAATCCATTGGCGTGGAAATCAAAGGTAAGGTGGCAACTATCGTTGGCCGCAGCGCTATTGTTGGAAAACCAGTAAGTCTTTTACTGCTTGACCTTTCAGCAACGCCCACGATATGTCATTCAGGGACAAAAGACCTTTCTGCACAGACGAAAAAGGCTGATATCCTGGTTGCCGCCATCGGAAAACCGGAGATGATTAAAGGCGATATGATCAAGCCGGGCGCTATTGTAATCGATGTGGGAATCAACCGTGTAAAGGAACTTGATATACAGGGAAATCAGATTATAAACCCTAAAACCGGCAAACCAAAGATGAAAACGGTAGGGGATGTTGAATTTGCCGCAGCCAAAGAAGTGGCTTCATATATAACGCCTGTTCCTGGTGGGGTTGGGCCTGTAACCGTGGTAATGTTATTACGGAACACGATAGAAGCACTAAAAATGAGCGTACATCAATAAATGCACGATTACACAATACTCGCTGCCATACCAGTCTTTAATGAAGTAGATGCGGGCAATATTATTCAAAGAGTCAAGAAATTTCCCCTGGATGTGCTTGTCATTGACGACGGTTCTGCCAGTAACCTGCACGAAAAACTGATGCATATTCCCCATGTCCATGTTATCACACATCCCGGGAATCTTGGATACGGCAAAACCATTATCGACGCATTTCTCTTTTCAAGAGAGTATGGATATGATTACCTTTTGACAATTGACAGCGACGGGCAGCACGAACCGGAAGAGATTCCTCTGTTTTTAAAAGAAATCCCCGTTAACGACTATGATATTATTTCAGGTTCCCGATATTTTTTGACCGGGACAGTAAACAAAACTGTTCCTCATGAACGATATCGAATCAATCAGGAAATAACTGGTATCATAAACCGTATAACAGGATTTGGTCTGACAGATTCGTTTTGCGGATTCAAGACGTACAAGGTCGAAAAACTGAAGCTCATGCATCTGACTGAATATGGCTATGGCATGCCCATGCAATTCTGGATACAGGCATGGAAGTTGGGCTTGCGGGTGAAGGAAATACCTGTTAAACTACTCTATAAAAACCCTGCAAAACAATTTCAGGGCGTTCTGAAGGACCCGGATGTACGATTGAATTATTACAAGGATATTATAGAAAGGGAGTTAATCGCACCATCCCCCTTAGCAAGGATGAATTAAGGGGGGAGACTCAGTTGCATCAGGTGTCTTTTACCGAATTAATTCCCTCACTTTTGTAAAGGGGATTTGGTTGCGGTTATGCTGCGTTAGGAATAACTTGATATACGGGAATTTCAAAGTTTGTTGTAGGGCAAGCCTTTAGGGTTGCATGTGGTAAGGCTGAAGCCTCGCCCTACGTGTGATTATGGAAAAAGTCGCCAGGAGACGTAACAAAAATTACCGTGAAAAGATTGAAAGACACAGTTCCTAATGCACTCTATATTCACATTCCCTTTTGTGCACAAAAGTGTCGCTACTGTGACTTTAATTCATTCGTTTCAGAATCAACATTCATAGATAAATACCTCACCGCCCTCGAAAAAGAAATCGCCGGGTTAAAAGGGCAGTACGTATTTAACACGGTTTACATCGGGGGGGGGACGCCAAGCATATTAAATGAATTGCAGTTGGAAAAACTCCTTCGCTCTGTTCTTAATAATACAATGCTGGGCTCTGAAACGTACGAGTACACCGTAGAAGCAAATCCAGGAACGATGACTATTGATAAGGCGCAGATATTAAAAGGGTATGGGGTAAATCGAATCAGCGTTGGGGTACAGTCATTCCAGGATAGACAATTAAAACTTCTCGGACGCATCCACTCAGGCGATGACGCCCGAAAGACATTTGATTTATTACGAAGTACAGGTTTTAAGAACATCAACACCGACTTGATTTTTGGATGTTCCAATCAATCCCTCTCTGACTGGGAAAAAGACCTGAAAACTGTTATAGAACTGAATCCTGAGCATGTTTCTACGTATTCATTAACCTATGAAGAGGGAACGCCGCTTACGAGAGACCTGGATAACAATGTTATTTGCACGTTGGATGAAGATACAGAATTGGAAATGTACAAGACCACAATACGTTCTTTGACGCTTCATGCTTACCATCACTATGAAATTTCAAATTTTTCGAGAGACGGATATCAATGTGCGCATAATCTTATTTACTGGCAGAACAAAGATTATGTTGGCGTGGGGGCTGGCGCGTATTCCTTCGTCAATGGGGTAAGGAGCGCAAATGAAAAAAATGTGTGTAGGTACATCGAAGACTTACACAATAATAAAAATATAAAGCCCTTTCATGAATGTTTGGGACAAGACCGGCATGCGGCTGAGACCATTATTATGGCTTTACGATTGCGTCAGGGCATATCAAACGCAGATTTTTGTGAACGGTTCGGTTATACCATTGAAGATCAATTTTCGGAACAAATAGACAAATTTCGAAGAGACGGGTTTGTCACTTTTGATAATAAAATACTCAAAATCACGCAAGAAGGGTTGTATATTGCGGATACCATTATGTCAGAGTTTGTGTAATAGTTAAGTAAAATTTTTATTGAGGAGTTTTTACATTGATAAGCGCAACAGAAATTAAGAGAGGTACTGTTATAAAGCTTGAGGGTGAACTATATCTGGTCGTTGACTATCAGCACGTTACCCCGGGAAACTGGCGCGGTATGGTACAGGCAAAACTGAAAAGTTTGAAACAAGAGAGCGTAGTACAAAAACGGTTCAGGTCTACCGATAAACTGGAAGACATATTCCTGGATTATCGCACGATGGAATACCTGTACAAAGACGGGGATAATTATTGCTTCATGGATACTGAAAATTATGAGCAGATATCCATATCCAAAGAGGCGGTAGCGGATGCCATGCCTTATATGACATTAAATAGTCAGGCAAAGATCGCTTTTTATGAAGGCAAGCCCATTTCTGTCGAATTACCGACGTCTGTAACTCTGAAAATAGTTGAAACCGATCCTGGCTCAAAAGGAGATACCGTGGTGAATGTTTATAAACCTGCAAAATTAGAAACCGGACTCATTGTAAAGGTTCCTCTCTATGTTAACAAAGGCGAAATTATAAAGGTGGATACGAGGACGGGCGAATTCATCAGCAGGGAATAAAATATTTTAGATTTGCGACCTTAGATTTATGATTTATTTCAATTTTAAATCGTAATTTGTAAATTTTATTGTATATGCTAGAAATTGAGAATTTGGGAAGTTGAGAAGTATGGATATCTTCAACTTCGTAACTTCTCATCTTCCCAAATTCTTATAACAAGGACCAAAGATGGGTATCGAAGAATCTATAAAAATCTATGGCGCAAAAATAGATAAATTGTTAAAAGATCTCATTCCGCCGGACAAAAAAGACTATCTGAGCGAACCAATCTGGCATCACATGCATACCGGGGGAAAAAGGGTTAGACCGGCGCTGTGCCTGATCACCTGCGAAGCGCTGGGCGGAAATCCGAATGAGGCTATCCATTTTGCGCTTGCCGTAGAAACCCTTCACAATATGTTTCTCATGCACGATGATATTGAAGACGGCGATACGATGAGACGTGACCAGCCCACCGTATGGGTAAAATACGGTACAGCCAATGCCATTAACGCTGGTGATTATCTCCTTGCGTGTGCATATAAAAGCGTCCTCGCAAGTCCTGTATCTCTGGAAAGGAAGTTAAAATTATTACAGGTGCTGACACTGACCTACGAGAAAACCGTAGAAGGCCAGGCGCTTGATATCAACGCACGGGCTGCAGAAGATTTTTCCGTCGGTCAGTATATGAATATGGTCGAACTAAAAACGGGATATTACCTTGCCTGCGGTATGGTTGGCGGAGCTATTGTGGCAGGCGTCTCCGATGCAGTGGTTGAAAACATCTGGATGCTGGGAAAGAACATGGGGCCTGCCTTTCAAATTCGCGATGATTTAATTGACTTAACCCATGGAAAGGGAAGGGGAGGGATAATTGGTTCTGACATAAAAGAAGGCAAGGCAAGTTTCCTGTACTCCTATGCGCTCCAGGTCGCTTCTGAAGATGACAAAAAGCATCTGCGCGTTATTATGTTAAAACCCCGCGACGAAACGAAAGACTACGATATAAAGCAGGCGTTGGAGATTTTCAAAAAATATAACGCCATGGAATATGCACAGGATTATGCCGATGATTTAATACAACAGGCATATAAAACAATAGACCATATTCCCGTGGAAGACAAAACTATTTTTAAAGAAATAGCATCATTTATGGCCAAACGTATGTCCTGACGCTGATAAGGTAACTCGCGGCTTCAGCCTTGAAAATGGGGAATTTTAAACTGAATGTCAGGCTCAATCGTTAGATACTGTTTGTCAATATCGAATAACAAACTCCGAACAACGAATGACGAATGAGAGGCTACTATGCATACAACAGTAACAATAGAAAAAAAGAAAAAATACACGGTTGAAGACTATGATAAACTCCCGGAAGGTGCGCCATATCAACTGATAAAAGGGGGACTTGTTATGACTCCATCGCCGATTCCGTATCATCAGGAAATTATATTAAAACTTGGATCCAAACTCTTAAAATTTATTGATAAAAATAGGCTTGGTAAGGTTTACATTGCCCCCATTGATGTTTATTTTTCCGATACCGATGTATATCAACCGGACATCATTTTTATATCAAAAATGCATCTTAAGATAATTGGGGAAAAAAGAATTGATGGCGCGCCAGACATAGTAATTGAGGTGCTTTCTCCCTCATCTGCCTACTACGATCTCAGGTTAAAAAAAGACGTGTATGAACAAAGCGGTGTAACTGAATACTGGATTATAGACCCTGTACAAAAGAAAATAGAGATGTTTTTTAATAAACAGGACAGATTTGAACTTATTACCTCCTCTGATAATGGAGGAAGTGTAAGTTCAACCGTTCTCAAAGGATTCACAATATCATTACAAGAAATTTTTGGAGAATAAGATTTGATGAGCATAAGAAAAAACTTGCCGTTATTAACCATAGCAGGACTGGTATTGCTTGCGCCGTTAACCAGTTGTAGTAAAAAAGAAACATCTGAAAATATTGAAGTGGCAGGAACAGAAACCACAAGCGAGGGGGCTTCTGAAACCCAACAGCCTATAGTTGAGGTAAAACTCCCGGAAAAAATGACCGCACAGGAGTATTATAATTACGGACTGGAAAAAATCAAAAAGGGGGGATTTGATGAAGCAATTGCGGCATGGCAAAAGGCCATAGAATTGGATCCCACTATGACCAGTGCCTATGAAAAACTTGGAAAGGCATTTTACACACAGGGTAAATTCGATAAGGCAGGCGCAATTTACCGGAAAGAACTGGAATTAAAACCCGAAGACCCTATGATATATCACAGCTTAGGCGTTGTTTACCGTATGAACGAGCAATTTGAAGATGCAGCGAAGATGCAGACGAAGGCGCTAGAGCTGAACCCAACCCTTGCCTTAGCATATAACGAGCTTGGATTGATTTACTGTAAGCAGAGAAAACTCGATGAGGCCGTTGCAGCCCATAAAAAAGCACTGGAGTTAGACCCAAAACTGGGAACTGCGCATAATTATTTAGGCGTTGTTTATCTGTTAAAGGGCATGAGCGCCGAGGCAACGGCGGAATTTGAAGAATTTAAAAAATATGAGGCGACGAAGCAGATGTACCCGTCACATGGCGCGCCTGTATCACATTGATAGTTGGGTAGGGCAAAGCATTCGCAGTTCGGAATATAAGACTACATGTAAACGAACGTCAGCAAATACCTTTCCCCCTACGTATCGACTCGCTCCCATGCTCTGAAAACTGGGTCAAATGGACATTTTTGAAGGAATTACGTAATCCAAAGGCAAAGAAACGGCAAAGGGAGCATCTGGAGAGTAAAATAGCAGGGTTTTAACAAAAGGGCAATTCATGATGGGAATACTTGAGTGGTCGTTAGAGGAGAAATCCGAGGGTAAATTCGAGTTAACATTTTTAGTCAACCAAAAGAAGTAGAAGAATCGTTAGGATTGAGAATTCTCATGACAGACCGTCATGCTTGGAATACCGCTGATTATATGAAAGCATTGGAAATTCAGGATATGCACAATAACCGTACAAAATTTCAAGGACTCAGCGTATACAGTTAGCAATTTGCCCAAAATGCTGTCACATACAACTTAGACGATTTTGCCTCCGTGTTCGTAATAAACTCACGCTAGATTGGGAACGCAATTGTTGACAAAGCTTCGGTTTTGCGTGAAGCGAAGCTTTAGAAAAAAATAAAGTTGGATTTTACTTTGCTTTCAGAATTTACCGAATAAGATAATATTTATTCATGAGAGAAAGATTGCTTCGCTTCACTCGCAATGACGGAAAAAAGTCTCTATGCCAAAAGAGAACCGTAAGGACGGGTTTCTGTCCGCAATGAATAGACACAATGCACAATGACATGATACGCAATAACAGCGTGCATTTGTACCGTCAAAACGTCATAGCACATGTTTTTGCGAAGGTGATAGCATGTCACTGTGAGCTTAATCTAAAATATTGTCACGCCCCGTTGTCATTGAGAAGCCTCCCAATATTATTGCAAGTATCTTTTCCGAGCAATCTCCTCTCTCATAATAAAAGTCTTTTCTTACAGGAATTGTTTTATTTTTTACCCTTTTCTTCCTGCTGCTTCTTGCAAATAGGACAGGCGATGAAGTCTACATCACACTTATCGCAATGCTGAATCAGCCATTCCTGTGATTTTTTCTTGCAGTCTGGACACTTCATTTCCCACATTGCCAGTGTCTTTCCCTTGATAGGCCTTACACGCACCTCTTTACACTTTGGACATTTTCCTTCCATGGTAGCAGATTTTAATTCAGCGGCAGCCTTTTGACACATTACACATACGAGCACATCCTGCCCACATTTATCGCAGTGATGAACGGCAAATTCACTGATCTCATTTTTACAATCAGGGCAAACCATGACCTGCGCTGCAAGTGTCCTGCCCTTTTCAGGACTTACCCGTACATTTTTGCAATTTGGACACATAGGTTGTTCTACGGTAGGATGTTCAGGCGCAAGCCCCTTTTCACTATGTTTGTGCATCTCTGTTGCCGGTTCATCAGCTCTCGCAACTGCACCGCTCCATGTCATCATGCATAAAGAAGCAACTGCACAAAAAACTACTCCCAAAACCCTTTTTCTCACCATACTCTCCCACACCTCCTCTAAAAAAGTTAAAAGGTACATAACGATACTCATGCCTCTTCTTACGGCTTCTTTGTCAATTTTACGAGGTTATGCTTTGAATTCTTAATCCTCTTTTCCTCTTGTAAAAATCAGGAAAAACAGGAAAAAGTGGATAACGGTCAGCAAATAACCGTTATCAAATAATTGTACTGTTACTTCTAACGTTTTCCAATAAAATTGTCAAATATATTTAGTTTGAATGAATTATTAAGTGCCTTTGATATATTGAAATTTTATAATATACAGGGTAGCATGAACAAACTCCGTTTGTCCATGCTACCCACACGGGAGAAATATCCTGATTTACCAGCGTTGCTCCCCACTTTAGCAAAAACAAAATTCATTTGACCTGGCCTGAAAGCCTCGGAACGAGCCAGGGGACAAATACTCTTGTAGAGACGCAAAATCTTGTGTCTCTACCGACGGCAAACCCGCTTAATGAAAATTTCATTCGATATTTGACATTCTTTATTCTCCATGCTGTTTTTTTGAAAATATCGAATTATGAATAATGAACGAACTACCGTCGAAACAGAGGTTTTGTATTATTTATTTGTTCTGTACCAACTCCTGAATCTCACGGAGGGTTGTAGTCAATTCCCACCACCCATTTTCAAATGTTGCATAGTCGGCTCCACCCATAGCAGATGCGAACCGTATTGAGTTAGCATACACAAACCACTGCCGCACCCACAGGTATTCTATGAGTTCATCAAAGGGATTCGTCGGGTCTGCAAGACCTCTGCCCCAGGCGTTGAGAAGGAGTTGCGTAGACGTTAATACCATCTTGTCCGTTTCTGCAATCGTGCAATCCAATTTAGTAAAGGCTCGGTCAGCCCAATCGGTGCTGTGACATCCCTGACATACCTTTTTCATTTCTCTTTGACGGAGTGTTTGTTCAGTTTTGCTTATCAGGTATTCAGACGCCGGATGTCCCAAAAAATCAGTAGGAAGGGGCATGTCATCTTTGTTTTTGATTAAATAGGTCTTACCGTTTTTAGGTTGTGGATGGGAATAAGGGAGGCCAAATATCCGTACCCACAGCCTTGAACCAAAATCATGTGTCCTTTGCACAATCACCTTACCATCAGAAGTAGCAAGAAGGCTGTTATGACATGTAGCGCAGGTTGGGGCCTTAAAATCCACGCCGACCTTCCATGGAACATTCGTCCAGTTCCATTCCTGATACTTCGATGCAAAAATATTTCCATGTTTACTTTCCTTGTAAACATTAAACGCCGGGACGTCTGGTTCCAGATGACATTGAGAACAGGTGTAGGGTTTTCTGGCTATCTCTATGGAAAAACTGTGCCGTGGATGACATGATGTGCACGCGCCATAACTCCCATCCGGATTAATCCTGCCAACGCCCTGATTTGGCCAGCCACTAATATCCGGCACGTCAATGTCGCCAAGTATCGTTGATACGCTCTTCAGCCCATTTACCGTAATTTTTGTGCCATGACACGCATAACACGTCTCTGCCTTTGCATTGTTCGATGCGCGAATATCAACAATTCTGTTCCCTTTAATTTCCTTTGCGGTTAAAACTGTTTCCGTAAAGGTATGGTAAACGGGATTATTTTGAAGATTGTCCAACGCATGGGCCTTTTTACTTTCAGAATATTGTTCAACCTCAACTACGTGGCAGGTCTTGCAGTCGTTTGGTGAAACAACGACATTAATTTGAAATCCGAAGTGATCGAAATTATCCTTATGCAAGGAAGGATTCTGACTGTGACATTCATAACAACCGACGACAACTGACTGCAATGTCTCCGGGATGTGCTCGTTTGAAATCCTCCTTTCCAGAACCGGTTTTTTCAGCGCAGATTCCGGCGTTGTCGTTGAATGCCTGCTCGTGAGCCAGTCTTCCACTATTCCGGGTGTATATTTTTTATGGCAGGTCAAACACAACTGTGTTTGCTTACTCAGATTTGGCGATTGAGGTTGTGGTTGTTCCTCTGCTGCAAAAGTTTTAACGATACTTATGAAGAATATCAAAGTACACACTAAGTAAAACATCTTTTGTTTCATACAATATACCCCTTTGTTCAAAAAATTAACCAAACAGTACATCAATAACCATCATTACGGCAAATCCTATTATCGTCCCCATGGTAGCCAGATCCGTATTGCCATTGCGTTGAGATTCAGGAATGATTTCTTTAATTAAGACAAATACCATGGCCCCCGCGGCAAACGCCAATCCGTACGGCATAATTTTTTGTGAAGTAACAACGGTTTCCATTCCGACAATGCCTGCAATTGGTTCGGCTACTCCAGGCAATTGCCCATACAAAAAACATCTTAAACGAGTTCCCCCTAGCCGTCTCAGCGTCATGGATATTGCAATTCCTTCAGGAAAATTCTGAATTCCGACACTGATAGCCAACGCAATAGCAGATGGCAAAGATGCAAATGGTAAACCAACCGCAATAGCTCCAAAGGCAATACCAATCGATAGACCTTCTGGTATATTTTCCAGCATTATAGCTAAAATAAGTATGGTTGACTTTCTTTTGACAACCGCAAATTCCTCATCACCTTTTAAATGAAGGCGCCGAAGTATTTTATCAATAGCCCACAATAATAGCCCGCCAAAAACAAACCCACCCACCGCTGGGAGTCGATTAATAAAATCCTCCCCCTTTGACATTTCGATAGCAGGCTCAAGCAAAGACCAATAAATGGCTGCTATCATTACCCCGCCGGCAAAACCGTACATCCAGTCAAGTAACTTCCTATTGATATCTCTGGCAATAAATATCATTGCAGCGCCCAGGATAGTTGTTATCCAGGTGAAACCCGTTCCCATTAGGGTTTGAAATAAGGGGTGAATATTTTTAAGAGTATAAAATAAAGAGTACATTTATCTGTTTTTATGAGTTTTTATATGTTAGTGTTTAGTTTAATTTTACCAGTATTTTCAAGGCATTCAAGACAATTTGATTTTTATTTATCTTTACCAGTTTGTATAATGTTTTACCACCAGGTACGACATAAGTACGACATAAACAATGGGGGGGGAGCGGAATTGTGTTTTCTTATACTTTTATACGTTTAATATGCAACGCACGCACACACAAGCGCACAAGGGGGTAAACTATGGCTATTTTAAATAATCCACAAACAAGGGTTGAGATAATCCAACGGCTGGCATGTGGACAGAGTCAAAACAGTATTTCAAAGCGGGTGGGAGTTAGCCAGCAACAAATTTGCAGAATTGCCAATAAAGAGGACATCAAAAGG
>JAHFOW010000133.1 GCA_023261465.1 Planctomycetota bacterium
TGCGAGGTCTGGAAAAAGTCCGTGCGGAGTTTAAGCTGATGTGTATTGGCTGGAATTTAAAAAAGATGCTGAAACTGGGAATAAAGCCCGCAACAACATAGGAAAGTAGAGGTAAAACACATTCCGGGAGGCAATTTCAAACGCATTTTAATGCTGAAATAAAAATAATACAAACCGAGCGAAATAATTTCAACTTATTCCTGGCTGATTGATGGCGCACATTTAATTTACTAGCCAACCCTTTTCTTTTGATGTCCACATTCTCGGACAACCTGTTAACGTATTTCCCACAACAGTAGTCAAACTGTAGTCAACTCCATCGTAATTGATAGGAACACAAAGGAATTGACAGGATACTTTGTTTTTTGATAACATACTATCGTACAAATGTTTGCAGTCATATCAGACACAAATTCAGTCGTGTAGGGTGGATTAAGCGAAAGCGAATCCACCTTCTGTTGGAATAATGTCGATGGATTCGGCGCTAAAAGGCAAGCGCCTTAATCCACCCTACCCTTGAGCGGATTCAGGTTTGTACGCCCATTATTAGATAAAGGTACCGGTATGTTTATATGAAAAGGATATTTGTTTTATTAACGTTTTTCGTACTGACCATTGCATGCTTTGGGCATAATGCAAATGCCCAAAACGAAGGATTTTTTGATATTGCAGGTGAGATATCATACGGCGAGGAATGCCTCCAGGAGTGGCAAATCGACGCGGCGTCATCTATCGCCAGCAAACTTCTCCTCGTTGCACCGGAAAATCCTTATGTGTGTTTTTTCGCAGGCGAGGTGGAATTCTACGAAGGAAATTATCAAGAATCGCTGTCTTTCCTGAAAAAAGCGCTTAAGAGCCCTGGTATTGCACAAAAAGGAAAGAGTTTTTATGACTTTGTTGAAAAGGTGTACCAGACAACCGGCAAATTCAAGGAAATCAAAACAGAACACTTCCTGTTTCGCTATATGGAAGAAAAGGACGCCATCCTGGTTGATTATGCCTTAAATACCCTTGAAAAGACATATAAGGCCATCGGGAATGACCTGAATTATTTCCCCAAAGAACCCGTCCTTGTTGAGGTATTTCCCGACGCTGATAGTTTTTGCACCATCTCTACGCTTACCAAAGATGAGATAGAAACCTCTGGCACCGTGGCAATCTGTTTATTTAACCGCGTTATCATCACCAGTCCGCGCCTCCAGCCAAGGGGGTATCAGTGGCTTGATACGCTCAACCATGAGTACGTGCATTACGTAATTATGAAAAAGACATACAACCGCGTCCCCATCTGGCTTCATGAAGGTATTGCGAAATATGAGGAAGGCCGATGGATGGCTGATAAACCGCCATCCCTTTCCGTTTCCTATGAAAGCTTGCTCGCCGAAGCAGTGGAGAAGGACTATTTTATTACTTTCAAGCAGATGCATCCCTCCCTGGCAAAGTTAAAAAAACGTGAGGATACGGCGCTTGCCTTTGCGGAGGTCTTTACCGTCATTGAATACCTTTTTAACCACGGTGGTTATCCGGTGATAGCAAATGTCCTGGAGGATATCAGGGACGGAAAACCGGTAGAGGATGCAGTGTCATCGGCAGCATCCGTTCCTTTTGATACATTTGAAAAGAACTGGCTGGACGACCTGAAGCAGAAAAAACTCCGGAGGATTTATGGCATACAGGTGCTTCCTACGAAACTTAAAGAGACTTCTTCCTCGGTGGATGATGTCGAGAGCGTTGCCGAAATAGAGGCAAAGGATGCGAGAAAATATGCCATCCTGGGCGATCTCCTCCGCCACGAGGGATTGCATAGCGCTGCTATTATCGAATATGAAAAGGCATTTAACAAGGCCGGTATTATTTCACCACAGATTCAAAACAAGCTGGCCATGTCCTATATCATGGACACACAATATGCAAAGGCCGAAGAAATCCTGAAAACCGCTTTAGCCTATTATCCTGAGTACACGGCCACCTATATTTCACTGGGTGAGCTTTATCAAAGAAAAGGTGAATATGAAGCCGCTGTTGATATGTTGTCGCGAGCCAACCACATTAACCCCTTCAATCCAGTCATCCATAAGAACCTTGCTTTCCTGTATGATAAATTGGGCAGGAAAGAAGACGCTGCCGTTGAACTGAAAAGACTCGGGCTGTTAGCGCGCTAAATCATACATCACGGTACTTTTTTATTATCTAAAATCGTAGCCGATGCAGGGTGAGGCTTAAGAGTTTGTAAAAAAAATTAATCATCGTGTTATTGCGAGGGTCTTTTCCGAAACAATCTCCTGGAATTATTATACTGAGGGAAAGATTGCTTCGCTGTCGCTCGCAATGACAGGAGGGCGACCCCGGCGGGGTGTTTCTATCGGGGATAAGAGGGTTGGTAACGGAGACAAGGTATGGTTTCTGATTTGTAAGATGAAAAACACTGGTTACTTTTCAAACATTGGCGCCGGTAGTGTTTCCAGTGGGTTGCCAATTGCATAGAGGTGGTTATCATTTGACCCAATGTAGATAGTGCCATCCTGTCCAATGGCCGGGGATGATTCAAGAGCGCCCTTTGTCTGAAATGACCATTTCAACGTGCCATCTGAATTAATGGCGTAAAGCTTTCCATCGCTGGAACCAACATATACCGTGCCGTCGATATCTATTGCGGGAGAAGATTCTACCCAACTACCGGTCTTAAAGCTCCATTTGAGTTTACAGTTGGGTAGGACGGCATAGACAAAACCACTATATGACCCAAAAATAATCGTGCCATCTTTTGCAATAGCAGGAGTACAATGGACAGCCTTTCCTGTATTGACATACCATTTTACAACGCCATCCGGCTTGACAGCAACTAACCTTCCATTGTCTGTGCCAACGTAGACAGTACCGTCCGCATCGATGGATGGGGAAGAATAGGAATCGTATACTCCCGATCCTACCCGTTTTGACCATTTTTCGACTCCGTCAGGAGTTAAGGCATGGAGCGCCCCGCTGACTTCAAAGAGATAAACAGAACCGTCAGGGCATAAAGCGGGCGAGGCAACGATGTTGCTTTTCGCGGTGAATTTCCACTTTAGTTCACCGTTGAGGGTAAGTGCGTAAAGATTGTTGTCGTCAGAACCAAAATAGAGAGCATCTGAAGTTACAGCAGCAGAAGAGAGGATTATACCGCCAATCGCGTATGTCCATTTGGGCTTCCCATCTGGTGTTATTGCATACATCTTCTTATCTCTCGATCCAACATAAATCGTACCATCATCTCCGATAGCAGGTGACGCAGTTATTTCACTGCCCACCTGAAATGCCCATTTGGTGTTGCCGTCCTGGTTAACGGCATAAAGCCTGCCGTCAATGGAACCAAAATATAACGTACCGTCAGAGCCAATTGATGGAGAAGATGTGATGCGTGTATCAATCTTATAAGCCCATTTTAATGAATTTGTCTCCGGACCCTTGCAGTGGCTTAACCCTGTATGCTGCGGGTTACCCCTGAACATATGCCATGGGACTGTCGGTGTTTCTGCCTGCAGGGGGGTGTTTTGATGGAGAACGAAAATAACGAAGAAAATAAATGTGGTTAAACAAACATTTTTTATATGCATGAATGTTTCTCAGGAAAGAAGTTTTTGATTAAAAGTACATATTAAGAAAATTTAAACATCATTATAAATAATTCGACATACCAATAAAAGAATATTTTAATAAAACGACCTCGTGGTCGTACGCGTTTTTGGATAATGGAGTTGATGGAATGTTCATTTTATTTAAATCCCATTGAAAGCGTCTAAATTAAAGGTACAATAAAATAAATTAAAAAGTTTTGGAATAAGTTAAATGCAGGAGGGAGAGACGCAAGATTTTGCGTCTCTCCGTTTATCGGAGTTAGATTTAGAAAAATGCACAAGAACAATAACGGGATAAAAAGCTTGTTTGTTTTTTTTCAGAGCATCAAGGTTAAGCTCATCTGTTATTTCATTCTCATGACAACCATCCCCATCATGATTGTGAGCAGTACGGCGTATAACAGCGGAAGAAAGGCATTGAATGAACGTGTGGTTGAAAAGTTGACCTCTATTGCAGACCTGAAAAAGACGCAACTCAATAACTGGCTGCAGGAAAGGATTGTTGATATCAGCGTTCTTTCGACAAACAAGTCCCTTGAGATGTCATTTTCTAACCTGCTTTATCTAAGGAAGGCGTTTCGTACGATTGGAGGGATGAAAGAGTCGGAGATTGGCAAGGTTTATTGCACAAGGCTTTCTGAATATTTAGGTAAACTTAAGAGTAAATTTATTTATTGTGATGAAATATCCATTCTCGACGTAGAAAACGGAGAGATTGTCATATCGACTACGGAGTCAAATATTGGAATTATCGATTGGGATTATAAATATTATCTTAATGTATTGGAAAATAACGGAGTTCCTTTTAAAGATATTCATTATTCAGGGTATACAAAGCATATAGGCATGACCTTCTTCGGGATTCTGAAAAGGACTGATCCTATTACACTGGAAGAGACAGATGTTATTAATGGCATCGTCCTCATTCGTGTGAACACCGATAGTGCGATAGAACCATTAATTCAGGACTGGCCTGGACGGGGCGAGACGGGGGAAACGATACTGGCGCGCCGCGAGGGAGATCGATTGGTCTTTCTCAATACTATGCGGCATTTCAAGGATACTGCTTTAAAAATAAATATTCCTTTAAAATTGATAGTGCCGGAGTCTTTCATGCTGGATGACAAAGTAGAGGGTATTCAAAAGGCCATTGATTACCGGGGAGTGGACGTCCTTATGGCCTATCGTTACATTCCTCAGTTAAAATGGGGATTACTTGTTAAACAGGATACCTCTGAGGCGTTTAAACCCGTTGTTGAATTGAAGAATCAGGTAATTACCCTTGCGATTGTATGCTTATTGATTATTACCATTACTGTCTTTGTGCTGGCACACGGGATTACACAACCCCTTCTTCAGTTGGTTCATGGCGCTCAGGCAATTGGAAAGGGGGATCTTGGGCATCGCATCTCAGTTGATTCAAAGGACGAGGTCGGTGTACTTGCATTGGAGTTTAATAGAATGGCCGGAAAGTTACAGGAATCATACGCGGGGCTTGAGCAACGTATTCGCGAGAGGACCGCTCAATTGCGGGAATCTGAGGAGAAGTACCGGGAATCTGTCAATCTGGCCAATGACGCCATTTTTACCCTCGATGTAGCATCTGCACAAATAATCGATTCGAATAAGAAAGCTGAAGAAATAATGGGATACTCAAGGAACGAACTCAGTAAAAAGAAAATATGGGAGATAGTTCCTGAATATGCGCGTGAAAAAGCGAAACAACTATGGATAGTAATAAATAAAGAAGGCTCGGGTATGCTTGACACGATTGATTGCCAGCACAGGAATGGAAGTATTACTCCCACCAGCATTAGCGCCAGTGTTATCGTGTATGGCAAAAAGAAGACTATTCAGTGGATATGCAGGGATATTACCGAGAGAAAAAGGATGGAAATGAAGTTGATCCAGACGGAGCGTCTGGCTGCAGTGGGAGAGTTAGCTGCCGGGGTGGCGCATGAAGTGAATAATCCGCTTGGCGGATTGCAGAATTTTGTAAAAATGATGGGGAAGGAGCCGGGTAATATACAACAAAATGTAGAATTTCTTGATTTAATGTCTGAGGGACTTAAGCGGATCGAGGTTATTGTAAGACAGTTGATGGCATTTTCCAGGCCGTATTCCACGCATATATCGAATCATAGTTTAAATGAAATTGTTGAAAATTCCCTGCGGTTTGTTGACCACCGGATAAAGGAACAGGGCGTTTCCGTTGAAAAGGTATTTCTCCCTGATTTACCTGAGATTTATGGGGATGCAGATAATATTTCGCAGGTTATTATCAATATTATCGTCAATGCGCTGGATAGCATGTCGGGGGGTGGGAAATTGAGTATAGAGACAAATTATTGTGACCATCAACCATCGAGTGTGCAGGTTTCGATTACCGATACAGGGACAGGGATTCGTGATGAAATTATGGCTAAAATATTTAATCCCTTTTTTACGACAAAAGAGATGGGAAGTGGGTTGGGGCTAGCAATTAGTAAAAGAATTATCGATGACCATAACGGGCATATAATAGTCAGGAGCAAAGTGGGAAATGGCACAACATTTTACGTCTGTCTGCCTGTAAGAAAACTGGCCGTTCTGACATGATACATGATAAGAGATATTTTTAAGGAGTGATGTATGGGTGGTAGGGTACTCATCGTAGACGACGAAAAACTCATGAGGATTTCTTTGGAAAGCCAACTCAGGAAAGAAGGGTTTTATGTAAAATCGATGGATAATGCTATAGATGGCTTAAAAATGGTAAAATCCGAGGACTATGATATCGTGGTGACAGACCTGAGATTGTCGGGCATGAGTGGGCTGGACTTTCTCAAGGAAATCAAGAAATACAATCAGGATATTATCGTCATCATCATGACTGCCTACGGCACGCTCGAAAGCGCTGTTTTAGCGACGAAAGAGGGGGCGTATGATTATATTGCGAAACCATTTTCTACGGACGAATTGATTATCAAACTCCAGAGGGCGCTGCAGCATAAAAACACAACCGCTGAGGTCAACAGATTGAGAAGGGAAATACAGGATGAGTTTGAGTTTAGTAATATTATTGGAAAAAGCGAAGCAATAAAACGGGTGCTTGAAATTGTTAAGAGTGTATCAGAGAGAGACGCGACCGTTCTTGTTCAGGGAGAAAGCGGGTCTGGGAAGGAAAAAATAGCCGGGGCCATCCATTATCACAGCAACAGGCGGCATGGTCCGTTTATCCGGGTGAGTTGTGCTGCATTAAATAGGGAAATCCTGGAGAGTGAACTCTTTGGACATGAAAAAGGGGCATTTACGGGGGCCGTCAAAACAAGGCGCGGAAGATTTGAGCTGGCTAATGGAGGATCTATTTTCCTGGACGACGTGGATGATATTCCCCTGGAGATGCAGGTAAAACTTTTGAGAGTGCTTCAGGAACGGATGTTTGAAAGAGTTGGCGGTGAGGAAACCCTGGGCGTTGATGTGCGGGTTATTTGCGCCACAAAGAAAGACCTGCTTGAACAGGTAAAAGCCGGGTATTTTCGTGAAGATTTATTTTACCGGTTGAATGTGGTGCCCATTTATATTCCACCGTTACGGGAAAGGAAGGACGATATTCCGCTTTTAATTAATCATTTCCTGAAAAAGTTTGTTTCGCAATATGACGATGCCTTGCCGGAAATTTCACCGGATGTGTTAGGTATCTTGATGGCGTATAATTGGCCAGGGAATGTGCGGGAACTTGAAAATGTTATCGAACATGCAGTTGCATTTTCCAAGTCCAGTGGTATTACGATAGAAACCCTTCCAGAGTACTTGAAGAAAGTTGAGATACGACGCGACTTGTTATCAATGGATTTGTCAGATAAACAGGCAATAAGCTTACAGGATGCGCTTACTGAGGTTGAAAAGAAACTTATCCAATGGGCGTATCAAAAAACTAATGGCAATCAGGTGAAGATGGCAGAGATGCTCGGTATTCCCAGAACTACATTGCGTAATAGGCTTATTAAATTACAAGTATTTGAGTAGTTGGAAAAGGTGTAATTTTTTTCACTATGTACGAAATATGAATTTAAAAAAATATCCGGTATGACTGCAATATAACACGGCATGGCCAATTTAGGACATTTTGTATCGTATTGTGCTTTCTGTAGATAGAACTAATGAGGCGATAAATAGATAATAATGGTGACCATTTGTGGTCTTCGTAGTGTAAGTTGAAATATTTACAGTAAATAATAATATGTTTATTTGTAAGTACTTATGATAGATAGTATGTAATGTTTAATAATTGGTATATTTGTTGCTCACTTTACGTTGCGTACGTTGTTGAGTAATGTTTTGCTGCGCATATTGTGTCATAGATCACATATTTAGACATGATTTATCTCGTGATTTGTTTTGCTGAAGGAGGTGATTGGTAAAAGATAAAGAGTGGTAAGCTAAAGGTTGGTGAGTTTTTATACAGAGTATTGATTGTAATAGGGTATTAAATTCTAGGAGGTAAAGCAAGAGATGAAGAAAGGGTTAATAGGAGCGTTGTTGGTGGGGGCGGCGGTAGCGATGACGGGGAGCCTTGCGAATGCGGGGTTTATCCAGGGCACGCATGTAAAGACGGACATGCCGGGACCGTTT
>JAHFOW010000004.1:0-12815 GCA_023261465.1 Planctomycetota bacterium
CTCCTTCTTTTCCACCACCTTCTCTTTAAAATATATCCTGCATAATTGTACAAGTTGATTATACAACTTCTCCTCATCCGATACACACCAATCTTTTTTGTTTTCCTCGTTCCAAAAATATACCTTTTCATCATCCCAGTCGTGTGATGTAACTGACTTCCGTATGTTTTTCATTAAATGGTTCTCCAGTTACTTCGTGACTGTTTATAAACTTCAACCATTATATCAATTTTTATAAAGTTTGTCTGTGACGTACGTCACAATTTACGATTATTTTTTTTGGCTCATCGTGGAAAATGGCGCAATGAAGTAGTAAGAGTAAGTAATTGAAAAGGTTGCATCTAAAAGGGTAATAGAGAACCCTCTAAATCCCGGGTAATTTAAGGATGGGACTTTTTTTAAATAAATGCGAAAATAATAGTAGAGAATATTAAGTTGTTTTATATGGAACAAAATGTTTTAATATTATGTTTGTTAAAGGATGTAAACTCCTTAATTACAAAATTTTCACCCTGATATTATTTATCAAATGTCAACAAAAAATATAATTATACATAAATTGGCTTACAGAGTATCGGTGCTGTGCTTACTCATACTTTTGTTGATAGGTGGGGGAGTAGTGTTTGCGCAAAAACCGGAAGGTGGAAAGGCAGAAAGAGGTACAAGTTCTTTATCAATACGCGCCGTCGGGCAGGCTGTTCAGAATAACCATGGTTTGAGCGCTGGTCAGGCAGGTGTTCAGATCGCCGAATCGAACGCCATTACCGCAAGTATTTGTTCCTGTTCTGTTTTCAATCCGGTTGATATTTCTTTATATCCCCCAGTCACGAAACACAACAAACATAAGGTTGTAAACCCTTCTTATATAGCTTTAGAACAAGAAGTTGATGCGTTGGCCGAGAGAGCTGGTAAAAGCCGATTCCCTGCTACAACAACGGATTGCAACTGCCTTACGAACATCTCCGATGCACAAACGAAATTAAACTTGTCGTTGTCACTTCCCGTATCACCGCATTACAAGCCAAAGCAAACCCTGCGCTGGCACATGATTATTTGAAAACATCCGATTGACTGGCAATACCCGTATTGCCAGGATAAAGGCTGTTTATTGGAATTATTTCCGTACTCATAATTCAACTTATAATCGGACATCAGCGATGTTGACAATCAAAATATTAACCGTGTACAAAACTGTTCGCACAATATCTTGCATAATGCTGTATTCGCTTTTATTTGCCGTGTTTTCTGGCGGGATAATATTTGCGCAGAAACCTGAAACAGGAAAAGAGGAAGACATTGCGGGATACCTGCCAACACTCACCGTAGATCAGGCAATCAATGAAGCGCTACGGAATAACCTCGGCTTGCAGGCAGAACAGATGAATATTCAGATCGCGGATTCGAGCGTAACAACCGCGCGGCTTCGTCCTAATCCGACCCTGAGTCTGGGCGATAGCTATTTAGCATACTTTGGTGGATATAGTTTGGATAGGGGGGCGAATCCATCAGAAGTTGCCGCGCGCATCGACGTGCCTGTTGAAAGAGGTGGCAAGAGGAAGCTGCGTATCGAAACGGCGGAATATAATAAAAAAATTGTCAATGCACAACTCCTTGATTCAATCCGCAGACTAAAACTTGAAGTTGCAACTTCCTGTATTGACGTCCTGCGGGCAAGGTCAAATCTTGCGCTGGCGCTCGACAATCTGAGGACATTTGAGGAACTTGTACGGATAAATGACGCACGGGTGAAAGCAGGCGCCATTAATCCACAGGATTTAACACGTTCGCAAGTGGCCATGCACCAATTTCAGAGTAATGTAAAACGTGCGGAGCTTGATTTAAGCAATGCAAAAATAAAATTACAAAGCCTCCTTGGTCGCAAAAAGATATCAGATGTCTTTGATATCCAGGGTGAGTTGAAGGTGGCGGTTAAAAATCCCAATTTAGAATTTACCTCTTTACAAGAAACGGCTTTTTCTTCACGGCCTGATTTGAATGCATTAGAGCTTACTGAAGAACAATCACAATCAGCGTTGAAGCTTCAACAGGCAAATGCCAAGGTAGATTATTCTGTTGGCGTACAATACCAGAGGACATTTGCAACTGACGATTTTAATTCCATGGGGTTGTCACTGAGCGTTCCTCTTCCCGTCTTTAGCAGAAACCAGGGAGAAATCGCCCGTGTTCATGCAGAACGTGAGCGGCTTTTAAGGCAGAAAGAAGCTGTTAAAGCGCAGGTACTGAATGAGGTAAAAACCGCATATAATGAATTCTCTACCGGCCTTGAGTTAGTGAGTAGTATAGAAAGGAATCTTTTGAAACCAGCAGAACAAGCGCGTGACACTGCTGCTTATATTTACCGTACGGGTGCATCATCTCTTATAGAATTTTTGGATGCGCAAAGGGCTTTTAATGAAACGATGCAAAGTTATTATGAAGCGCTGGCAACATATCAAAACGCTATCAATAATCTTAATGCTTCAGTAGGAAAGGAAGTAATAAAATGAAGACGAAAAATCATATCTGTTTTTTGTTTTTTGTTGGTTTTGTATTTTTTGTGGTCGGATGTAAAGGTGGAACAAAGACATCTCAGAACAAAGAGGAGTCTAAAACAACAGGATCCATAAGGGGTGGCTTGGTTAAGCTTGACGAGAGAATGTTGCAGAACATCAAAACAGAAGAGGTGTCTGAAAAACCCATGCCCACCCTCTTAACTGTTACGGGGAAAGTGCAGTGTAACGAGGACAAAATGACTCGCATACTTGCTCCGGTAAGCGGACAAATATTAAATCTCACGGTAAAAGTTGGCGACACGATAAAAAAAGGCGACACACTCTTTTCCATTAATAGTCGGGAAGTTGCGGCTGCCGTTTCTGATTACATGGGGAGCCAAAAGGACCTTGACATGGCGGAAAAAAGCTACGCCATGACGAAAGATTTGTTTGAGCATCTGGCTGCTTCACGCATATCGTTACAACAGGCAGAAAACGAACTTGCAAAGGCAAAAGTACAGGTGGCACGTGCAAAAGAGTCGCTTCTTGTGCTTGGTGTAAACATGAGTGAGAAGGAAAAAACCGATGGCCTAAACGCCCTCATTCCCATAAGGGCATCTATGGACGGCACGGTAATCGAGAGACATTTAACAGAAGGACAATTTGTGCAGCCGGATAATAATCCACTTGTAACTATTGCAGACCTTACTACGTTATGGGTATTAGCCGATGTTTATGAACGCGATTTGCATCTTGTCAAGATTGGCCAAAAAGCGGAAGTGATAACGGCGGCATATCCAGAGTTATGTTGTATGGCAAATGTTATCCGTATCGGCGATGTTGTTGATCCTGTAACCCGTACAGTAAAAGTACGTTTTCTCGTGTCTGACCCAACACTTAGTTTAAAACCGGAGATGTTTGCCTCGGTTTCTATTGTCCTGGATGAAGCGGCGCGTGTGCTCACCGTGCCAGAAAAGGCCGTGTTCACAGAAGGCGGGCAAAATTTCGTATATGTAAGCACAAACGATAAAGAATTTTCCCGTAAACAGGTAGAAATTACGACGGGCGAGTCAGGCCAATTAAGAATTTTAAGCGGACTGAAACCTGGTGAAAAAGTAGTGAATGACGGAGTATTATTATTGAGTCAGCAGGAAGATAGAATATAAGCTCAAGTTTTTAAAGGATATTAATACAAATGGTTAAGCGACTTACTTCTTTTGCTCTCCACCAGCCACTTTTTTTGATTATGATTGTACTTATTTTTATTGCCGGTGGTATTGTTGCCTTCAAATCATTGCCCATAGAAGCATTTCCCGATGTTACCGATGTGCAGGCAACGGTGATTTCTCTTTTCCCTGGCCATGCCTCAGAAGAAGTAGAAAAACAGGTTACTATACCACTGGAGATAGGACTCAGCGGCTTGCCTCACGCGGTGAGGATGTTTTCTCATACCCAATTTGGCCTCTCTTTCATTGTTGTTACATTTGATGATGCGGTAGATAATTATTTTGCGCGGCAGCAGGTACTAGAACGATTACAGGGCATTGAATTGCCGCCGGGTGTTGATACCCAACTTGCACCCCTTACAACGCCCATTGGCGAGCTGTACCGATATCAGCTCACAGGTGAAAACATGAGCCCCACCGATTTACGAACTGTCCAGAACTGGGTTGTCGAGCGCTCGTTGAAAATGATTCCCGGTGTGGCTGATGTCGTAAGCAGGGGTGGGTTTATCAAGCAGTACCAGGTAAATTTAGACATGTCAAAAGTAAAGGCTTATAATGTTTCTACGCAGCAGATATTTAATGCCCTCGGAAGAAGCAATGCAAACGCAGGTGGAAATTATATAGAACAGGGTGAGCAGCAGTACCTCGTAAGGGGCATTGGTCTCTTGCGAACGAGTGATGATATCGGCAATGTAATTGTAGCCGAAAGAAGTGGCACACCGCTTATGATTAAAGATATTGCCAATGTAAGCGTAAGCTCTATGCCGCGACAGGGGCTGGTGGGCAGGGATGATAATGACGAGGCCGTTACGGGGATAGTGCTCATGAGAAAGGGTGAAAATCCTTCTGACGTTTTATCTGCGGTTAAAGAACGAATTGCTGCGCTCAATTCGTCCGTTCTCCCTAAAGGTGTTCAGATCATTCCGTACTATGACCGTTCCGTGTTAATCAACACAACACTCCATACCGTCTTTAAAAACCTGTTAGAAGGGGCAATTTTAGTTACCATTGTGCTTTATTTATTTCTTGGAAATTTGCGGTCTGCAGGTATCGTTGCAATTATAATCCCGCTCTCGCTCCTCGCAACATTCATTGGCCTGAAGTTCAAAGGTATACCGGCGAATCTTCTTTCGCTTGGCGCAATGGACTTTGGAATTATTGTAGATGGCGCTGTTATTATTGTAGAAAACGTCTTCAGAGAACTATCCGAACATAAACACCAGATCCATGACCGTGATTCAACACGCGCCACCATCCTCGAAGCTACTTCACAGGTAGGACGGGCAACCCTCTTCTCAATGCTTATCATCATTATTGCCCATATTCCTATTTTTACTTTACAACGCCATGAAGGACGTATTTTTGCACCCATGGCTTATACGGTCACGTCCGCACTCGTTGGCTCACTTCTCTTTTCACTAACGCTGGTGCCCCTGATGTGCTTTTTTTTCTTACGGAAGGGATTGCCTGAAAAGGAAAATATTGTTGTAAGATTTTGCAAACGTGTCTATCGTCCGGCGCTCGAATGGTCGCTGAGTCATAAAAAGGCCGTGCTTATCCCCGCGGTAACGGCGCTTGCTATA
Organism: Planctomycetota bacterium; assembly: GCA_023261465.1. GTDB lineage: Bacteria > Planctomycetota > Brocadiia > Brocadiales > Brocadiaceae > JAHFOW01. The sequence continues at coordinate 5,302 of JAHFOW010000004.1, forward strand.
AGTGTGTTTTTTGTTCTGCCGCGTCTTGGATCAGAGTTTTTGCCTGAATTAAACGAAGGCACGCTATGGGTTAATCTCACATTGCCACCGGGCATGTCTGTAACCGAGACCGCCAGGACGTGCGCCCGTGTGCGAAAGACCATAAGGCAATTTCCCGAAGTCACAACCGTTATCTCGCAGGCCGGAAGACCAGAAGATGGAACAGACCCCAAGACAATCAACATGACAGAGTTTTTTGTGGGCTTGAAACCCGAAAATGAATGGACGCGCAAAATCACAAAAGAGCAACTTACTGAGGATATTGAACAATCGCTTACTGCCATTCCTGGTTTAAAACCGAGCTTTTCCCAGCCTATTCGCGACAACGTATTGGAAAGTATTTCCCAAATTGATGGTCAAATTGTTATAAAGGTATTTGGAGAAGACAGCACGGTATTGCGGCAGAAGGCCAGGGAAGTGCTTCGCATAATTTCAAAAGTAGATGGCGTTGCACGCGCGTTTATTGACCGCTTTGGCGAGGTTCCGCAATTACAAATTGAGATTGACCGGCAGCGCGCAGCCCGCTACGGGCTCAACGTGGCTGATATTCAGGATGTCATAGAAATAGCGCTTGGCGGTAAGACAGCAACAGAGATATGGGAGGGCGAGAAACGTTTTGATGTTGTTGTCCGTCTCCGTGAGGAAGAACGACGAAGCGTTGCGAACATAAAAAACATCCCCGTTGATACTCCCGTTGGTTCGCGTATCCCTCTGGAACAGGTGGCAAATATATCGGTCAGGGGCGGGAGTATGAATATTAGCAGGGAGGCCGGAATGCGCGTTGCTTCTATTGGCGTCTTTATCAGAGGTCGCGATATGGGAAGTGTTGTAAAAGACATGCAACGCCTGGTAGATACCCATATAACCATGCCTCCCGGTTATTTTCTCAAATGGAGTGGAGAGTTTGAAAATCAACAGCGCGCAATGGCGCGCCTGATGGTGATAGGACCAGTAAGTATATTCCTCATATTTGTTTTGTTGTTTAATGCCTTCAAATCTGTAAAGAACGCGTTGCTCATCTTGTCGAACGTGCCTTTTGCAATCATTGGCGGTATCGTAGCTTTGTATATTACCGGCATACACCTGAGTGTATCAGCCGCAATTGGTTTTATTGCGCTCTTTGGACAGGCAGTGCTGAACGGTGTCGTAATGGTAAGCTACTTCAATCAACTCAGGGAATCGGGTGAAAGTACCTTCAACTCAGTTGTTAAAGGCGCCCTTGTGAGGTTACGTACAGTACTGATGACCGCATTATTAGCAATGCTCGGTTTACTTCCCATGGCGCTTTCGCATGGAATTGGTTCTGAGGTTCAGAAACCCTTAGCTGTTGTGATTATAGGCGGTTTAGTCTCGGCGACTTTATTAACACTAATTGTGCTTCCAACACTGTATCTTATGATTGAGGAACGTAAACCCGCCCGGGATGATGATATGGGCGGGGAAGCCCTTGCTGCTATATAATCCATACATATCTTATCATGAAACGTATTTGACATCCGCAAAGCGCTTACCGAAAAAATACTTCCGGGTTTAAGCAAATTCAAGGTAGGGACACGGCGGTGCGCTGTGTCCCTCCTTTATTGTAACAAACAAGAAATAGCCTGCTGCCTGATTTAATGTTAAGGAATTTCAAACTTACCGGCGCGTTCCCGGACTCCGTTTGGGAACGTAATTTTTTTGCAAAGCTTCGGGAATAAGTGAGTTTCCAAACAAGAGCTTGTGAACCAGATAAGCATACAAAATAAAAACTATGAAGACCTTTGCTGTTTTTCCCCTTTGTGTATTTTTGTTCTATCAATGTTTTTCCCCTACCTTTGCCTATTCAGAAGAGTGGAGTCTGGAAGATCATTCATGGGAAAGCAAATGGGGTTTGGAAGAACAGACGCCAAACTATGAGTGGGGTTTAGAGGGGCAAACACCGAAGCATGATAAAAGTGATAGTATCATACTCCATTACGATGGGAAGACATGGAGTTGTGTCTACAATGGGTATAGTGTATGGCTTAATTGTGTTTATGGTTTTGACAGGAACGATATCTTTGTAGCCGGTGAGGGCGGCGCCATTCTCCACTATGATGGAAGATCGTGGATTAAGCAGGAAAGTAATGTTACCCACAGGCTCAATAGAATTTGGGGCACTAATCATAATAATGTATATGTTTCCGGAGATTATGGAACCATTCTTCATTACGACGGCAAGAAGTGGAAAAAATACAATATGATGACGAATAATTGGTTCAGTAGTACCTGGGGGTTAAATGAAAATTGTATATTTGTGGTGGGCGCATTAGGCAAAATATTGCATTATGATGGGAAAAAATGGGTAGAACAAAATAGCGGCACCACGAATTGGCTTTATGGCGTTCGGGGAAATAGTACAGATAATGTATACGCGGTAGGGGACTATGGTACCGTCCTTCATTATAATGGAAAGGAATGGAAGAAAGCTGAGATCAACACGAACAAGAGACTTATGAGTGTTTGCGTCGTAGATTCCAAAAATATATTTGTGGTGGGCGCAGATGGCCTGATACTTTATTATGATGGGGTAAATTGGACACGTCAGAGAAGCGGCACAAAAAACTGGCTGAGGAAGATATGGAGCATTGACATCAACACTGTTTTTGCAGCAGGAGATAACGGAACGATACTTTTTTACGATGGTAAAAAATGGAATAAGCAAAAGAGTGATACCAACTACTTGTTGTTAGGTCTATGGGGCAGCAGGGAGGACAACGTATATGCTGTTGGAATTAATTCAAATGTTCACTACGATCACCGTCATGATGTGTCGTCCGGGGAAAAATAAAATATTACCACTTATTCAAAACAAGGCAATTTAATCAGCTATTCCCTGCATATAGATATTCCATAAATCCGCATGTATTTTTTCCGGTATATAATTAAAATTTTTATACGACCACACCGTTACCGTAGATTGAATAAGACCCATAAAGATCATGGCGGCTATCCTGGGGCTGATATTCTTTTTTATAAGTCCTAACTTTATTCCATCCGAAAGCAGCTTTTCTATCTTCCGCAAATATTTTTGGATAAGTTGCAAGAGCTTTTTGCGAATAAGAGGATCACTAAACTGTATGGCTCCCATAATTACGACAAAAGATGTTTTGCGTCGGTTTTTTGCTAAAGTAAGTTGCGCTAATAAGATATTTTTCAGATTTTGAAGAGGATCTTTATCTGTTAATGCATTATTTATGGCCTCCATGAGCGTTTTCTCAATGTCGTCTATCAGCAGACTCAATATATCCCTTTTGCTTTTAAAATGCCGGTAAATAGCGCCTTTGGTAGTGCCCATTTTCTCGGCTATTTCACTTATGGTGACATCCTCAATCCCTTTGGAGGAAATGATATTCCGAATGATATCTACAATTTCCTGCCTTCTGATCTTTGTGGATTTTCTGTGCTGCATGACGCCTCCGTAAATAAGTAAATTATAATTAATCTATACAAAGCACACATGGTGTGCTTTGTATACACTTGTGCACAAATCAAAAAAATCATTATAATTTAATGTTACAGTGAAAACAAAACTTAAATAATTAAAAACGGAGAGGAAAACAATGAAGATGAAAGCGGGTGAGATTCTCTTCAGGCAAGTTCAAATTTACAACATGATGTTAAAGGAGTTTCATGTTGGTAGAGAGACGTAGAGACGCAAAATTTTGCGTCTCTACATCTGTATTTGCTGTATTAAAGCAGCCAATCTGTCTTAAGTAGCGCTCATTGCTCTTTTATTTACACTCGGCAAAGTCTTTTCTTCCATAAAAGAAAGGCACATGAGACACACAAGCGATACGAAGATAAATCCTAAATAATAATTGTTGGTGTAATCTCTGATTGTGCCCAGAATTATGGGAAGGAAGAAACCTCCAAGTCCTCCAGCCGCGCCTACCAGACCGCCAACGGTTCCCGTGTCCTTTGGAAAATACTCTGCTACCAGTTTGTATACGACACCGTTGCCTGTTCCTAAACAAATACCCATGACGTAGAACAGAACAAGTGAAGTGACTAAAGACACATTTAAATTCAGGTATACCGTTAGAGAGAGCACAATTACTGTAAGGAATACCATGATCTTTCTTCCATTAAATCTATCGCCCAGATAACCTCCAAGAATGCGGGTAAAAGCCGAAAGAAATACAAAAACTGACGTAAAACTACCCGCCTTTACAGGGCTAATATGATAAAATTCGTTCAGATAAGATGGCAACCATATAGAAAAACAGACAAATAATCCAAAAAACATGAAGTAAATTAAACAAAAAATCCAGGCCAGCCCGGATGTCTTATATACTTTTAATTTCTCGCTTAAAGTCGGAATCTTTGTATTGGCAGACCGCGGCGCATTAGAGGTGGAAAACCAGTAAACAAACGCCATCAGAAGCAAAGGAATTGAATAAATAATAAATACTTTATTCCATCCCATAGACTCCGCAATAAAAGGAACTCCAAATGCGGCAAGGGCGGTGCCGGCGTTTCCTACGCCATAGATCCCCAACGCCAACCCCTGTCTTTTTTTTGGATACCATTCAGAAACATGCGGGATTCCAACGGCAAACGATGAGCCTATCAAACCGAAAAGTAAACCGCATCCCAATAAAAAGCCATAACTATGCGCAAAGCTCGTCATAAATACGGAGAGAAAACCAAACAGGAGCATGATAGTAAAAACCAATCTGCCGCCATATTTATCCGTCACAATGCCCATGGGTATTTTGGCAACGGAGCCAAGTAATACCGGCGCCGCAATTAATAATCCCACAGCTGTGGAAGACAAGTTAAATTCCGTCCTTAAATACATAGCTAAAGGTGCAAACAACGACCAGCTTGCGAAGCATAACGCAAATGCAAGGGTCGCAAGTATCAGCACCTTCGTATTTCCCTTAGGTGTTTGTACATTTTCGCTCATAAAGCCTCCAACAGATTTAAAGTGTTTTCGTAAATACTCTGAAATTCAAAAGCTAAAATAATGTTATAAGGCAAACGTTTGATGAACGGGTTCAAATTCATTCTTCACCTTTAAAGCGCATTTATACAATCCTTCTGTAATCAAAACGCTATTTTGTTTTATAAAAAACAACACGCCACCCTTTGTTTTCATCAGGGTATAGAACCCGTTTACCTGTCCATCCCTGAAGAGCATAGATAACGTCTTCTCGTGATCGAACGGATGCGCATACAACTCATTAATCTTCTTCCCAATCACATCATCAGGCGAGTTATATCCAAAAAGCCTGGCGCCCGCCGTATTGATGTGAATTACAACCCCATCATAAGAAGGTTCATACTCACACCACCCTTTTACATCCTTTACGTCAACAAGAAGCGTCTTGGTTTCATCCTTTGTTGGCATCATAGTTTTGTTCATAAATACCTCCTTCGTAATCCTCCGTGTTTAAGGTTTTAATTCCCATGTTACTATGGTTTTTTCCACAGACTGCTTTATGCCATCTTTCGCTGCACCTTTTTCTTCATTTCCACTGCGAATAGTGTTCTCAGATTTGAAAACACGAAACTCCTCTTTAAATTTGAAAATGTTGCTCTTTATAAAATCTTCATCTCTCCTTGTTAAAATAGAACCAATGACATTTAAGGGATTGTGTACTTTATATCTTTGTTCCCTAAGATAGCCGCGCTCTTTACTTAATTCATAACCATCCGTAATAGCCAGGACAAACCCAACCATCATAACGGTAGTCATGCCAAGCAAGGCCTTTTTTGGCAATGATAAACCTTTGATTATATATCCGGTGTTTAATTTTCTATACATAAGAAGAGCCATAACAAACGCCGGAATGATGATCACCAGCATAAGAGACTTTACCATAGAATTAATGTTATTCACGGCGCCAAGCGCCTCATCCGCGTCTATTTCTACAATCAGTCCCATATTCAAGTCTTTCAGCCAGCTCCAGGCGCCTACAACTTTCAGTCCGCTGTAATCCCTGTATCCTTCCAGGTCGTAACCGCTTGTTTTTGCGACAATACACCTTGTCACCCCCTTTGTTAAAAGGTTCGTATCAGGGTCCGCAACCTTATGGCATGTTTTGCATGTGTCCCCTGCATTTTTTATATGCTCTGCAAACCTCGGTTTTGTTATCATAACCCCGTCTTTGTTTACGAGATACGTCTCACCGGTTTTTCCGAGGGCAACACTCCTCATAGCCTTCGTAAGTACCGACGTATCCATCCATAAGACCACAGCGCCTATTACATCACGATTATTTCCCCTGACAGGATAAGACATAAACAGGGAAGGCAAATCATTCTCATTATTCTCATCGTTTAAAGAGAAATGGGCTATATTTGAAATATACGTTTTGCCATCGCGGAGGGTTTCCTGAAAATTAATGGAAAGCCTTTCTTTTGTAATGTTCATGCCTAAAAGGGCCTTTTCGTTTTCCGTTGCAGCCTGGACAACGCCAGCGCCGTCACAAATGAATATTCCCTTGTATCCATAATCTGCCTTCGTACATTCGAGCTGTGTCTTCAACCGGAGATATCCATGTTCATTTTTTACATGCACAAGACTCTCGAAATCCTCATCGCTCTGTATGATTAATTCACTTTGTATCGTATCGGAAATAGCCCTCGCATGAGACTTCCTTTCATCCCACAACAAAGAGAGGATGTCTTTCTGCTTATTTACGATGCCTTCCAGGTTCCTTTGGACTCCCTGCTTCAACTCAGCGCTTGCCCTTGGAAACGCAAGCATTCTGAACAAAACAAGGGGGAATAACCCAAATAATATAAATCCGATAATAACAATGACGATACGTTCTTTAAGCACTCTTAACATATAACCTCCTTTAACTTTCTCGGGCGTCATTTATTGTGATAGAGATAAATTTTATATTAAGTATACAATCGGTTACGTATTTGTCAAGTACTAGTATACACTCGTTTACATAAAACCAATGATAAACTGAAGACGCAACGACACTTCCGGCTATTATAAATTTTCTTACCTGGTTAGCCGGCTGAAGCCGGACAAGGCTGTTTTCTGAAGATAAAGCCAATACTATTCATGCCTCTGATTAATAAATTAGGTTTAACCCAACAATCCACTCGGTGTAAGCAAAGCCTGGAGTAAAAACGTATAAATGGGTTACGGCAAAAGTGGACGCTGATTTCAAAAACAGGGGTTTGAATAATGTTGAATACTGTGTATAATGTTGAAGTGTGAATCTATAGGTTATTTTATGTACGAGTGTTTTTTTGTATTTCTTCACAGACATTATATAAAGGGTAAGGTTAGTTTTTAATAGGTGTGGTATAATTACAGTTCACTGTTGGTATTGCTAATCAATTTGCCGGTAACAATACAGTCAGCTTCGGAATTCGGAAAGGAACGGGTGGCAAGATGAAAAGGAGAAGTAACTTTTTTGTAATACCTGTAGTTCTTCTACCGGTAGTGTTGGTATTGTTTTTAGCAAAAATTCTTCTGTTTGATC
>JAHFOW010000004.1:12915-20544 GCA_023261465.1 Planctomycetota bacterium
TTCGGAATTCGGAAAGGAACGGGTGGCAAGATGAAAAGGAGAAGTAACTTTTTTGTAATACCTGTAGTTCTTCTACCGGTAGTGTTGGTATTGTTTTTAGCAAAAATTCTTCTGTTTGATCACGCGGATGCAGGAAAACCATCAGAGGCAGAGATCATAAAGAATACACAAAAACTCCAAATACCTTTTATTGTAAATAATGGACAATTTGATGAAAGGGTAAAGTTTTATACTAATATTTTTGGGGGAAACGCTTTCGTCACGAAAGAGGGGGAAATTGTCTATTCCCTTTTTCCCTTTTCCGGGAAAAATAATCTCCCTCGTCCTTTCGTGGAAGAGAGGACGTGCGCATGGGGAAAAGCCCTTGCCCTTAAAGAGGAACTTGTAGGTGGAAAGATTGATAAAATCGAAGGGGAAGGATCGTCTGTAACGACCGTAAACTATTTAAAGGGAAATGACCCTGCGCAATGGAAGAATAATATCCCAACGTACGAGATTGTAAATTTTGGAGAGGTGTATAAGGGGATAGATTTAAAATTAAAGGCGTATGGGAACAATGTAGAAAAGCTCTTTTATGTAAGGTCGTATGCAGACCCCGAAATGATAAAGATAAGGCTAATCGGGGCAAAGAACGTAAGGGTAAATGAAAATGGACAGCTTGAAGCAGAGACAGATTTGGGAGCTGTTAAATTTACAAAACCGATGGCCTATCAGGATATTAACGGGAAAAGGGTAGAGGTTGCCGCAGAATACAGCCTCGCAAGTCCGAAATCTGAAATTCAAAATTCTCAATCAGCGTGCGTTTATAGTCTCAGGGTGGCTGCCTATGACAGAACAAGGGAGCTTGTAATTGATCCCCTGATTGCATCTACATATTTGGGAGGGGCGAAAGAGGATTATGGCTATTCTATAGCTATTGACCCGAGTAAAAATATATATGTGGCTGGTTGTACCGGGTCGCCAAATTTTCCGGCAACCACGGGTGTTTTTGATGTTTCTTATAACGGAGGTGTTTTTGATGCCTTTGTCTCAAAGTTCAATAAGGATTTGACACGACTGCTTGCATTCACATATTTAGGCGGATCTAATGATGATCGTATCCGTTCAATAGCAATAGATTCGAATAAAAATGTTTGTGTGGCTGGTTATACGGAGTCAGCAGACTTTCCCGTAATTCATGGCGCTTTCGATACTTCAAGCAGCTATGGTGATGCCTTTGTATCTAAACTGAGTGGAGATTTGACCCATCTGCTTGCATCCACATATTTGGGTGGTTCCAGTAATGATAGGGCTTGTTCTTTGGCTATAGACTCTGGTGGTAATATTTGCGTGACCGGTGAGACCTGGTCAACAGACTTCCCAATAACTATGGGTGCGTACGATGCTTCCTATAATGGTGGCGATAGAGATATCTTTGTATCTAAGTTAAGCGGGGATTTGACCCGGCTGCTTGCATCTACATATTTGGGAGGAACCTCTGCGGATTATGCTGATTTTATGGCCATAAAATCGTCTGGAGAAATATACGTTACCGGTTATACCTGGTCAACAGACTTTCCAACAACTCGAGGCGCTTATGGTACTTCTTGTAGCATTGAAGATGGTTTTGTATCGAAGCTAAACGGGGATTTGACCTGCCTGCTTGCATCCACGTATTTGGGTGGAACCGGTGGCGATTGTGCCAGCTCTATGGCTATAAACTCAGATGGAAATGTCTATGTTGTGGGTTATTCTCGTTCAGCAGACTTTCCAACAACCCGGGGTGCTTATGATACCTCTTATAACATTGTAGATGGTTTTGTGTCGAAGTTAAACGGGGATTTGACTCGCCTGCTCGCATCCACGTATTTAGGCGGATCTAACTATGATTATGTCAATTCTATAACTATAGACTCAGGTGGGAATGTATATGTGGCTGGCGAGACCGGGTCGACAGACTTTCCAACGACACCGGGCGTTTATCAAACGACTAATAAGGAGGGCAGTACCAGTGCCTTTGTATCAAAGATGAGTGGAGATTTGGCCCGCTTGCTTGCATCCACATATTTAGGAGGGGCCTCTTACGATTCCTGCCGTTCTTTAGCCATAGACGCAGATGGAGATATCTATGTGACCGGTTATACCGGTTCGTCAAACTTTCCAACAACTCCAGGCTCTTATGATGTTTCTTTTGAGGGTTATTATGATGCCTTTGTATCAGAATTTGACAGTAATCTTTCCGCTTCGCCTTTACCTCCAACAGTGACAACGGGGTTTGCGTCAAATGTGACAGCTCATTCGGCGATATTGAATGGCACAGCAAACGCCAATGGCTTATCAACAAAGACGTGGTTTGAATATGGTATAATTAATGAATTTTATAGCAGAGGATTATATGGGAATATCTCTCCCGCTCAAAATATAAATGGGTCTGTTTCTACAATGGCAAGTATACCTATAGATGAACTATCGCCTGAAACGACTTATTATTACAGGTTTGTAGCGCAGAGCAGTGCGGGGATTGTGCATGGAATTGAAAATAAATTTACCACACTTAATGAGAAAAGGTAAGACATAAAAGGACCAGCCATTTGTATCAGGGAAGATATAAGAGTATTCTCGTGAAAAAGAAAAGGAACGAGGAATAATAAGGCAAATAGCAATGGACTTGTTATATCGGATTGGCGGACTCAGCGGAGCTGAGATAGGAGAAATAATGGGGGTAGACTATAGTACGGTGAGCATGGGGGGAAACGATTACGGGAAAAAGCTGAAAAGCGACAAGCATTTTTCTCTGATTATCAAAAGAGTTGAAAATGAAGCAACCTATAAAACCAAAAAGCCCATGACGTTTTTATCAATCATGGGCTTTTCTGTTTTACAGAATTCGTTTTATAAAAACCGAATTATAGCATAGCATTATTCTTTTCGATTCCTGCTTCATTAGTGTTAGAGAGCAATTTTGACTTAAATTCGTCTTAATCTGTATATTCGTTAATTTTCCTGACTTGCCTTCGAAGTAGGAGTTATCGTACCAAAGAGTCCATTTTCCTCATCGTTAATACCCGCGGCAAAGAATAATGTGTTTACAGGGCCTGCTTTGTCTCCATTGCCAAACCCTAAACCCCAGAGTCCTTCACTAACGACGGGTTTTCCGCGACGATTTCTGAGAAGACCTTTGAAATTTCCATTATTAGTGTCATAGGCGGCAATACGGCCACTCCCAAAATTGCCCACCAACAAACGACCGCTAAATTTTCCAAAATCGCTTGGCGCAAGAACAATAGCCCACGGGGCATTCAAATTTATATTATGTTTCAGCCGTCTTAGTAATTTCCCGCTGGTGTCAAAAACATCGACGAAACCAAGTCCTGGACCGGCAACTTCATCTACTTTATCGGGAGACTGTTTGGCAAAAGCAACATATATTTTACCCTCTATATTTTGCACATTGAAAGGACCATAACCATCCGGGATTTTTTTGTCAACAAATGCACCTTTATTAAGGGTAACCTTACCAAAATTTGTGTCGAATACATCCACGCTACTTTCGTGGAAATTAGCAACATAAAGTAAATTTGCACCGCCATTATTTGCTATAGTTACACCCTTGTATATAGCATTGGGGTTATGTGCCATGAGAATTGCATTGGCGGGGTCAACATCAGGATTCCAGGCCGATATCGATCCGTCTTCTGACACAAAAATGAATGCCGCTGGTTTATACGTAACAACATTAAAATCATTTGTACTATTAAAAACAGTTCCTGTAACCGGACCATTATCACCGGAGGCAGATTTTATATTAACGATCAAGGGAGTGCCACCAGGAAAAGGTTGGCCAGTACCATCATACACCGTAGCAACACCCGTATGGTTATTTGCAACCCACCATGGGCCATTCGTTGAATGAGCAATACCCCAGGGATTTTTTAAGTTTGTGTCAGCAACAGGTGCCATGCTGGAAAGATCTGAGACAAGGTTTATTTTTTTATAATGTTGCGCCGATGCAACTGAAGAAATACTAAACACAGCTCCAATCGCAATTAATACAAAAGCAGCAAATGCTGTCACACGTTGTATTCTTCCTGTAAGATTTTCCCTATCTCGCCTTTTTGTCAAATTTATTACACTTTTCATTTTGTAACCTTTCTTTCAAAAAATTTTCTTTTTCATAATAAAATATTTATAGGATGTCTTAGCGCAAATACAATTCCGAATTCATTGATTTTATATTTATTTCATAACACGTAGTAATTAAATAAGATAAAATTACGCGGTGTTAACGTAATCGCGAATATAAAAAAAATAATCCATGAGAATGGAACGGCTTGTCTAAAATTGTGGAAAGGGCTGAATTCCGGGGAAATCATACTTAATTCTGAATATCCTCATTTTTCTTTTGATATCACTTTGGGCCGGGACGTAGTATTTGCCCAGGAAACATTTCAGGCAGGGATATTTCCCTTTTTTGAGGAAGACGGACGAGACCTCTCATGGCAGCCGATTCCAGTTTTTCCTGAATGCCTTCCCCTTCGGGTCTTGTCTTAAGCAGAGCAATCGGTTTACCTCTTTCAGTAACGACAATCTCTTCCCCTATAAAAGGATATTTGAGACCAGAGAAATAACGTAATTCATTGTTGTTGAATAGAGGAGCTATTTTGGTATATTATTAAACAGCTCGAATATCGTTTCAGAAAAATATATACAGTACAAACTTCATTGTGGGGAACGGAGTGACGAAGCAACTCCTCGTGATGAAATAGTCATGAGATAGCGTAGTTTTGCTCTTTACGAAAGGAAACATCTTCAAATGGAACGTTACATGTGTATTCATGGACATTTCTATCAACCTCCCAGGGAAAATCCGTGGCTTGAGGCAATAGAGATACAGGACTCCGCTTTCCCTTACCATGATTGGAATGAGCGGGTGAATGCTGAATGTTATGCCCCCAATTCCGCATCGCGAATACTGGATGGTGAAAGGCATATCACGGACATTATCAGCAATTATACCCGGATAAGCTTCAACTTTGGACCTACCCTCCTTTCCTGGATGGAGACTTATTCTCCTGATATCTATCAGGCAATACTTGATGCGGACAGGCAGAGTATGGAAGGACGTTCAGGACATGGCAATGCAATTGCACAGATTTATAATCATATCATCATGCCTCTTGCCAATACCCGCGATAAACGCACCCAGATAATCTGGGGTATTAAGGACTTTGAATACAGGTTTAAGCGTTTTCCCGAAGGTATGTGGCTCTCAGAAACGGCTGTTGACATTGAAACATTAGAAATTCTTGCAGAACAGGGCTTAAAATTTACTATCCTTGCTCAACATCAGGCTTCCAGGGTAAGAAAAATAGATTCCAAAGAGTGGGAGGATTTGAATAACGGACACATTGACCCTACCATGGCATATCTTTGCCGGTTGCCATCAGGCCGCACAATGGATATCTTCTTTTATGATAATCAAATATCCCATGCTGTGGCGTTTGAAAACATATTGAACAGTGGAGAAGATTTTGCCAATCGCCTGGTAAGCGGTTTCTCCGGCAAAAGGCGGTGGCCGCAGATACTCACTATTGCGACCGATGGAGAGTCATACGGACATCATCATAAATTCGGGGATATGGCTCTTGCATTTATCCTGAATCACATTGAGCACAACAAATTGGCGAAGCTGACAAACTATGGAGAGTACCTTGAAAAACACCCTCCAACGCATGAAGTTGAAATACGTGAAAATACATCGTGGAGTTGTATGCATGGTATAGAAAGATGGAGAAGTGATTGTGGGTGTAAATCCGGCGGACTCCCGGAATGGCGGCAGGAATGGAGAATATCTCTGCGCGAAGCCATGGACTGGCTCCGAGATCAATTAGTGTCCGCCTATGAAAATAAAGCAAATGAATACTTTGAGAATCCGTGGGATGCCCGGGATGCATATATTGAAGTAGTCCTTAATCGCTCAAGGGAGAATATTGACGGATTTATTGCAAGGCATGCAACGGGAAATTTAAACAAAGATGAGCGGGTAATTGTCCTCAAACTCCTGGAAATGCAAAGGCATGCCATGCTGATGTATACAAGCTGCGGGTGGTTTTTTTCTGAGATTTCAGGTATTGAAACCGTCCAGATTATGGAATATGCAGGCAGGGCTGTACAATTGTTTAAAGACGTCTTTAATTATGGTCTTGAGATTGGTTTTCAAAAAATACTTGCGAAGGCGAAGAGTAACGTAGTTGAGCATAGCAATGGTGCTCATATATACGAGAAATTCGTTAAACCAGCCACGATCGATCTCAAGAAGGTTGGTGTACACTTCGCCGTCAGTTCTCTCTTTGAAACGTATGCCGATAGTGCCAATATTTATTGCTATGGTGTGACGATAGAAGACTACCAGAAGATAGAAGCGGGAAAAACGAGATTGGCCGTAGGACGGATTCTTGTCACCTCGGAGATTACCGGCAAGACCGAATGCATGATTTTTAGCGGGTTATACCTCGGCAATCATGATTTTAATGGCGGCGTACGCATTTTCCCCGGAAATGAAGAATACCAATCCATGAAAAGCGCGATGATCGAAGTTTTCGAAAAAGGCGCCTTTGTAGACATTGTGAGGATGATGGATAAATATTTTGGCATGCATAATTATTCCCTGCGAGATCTTTTTAAAGATGAACAGCGCAAAATTTTAAATCAGGTTATTAGTTCAACAATACGGGAGTTCGAAGATACCTACCGCCGCATGTATGAAAATAACCGTGTTTTGATGGGTTTTTTCCAGAAGACGGGGATACCTATTCCAAAGGCGTTTTATATGGTTGCCGATTTTATCCTGAACGATGATTTAAGAAAGGCATTTGAAGATGGAGCGGATGCTGAAAAAATTCGCACGATAATGAAAGATATGAAGAAGTGGCAGGTAACTGTAGAATCATTGGAACTCGAATTCAAAGTCCGACTCAAAGCAGAGGAAATAATGGAGCGGCTTAACAAGAATATATCAGACATTTCACTGCTTCTGAAAACCCAAAAAGTACTGGAGTTGTTGCAATCACTCCCCATTGAAATAAATTACTGGCGTTTACAAAATATCTACTTCAAAATAGCAAAAACACGCTATAAGGAATTTCTGGAGAAAGGAAGAACGGGCGATAACGATGCTGCCAGATGGGTTGAAGCGTTTCAACATCTGGGGCAGAGATTATTTTTTAATGTATCGGCAGTGCTGAATGAATGAATCTGTTCGGATTGTAAACACCATATTGTATTGCCGGCAATGGCAGGAAACGGTTGTCTTTTATCGGGATGTTTTAGGTTTTCCCGTAACGTTTAAGAACGATTGGTTTGTAGAATTTAAGGTAAACGCACATGCCCGTGTAAGTGTGGCAAATGATCAACGGGCAACAATCAAGAGTTCTGGCGGCCAGGGTTTGACGTTGGCTATTCAGGTAGATAATGCCGATGAGGTATGGCAGCTCCTGCAACCACGGGGAGTCAATACCGGCAAGGTCAAAAACCACCCATGGGGCGGGCGTTCGTTTTTTCTCTATGACCCAGAAGGTAACCGGTTGGAGGTGTGGTCGGCATAAAATCTAATTGTTTGGCTTGATCGTTTTGGCCACATTAGAAAATCCG
>JAHFOW010000004.1:20644-29799 GCA_023261465.1 Planctomycetota bacterium
CTAACTTTGCGGAAATGGTAACCGTAAACTGCAAGGGTAATGGACAGTGGTAATAATTCCCGACGATGAAAATACGTCCATAACAAGAGTTTCCAGAATTGGCCACGTTCATTGCTCAGGATACCAAGGTGATATACGGCACGAAATAATGCAAGGAGATGATTAAATTTAAACTGGGCTTTAATCTTTGGCACTTTATATTCCCGAAAGAAGGTCTTTATACGATGGTAATAATTTTCGGGGGAATAAATATATCTCAATATTTTTTTATATCCTTCCCGAAACGTATCGTTGTCCATAGTAGGGATAATGTTCGTGGTACCGTCTCCATTGTTCCCCGACATCTGCCCAAGCAAGCGCCCTTCCTGCTTTAAACGGTCGTATAGCTTTGTCCCTGCCGGTGCCTGAAGCAGACCGACCATCGCTGACACAATTCCGCTTTTCTGGATAAAATCAATTTGCCGCTGAAAGATGGACGGCGTATCACTGTCAAAGCCTACGATAAAGCCTGCCTGTACCTGAAGGCCGGCTCGCTGAATACGCCGCACGTCTTCGATCAGGTTACGGTTTTTGTTCTGTTTTTTGTTACATTCCGCCAGGCCATCCGTATCCGGCGTTTCTATTCCGACAAAAACCGCATTAAAACCTGCATCGGACATCATGCGCATCAGATCTTCATCATCGGCCAGGTTGATGGAGGCTTCCGTGTTAAACGGTATCGGCACATGTTCTTTTTGCCATTTGATTAAAGCAGGCAACAATTCCTCCTTGAGGATTTTCTTGTTCCCGATGAGATTATCATCTACAAAGAATACCTGGTCACGCCACCCCATGTTGTAGAAACGATCCAACTCGGCAACAATTTGTCCGGCAGTCTTGTTGCGGGTACGTCGTCCAAATAAAGACGTCACATTACAGAACTCGCAGTGATACGGACAACCCCGTGAGTATTGTATGCTCATCGAGGCGTATTGCCTCAGATCGGCCAGCTCCCAAAGAGGCGCCGGAGTTTTTTGAATGTCGGCAAATTGCGAGGATGTATATACACGCCGTGCACAATTATTATTCAGGTCTTCCAAAAAGGATGGCATGGTCAGCTCTGCTTCGTTGAGGACGAAATGGTCGACATGCTCAAATTGTTCATGCTCACTCGTGAATAAAGGCCCGCCGGCAACCACACAGACGCCGGCTGCCTTACAACGCCCAATGATCTGCTGAGCCGACGTTCTTTGTACAACCATGCTGCTGATAAACGCATAATCAGCCCATGCCAGATCTTTGTCCGTGAGCCTTGTCACATTGACATCAACCAACCTCTTTGACCACGCTGACGGCAACATTGCGGCAACTGTCAGGAGGCCTAATGGTGGAAAGGAGGACTTTTTGCGTATGAACTTAAGGGCGTGTTTGAAACTCCAAAATGTATCCGGGAATTCAGGGTATATTAATAATATATTCATTATGTTTTGTTGGCGTGTCCCCCATAAGCATTAAATAAAATATGTAGAAACAATTAAACATTCTCTTCTTTAAGAATAACACAAAGAAAGGTCATATCATAGGAATTTCCCTTTTAATGATGAAAGATATTCGTTATCTGCAAAACTTTCCGGGCAGGGGTTTTTATTGCCTTGAATGTATTCAAAAATATTTATATAATAAAAAAACAATTCAGGAACTTTATTGAACATTTTATTGTTTTTAAAAAAGGAAATTTTTATCAATGAGGGAAGAAAATAAGAGAAAAAAAGAATTCGAAGAGATTGCCCTTGGGCATATCGATTCCCTCTACAATATGGCAGTACGGTTAGTGTTCAATAAAGAGGAAGCGGAAGACCTTGTTCAGGAGGCATATTTAAAAGCGTATCGTTTCTTTGATACCTTTCAAAAAGGTACGAATGTAAAGGCATGGTTGTATAAGATACTTCGGAATACCTTTATCAACAGGTATAGAAAAGCGGCGAATACGCCTGGCGAGATTGGTTATGACGATATCGAAGCGTTGAATGTAAATTTTGCGAATAAACAGGAAGACAGGGAAGAACTAATAGACTCTTTGGAAGACAAATATAATGACCTTGATAACTTAATGGTGGATGATGATATAAAACACGCAATCGACAGTTTGCCGTTAGAATATCGGGAGGTTATTTTGTATTCTGATGTGGAAGAATTATCTTACAAGGATATTGCGGAAATCACCAATGTGCCGATTGGTACTGTAAAGTCGAGGTTGAATCGTAGCCGGAAGTTACTTCAGAAAAGTCTCTGGGAATATGCAAAAGATAAGGGTTTTATTAAGAGGAAAAAATGATGTCTTGTATTGAAGCAGTGGAATATCTTTATGAGTACATGGATGGGGAAATAAGCGATTCACATGGAATTGTCGTAAAGAAACATTTAGATAATTGCAGCGCGTGTCGTCAAAGATATGAGTTTGAAAAAGGTATTCGGGCGCTTGTCAAGGCGCATTGTATAAACACCAAAGCCCCCCCGCACCTCCATCACAGAATTATCGAAGGCATAGCAGCAATTAACAAAGAATCTGTAATTCAGGAAACTGCTTCCAAAGAAAAAATTACCCGTTTATTCTTTTCTCCGCGTTCATACGCCGTTGCCGCATCGCTCCTTCTTCTTATTGCAGGCGGTATTTTTTATTATACGAACTATGGATCTTATTCAAATGACCAGATTTCAATTGTTGACAACGCCGTAAAAAACCATGTGCAGGCAGTCAGTGACAGTGACAACCTGGTATTCAATGAAAAAACATCCATTGTAGGAAATATAATGGACTATTTTGGAAGTAATTTAAATGTCGGCCAGGGTAATTCATCTCCTCTTCTCAATTCAGGCCAAATACGTGTTGTTGGCGGGTTGCCTGTCCAAATTTGCGGCACAAGCAGTTCTTGTTTCATTTTAAACAAAGGCGGAAATAAATTAACCCTTCAGGTAGTACGCAATAGCGGTCTCCCCATGAGAAATCTTGAAAAAGTACAATTCGATACAAAGGAATTTTATGTGGGAAATTGTCGCGGATTCAATGCGGTGTTATGGGAAGAAGAAGGCAGTACCTACTGCCTGACATCGGATATCAGTGCCGACGAGATACTCAAGGTGGCTTCAAATTTAACATTACGTTAATCGATAGAGGTTGAGAAGATGCAAAATTATATTCGTACAATTCTCAATTTCTTAATATTTTCCCGGCTGGTTTAACCGCGGATAATTTTACACCCGGAAGACTTCTTTATCTTAAATCGTACTCCTCAAATTCAGACATGGCGAACTTCTTCGACATTACCCTCCCCATTACAAATACCCTTCTCACATGGCCTGCTGACCCTCCGGTTTTCATTCAAAAAACAAACTCAATTTCTCACGGCGATTCCTGTAATATATCAGAACTGAAATTTGGTTCACATTGCGGAACGCACATCGACGCACCCTGTCACTACGAAGACGATGGTATTGCCGTAGACCAGATTCCTCTTGACTATCTCATAGGAAAGGCAACGGTTTTCGAGATACAAAACAGGGAAAAGATAGGTCTCGCTGAACTGAAATCGTTGCAATTAAAGAACACGCAGCGTATTCTCTTTAAGACCGTCAACTCTGCCTATTGGAACCTTCCTGTATTTCAAAAAGATTTCGTCTACATTACCGGGGAAGCTGCCCGGCGCCTCGTAGATTGTGGCGTAAGGCTCGTAGGAATCGATTATCTTTCCGTAGATAAATTTCTGTGCACAGATACCCATCACATCCTTTTAAAAAACGGCGTCATTATTCTTGAAGGTCTTGATTTAAGGGTGGTAACGGCGGGAGAGTATGAGCTCTTCGCCCTTCCATTAAAAATAAAAGGCGGTGACGGAAGTCCCGCGCGGGTGATTTTGCGAACCGTATAAACTGCAGATCAGGAAAAAGGAACCTTTCCCTGAAATCCGAATTATCATGCATAATTTTTGATTCAATCTTTATGATTAAACAGCACGGGCATGTTGAGACGCAAAATCTTGCGTCTCTGCACCGTCATTGAATTTCCTGAACATTAAGGCAAAATATGGCTGAGCAGACAATAAAATTTGATATTGCCGGTATGCACTGCGTAAATTGTGCAATGAACATCGAACGTCGGTTGAAGGATTTTAAAGGGATTAAATTTGTTCGCGTTAATTTTTCCAACTCAACAGGAATGGCAACCTATGACGGCGATGTTCTCGGCAAAACAGACATTTTTTCTTACATAAAGGACGTTGGTTATAGCGCTCAGGAACGTATACCTCTCGGTCAAACCACAAAGACCTCGTTCCAATTGGGCTGGCTTATTGTGAGCATCGTGGCTTCCCTTGTTATGATGTTCCTTATGTACGGACCTATAGTTGTTTCGTTTCATCCCTATATGCCGTACATGTTCATGATTATTGCCACCGTGACGATACTGGGTCCTGGTATGGACTTTTTTGTAAGCGCCTACAAGTCGGTAAAAAATCTCTTTGCCAATATGGACGTGCTGGTATCGTTAGGCGTTTTGTCATCCTATGCGTATAGCATCTTTGCATTGTTTGGTAGCTTTGGGTTACAGGGTCACGCATTTTTCGAGACGGCCGTAATGTTGATTACCTTTATTCGTATCGGGAAATTTCTGGAAGAGCGGGTCAAAGGCAGGGCAAGTCTGGCGCTCCAGAAATTAGCAAAACTCCAGGCAGACAGGGCGCGGTTACTCTTGCCGGATGGAAGTGAAACTGAGGTAAGTGCATCCATCCTTCAGGTTGATGATAAAGTCGTGGTTCGGGCTGGTGAAATCGTCCCCGTGGATGGCGAGGTAATCGGGGGTGTTTCATCTGTGGATGAGTCGATGGTAACGGGTGAATCTATGCCTGTGGTAAAACAAAAAGGCGACCGTGTGACAGGGGCTACGATAAACAAAACGGGTGTTCTTGTTGTAAAGGCAACTATGGTGGGGGAGGAAACCGTATTATCGCACATTATCACGATGGTAGAAGACGCCCAGATGGACAGGGCGCCCATCCAGAGATTTGCAGATAAGGTGTCGAACATCTTTGTTCCGATAGTTGTAGGATTATCCATGGCAACCTTTGCCTGCTGGTATCTTTTGTTTC
Source organism: Planctomycetota bacterium (assembly GCA_023261465.1). Classification (GTDB taxonomy): domain Bacteria; phylum Planctomycetota; class Brocadiia; order Brocadiales; family Brocadiaceae; genus JAHFOW01. The sequence goes on from JAHFOW010000004.1 coordinate 25,765, forward strand.
CTGATTATAGTGGTGGACAGCCCTTTCTCTGGGCGTTAAAAACGGCGATTGCGGTTATGGTAATTGCGTGTCCATGCGCCATGGGGCTTGCGACTCCTACAGCTATCATGGTGGGTTGCGGTGTGGGGCTTGAACATGCCATCCTTATAAAACGAGCAAGCGCCCTTGAGGAGATTGCACGGCTCGATACCCTTGTATTTGATAAAACGGGGACGATTACCGAGGGTCGCTTTGTGATAACGGATATTGTACCTTTACACTCCACGAACAAATCTGAATTACTTACCTTTGCTGCTGCCGGGTGCAGTTTTTCAAACCACCCTCTCGCACAATCGGTGGTGGATGAAGCAAAAACCAGAAACATTGTTTGGGATCAGGTTAGGGAATTCCAGGAGGAACCAGGAAGTGGTGTCACGTGTTGGTATAAGGAAAAGGAGCTGATTGTCGGAAGTGAAGGCCTTTTGAAAGTACATGGGGTAACAATGGATGAGGTACGGGAGAAGGCAGAATCATTTGAATTACAGGGAAAATCCCTCGTATATGCAGCGTATGACAAGACACTCGTGGGGCTCATCGGTCTTATGGATAAAATAAAACAAAATGCACAGAAGATACTGCCCCGGTTAACAAGCCTGGATATACGAACAATTATGTTAACAGGAGATAGCGAACAGGTAGCAAGGGCAGTTGCCTCAGAAGTCGGCATCAAAGAATACCGCGCAAAAGTGACGCCTGCAGAAAAGAGGGAAATTATAAAAAACTTGCAGAAAGAGGGGCTGAAGGTAGGTATGGTCGGTGACGGCATTAATGACGCCCCGGCCCTGGCCCAGGCCAACGTGGGTATTGCTATTGGGGCGGGGACGGACGTTGCAAAGGAAACAGGGGATATTGTTTTAGTTAAAAATGATATGATGGATGTCGTGCGGGCTATTCACCTGGGCAGGCAGACACTGACTAAAATCAAACAAAATCTCTTTTGGGCATTTTTTTATAATATTATTGGACTCCCCATTGCCGCCGGGGTCTTGTATCCGTTTTTTGGTATAAGTCTAAAACCTGAGTATGCAGGGCTTGCTATGGCATTTTCATCAGTGTCGGTGGTAACCAATTCGCTCCTGTTAAAGCGAATTTCGTGGTATTCTTAATTATCCCCACCCTTCATTTCATCGAGTGTCTCCTGTGCCAGATCACGGACGGAACTGTCGGTATCGTTGAGCGCGCTTTTAATAAACTCGATCGCTTCGTTTCCGCCTATTGAGGCAAGGGCCTCTACGGCGCTTTCACGCACCCAGGGTTCCTTGTCTTTCAGCGCTGACGAAAGGGGTTCGACAACCGTTTTATCGCCAATTTCCAACAGGGCGTCAATTGAACTTAACCGTACGTCCTCGCTTGGGTCGTTTGACAGCGCCTTTGAAATTACTTCTATCGCCCTCTTATCCTTGCTTTCGCCCAATGCAATAATAGCTTCTTCTCTCTTGTCCGCATCTTCATGCCCCAGCGCATCCTTCATAAGATTTTCAAACGAGGCTTTTTCGGTTGGTTTCTGATGTTTGGCCACAGCGGGCATAGGTTTTTTTCTCGAACCCATCCTCTCATCCGGCGTAGAAGCTTCATCAGACTTACTCGAACTAACGATGGTGAGTTTGCCTTCTTTAAAATGAAGCGGGGAATAGATGAATGCATAATTTTTACCTTTGAGTATCCTGCGCACCCCTTCCCTGACAGGGACATCTTGAAACTCTATGGTAACGACATCATCGATGGTATCGTTCATCCACATCCTTGACCTGCTCTGCTTCAGGATTTCTTCTAATGCCTTTCTCATTGGAGAATTTTTCAATTTTACCGATAATAACCCCTTGTTAAATTTGACATAAAATTCCTCTTCTCTAACTGCCCGGACTGGATGCTTGGCCCAGAGTATCTGATGCGAGTTAAAGACAAAAAGAGATACGCATGCCGTGTATAAGCACATACGCAAATACTTTTTTACCTTCCAATAAAAAGCAAACATAAATAATTCACCTGTATATAAAATTATACCTAAGTAACCGTTTATCACGGAAATAAATGAAGCCTTACGGCAACTTTGTTATTGCATTTTAAGCATGTCTGGTTCCCAAGCTCTGGCTTGGGAACTCAAGTGTTCGTGAAGCTCCGCTTCACGTAAAGCAGAAGCTTTGCAGGAAATTACATTCCCGGACAAAGTTTAGGAACGAGCCAGGGTCAAACACTATTTTCCGTCCCTTAAGGGGATTTGCCCTGAATAATAGCGAGGAGCAGTCTTTTACCCTTTTCCATGATCTCCGGTGTTTTACCCTCCAGATTCAACCGGAGTAAAGATTCGGTATTGGACTTTCTTATATTAAACCACCAATCCGGATATTCCACCGTAACTCCGTCAAGGTGGTTTATCTTGCCGTTTGAAAATTTCTTTTCAATCTCGATGATCTTTGCGTCCTTATCATCCACTTCAAAGTTTATTTCGCCTGTAGCATAATAACGTCTGAGTGGCGCAATAATATTGGAAAAAGGAACACGCCGGGTACTTAAAATCTCCAGCACCATAAGGAAGGCTGCCATAGCTGAGTCAGAGTAATAGTTATCCCTGAAATAATAGTGTCCTGCCAACTCTCCCCCAAAGACCGCCTTTTTCTCCCGAAGGGAAGCCCGCATATAAGCATGGCCCACGCGTTCACGGTAGGGCACGCCGCCCGATGCCTTTATTTCTTCCGGAACAACCCAGCTTGAGCGGACATCGTATAAAATTGCCGCTCCCTTTTCCCGTTCGAGGAATTGCCGGGCAAGCAATGCAGTGATAATATCGCTTCCAATAATCCTTCCCATCTCATCGACAAACATACAGCGATCCGCATCACCGTCAAAGGCAACTCCCAGATGCGCCCGTGTTTCACGTACCTTCTTCTGGAGATCGGCCATGTTTTCAGGCTTCAGGGGATTCGCCTCGTGGTTGGGGAAACTGCCGTCCAGTTCAAAATAGAGTGGAATAATTTCGACCGGAAGTCCTTCAAAGACCAGAGGAACGGTCTTGCCTGCCATGCCATTTCCTGCATCAACCACCACGCGGAGGTGTCTGAGGTTAGATGCAAATTTTAAGACATGCTTTTTGTAATCCTTAAAAATATCGCTCATCACAACCTTGCCGAGTTGTTCTCCTCGCGGCGGGTGATACTGCTTCGTCAGTTTTGCTATGCGCTCTATCCCTGTTTCAAAACTGACAGGGATGGCCTGTTCCCTGCATATCTTATACCCATTGTATTCGGCGGGATTATGAGAAGCAGTAACCATGACGCTGCCGTCGTATTGGTAATTACCTACGGCAAAATAGGTCATTTCTGTCGAAACAACGCCAATATTAATAACATTCAATCCTGCAGTACATAATCCCTCAATCAGGGCGTTGGTAAGAGATTTGGACGATGTTCTCATATCCCTCCCAACAACGATATTCCTTGCATTGGGATTTTTCTCTTTAAAAAATTGGGCCATAGAAACGCCAATCTTGCGCGACGTCTGGTCATCAATTTCCGACGGATATTTTCCACGAATATCGTAACTCTTAAAGATATTCATCGACAATTTAAACTCCGCGTGAGGCTGGCTGAAACTCGCGGGTTCCATCTTATCCAGGCACACATTGCATTTAGGATAACGCACACGCTGCCTGCCTCTGCATACGGAATCACTGATTGTGTAAGGTTCGCCAGGACATCGGTGCTGTCTCTCGTCTTTTTTTCCGGTTTCCTGTTCTTTCATAAAAACTATTCTTTTTAATACCTCTGTAAATACTTTCTCATAATTATTATACAACTCAATCCTTCGGGATTAAGCGTATGCAAGCCGAAGTTGCCTCTTTCAAAAGCAATGCCCGGAGTTATATCAGCAGATTTTTCCCTGCCTCAAATGCCTGCTGTAACAATTCCTGTTTCTTATTGACAGCGCCTTTTTCTTCTAATCCGGCGCATAATATATTACCCGCGTATTGTGTGTCCGTAACATGGAAAAATGCCCTTA
>JAHFOW010000277.1 GCA_023261465.1 Planctomycetota bacterium
GTTTAATGAAAGAAAATCCGCAAAAACGCTTTTATACAATTACCCGGCTTGCCGATTGTTCCAACATGAAACTCATCAGCCTGGAAAAAGTACTGTGGTCATTGGAGGACCTTGTTTATCAGATAAAGGTACCTGATGACATCGCCGCGAAGGCACGAATTGCAATACAGAGAATGCTCGACTTATCATAACACTGCATATCAAAAACCATGGCCACAAAGATAATACATTTTCTTCCGTGGCCTTTTAACTTTTTCCTACTTAACTATGAATACACAAGAAAAACTTCAAATATTAAAAGAAAATATAAAAAAACTGGAAAGTGTCGTGGTGGCCTTTTCCGGCGGCGTGGATAGCTCCCTTGTTGCAAAAGTTTGTTATGATGTACTGGGAAATAAGGCATTGGCTATTACTGCACGTTCGGAAACATATCCTGCCCATGAATATGAAGAGGCGCAGAGGATTGCACAGGAAATTGGCATTCCACATATGACAATTCATACAAGCGAACTCGGCATCAAGGGATTTGCCGAGAACCCCCCCAATCGTTGTTATTTTTGTAAATCGGAACTCTTTGGAAAGCTTCAAGAAATTGCAAAAGAAAAAGGGTTTAAAAACGTTGCAGACGGCGCAAACCTCGATGATGTAAATGAATACAGGCCTGGTCTTGATGCCGCACGGGAACTCGAAGTACGCAGCCCCTTAAGAGAAAGCGGATTGAGAAAGGCTGATATACGGGAGATTTCAAAATATCTCAACCTCTCCAACTGGGACAAACCATCGTACGCCTGCATGTCTTCCCGATTCCCTTATGGACAATCCATTACGGAAGAAAAACTGACTATCGTTGCCGCTGCAGAGGACTATATGAGGGGTATCGGTATGAAACAGTTTCGCGTCAGACATCACGATACTATTGCACGCATAGAGGTATTACCCGATGATATTCCTTTACTCTTACAAGATGACAAACGTACAGAAATCGTAAAAAAATTCAAAGAAATTGGCTACAAGTATGTCACTCTTGATATGGAGGGTTATCGCAGCGGTAGTATGAATGAGGTACTTACAGACAAAAAGAAATGATGCACATTAATTTCTTCGACACCCCATCTTCATACTGTTCACCCCCCGGATAACGACTGAAGTCGTTACTATAAACAGATTTCAACCAACGCTCATTTACATTAATATCAAAAATGTGTTTATTAAGAAACTCACTTCACTGAAATGAAAATTCCTATGCAATATAAACAGGGTGTCGACTGAAAAAACAAGAAACAAAATCAATCAAATGAGAAACACAACAAAAAAGGGTAATGTTTAAAAACATTACCCTTTTTTAAAAAAACCTAATAAATGAGAATATTTATTGCATTATTGCTGTATCGGTACCTGCTGTGCTAGCAACAGGGACGGCCTCAGTTCCACCTACCCCTGTATAAATGTTATCATAACCAGTCGATGTACCCATAAAATATCCACAGGTACCTGTACCTTTCCATTCAACGTGACCATCTATGTAAAGCACATTTTGACCTTTTTGATTATGATTAGTTGAGAGTAAAAGTCCAGCAGTTCTTGTACCTAATCTATCAGCAGCTATAGCAACAGCAGGATCATCAGTCTCATTGTGATTATCATCATAACCGTAACTACATTTGTCAGTTGTAAATGATGTAATAGTCGTTGTTAATTGCTCATTCGATGCCACAGTAACAGCGGAGTCACTTGGACATCTAAAAACCTTTCTATCAGAAATATAGTTATTAAAAAGCAATCCAAGTGAATTTAATTCCAATGCTGCGGTTCCAGTAGTAAGGTCTTTTCCAGGGTAATTACCACTATTGTCATTCGAATACATATGCATAGCCAAGCCAATTTGTTTAAGATTCGATGCGCACGCTATCCTGCGAGCTGATTCACGTGCCCTGCTTAATGCAGGTAGCAAAATACCGGCAAGGATACCAATAATGGCAATTACTACAAGCAATTCTATTAATGTAAAACCTGTGCGACTCCTTTTCTTCTCCATGTCAAAATCCTCCTTAATGTTATTAAAATATTCCTTTACATACTCAAACGTAATATTTTCATTTCACCTCCTTTTAAAGAAAAGGATTTAAAATAATAAATTCAAATTTCAGACTTAAAACAAAAAAACCTTACAACGGACATATTCCTTAAAATATGCCCTTTGTAAGGTTTTCAATATTTTTAAATTTCAATCTTAATTTCATAAAACACTTTCGGTAGCAAGGCGATCTTTATAATCAGCTTGGTAAAGACCCTTTACTTTGCGTCCCCAGATCACTCAGGGTTTGCCATTATCGTAATGTTCGAATTATTAAAATCTATATTACTATCACAATTTTATCAACACTTACACAATCTGCCACAAAATTAAAAGATAACAGAAAATCAAATTTTTTTTATTGTATCACTAAAAATATCTTAGTCAACAAATATTTCGATAAACACAGGGTATATTAGATAAAACACTTGCCAGAATGCGTGAAAATCTGTAATGTAATATAAGTTATTATTGTGGAAATGCAAATTTTCATACTTTTTTGTGAGCCTTTGGCTCATGTGAGTTTGCTGTGGAAAAACTTCTTTTTTTGTATTCCTGAGGTAAATAATATATGAAGGAAGCAATGTTCTTCGAAAAGCTTGAAAACAAGAAGGTACGATGCTATCTCTGCCGCCACCATTGCATTAT